>DATJGP010000029.1:0-21110 GCA_035494915.1 Candidatus Eiseniibacteriota bacterium | reverse complement strand
ACCCTGGCGATGGCCTCCGGCACGGTGCCTGCTATTCCCGAGAATCGTGAAGGCCCATCGAGCTGGCGAGCGTCTGCGCATCGCGCAGGTTTCACCTCTCTACGAATCCGTCCCCCCGCGCCGATACGGAGGAACGGAGCGTGTGGTCAGCTACCTGACGGAAGAGCTCATGGCGCAGGGGCACGACGTGACCCTGTTCGCGAGCGGGGACTCGCGCACCTCGGCGCGCCTGGTCCCGGTCACGCCGCGCGCGATCCGGCTGGACAACCGCTGCCGCGACCCGCTGGCGCACCACATCCTGATGATCGAGAAGGTGTTCGCGCAGCAGGATCGCTTCGACCTCATCCACTTTCACTGCGACTACATCCACTTCCCGCTCTCGCGTCGATCGCACACACCGACCCTGACCACGCTCCACGGCCGCCTCGACCTGCCGGATCTCGTGCCTCTCTACCGCGAGTACGCGGACATGCCGCTGGTCTCGATATCGGACGCGCAGCGCGAGCCCATCCCGCGCGCCAACTGGCGGGCCACGATCCACCACGGCATCCCGGCCGGAGTCGCGAGGCTCTATCCGAATCCCGGCCGGTATCTCGCGTTCGTGGGGCGCGTGTCTCCGGAAAAACGGGTGGACCGCGCCATCCAGATCGCCCATCGCGTGGGTCTGCCGATCAAGATCGCGGCCAAGGTGGACGCAGCCGATCGCGAGTACTTCGAGGATGTCGTACGCCCCCTCCTCAGCGATCCCGACATCGATTTCGTCGGCGAGATCGCCGAGGAGGACAAGGACGCGTTCCTGGGGAATGCGCTCGCGCTCCTCTTCCCCATCGATTGGCCTGAGCCGTTCGGCCTCGTGATGATCGAGGCGATGGCGCGCGGCACTCCCGTGATCGCGTTCGCAGGAGGCTCCGTGCGCGAGGTGGTGGAGAACGGGCTCACCGGCTTCGTGGTGGGCGAGATCTCGGAAGCGGTTCGGGCGGTGGAGCGGGTCTCGAGCCTCGACCGCGAGGCCGTCCGAACCGAATTCGAGCGGCGCTTCACGGCCGACCGCATGGCGCGCGATTACGCGGAGCTCTACGCGCGCCAAATCGAGGAGCGCGCGCGAAGGGCATGCGAACCGGCGTCGATGACGTAATCCAGATCCAGGATCGCTACTACATCCTGGCCAGCTCGTCGCGGATCGACGACCGCACCCGCGTGCTGAAGCACGACGATTTCTTCGCCGTGCTCGACCGCTTCGGAGAGCTCGCGCCCCAGGGCTTCGGCGAGCTCGGCTTCTACTACGACGGCACGCGGTTCCTCTCCCGCCTCGGCATCTCGCTGGCTCAGCACCGTCCACTTCTCTTGAGCTCCACCCTGAGCCGGGACAACACGCGGCTCCTCGTGGATCTCACGAATCCGGATCTTCCCGGGGAGGACGGCGCGGTCGTCCCACGAGGAACGATTCACCTCTGCCGCGAAGTCATGCTCTGGAACGGAGTCGCCTACGACCAGCTGCGCCTCGTCAATCACGGCCAGAAGCCTGTGACACTCGACCTCTCCATCCATCTGGACGCGGATTTCGCCGACATCTTCGAGGTGCGCGGCACGCACCGCGCACGGAGCGGACGCCGCGCGCCGGTTGTGTGCACCGCCCGAGGCATGGAATTCGCGTACGACGGGCTCGACGATCGTCGCCGCATCACCCACGTCGTCTTCTCCGAGTCACCCCAATCGCAATCGGGGTCGGAATCCGTCTTTACGCTCCGCCTCGCGCCGCACGAGCCCTGGGTGCTCGCCACCACCACCCGGTGCGAGATCAGCGACCGGCCCGCGCCGGGACCGCTCCCCTTTCGCGAAGCGCTCGAGAAGCGGCAGGCCGATCTGGCGTCGAGCCTCTCGCGAGACACCACGATCGTGACCTCGAATCCGGCCTTCAACGACTGGATCGAGCGCTCGATCGCGGATCTGCACCTGATGGTCACCCGGACGCCGCAGGGTCCCTATCCCTACGCCGGCGTGCCGTGGTTCAGCACGCCCTTCGGAAGGGACGGAATCTGGACCGCGCTCATGACCCTCTGGATCGCCCCGGAAATCGCTCGCGGCGTCCTCAACTACCTCGCGGCGAACCAGGCGACGGAATACGATCCCGGTCGCGATGCGCAGCCCGGCAAGATCCTCCACGAAGCGCGCGGCGGCGAGATGGCCGCGCTCGGCGAGGTTCCGTTCGGCCGCTACTACGGCAGCGTGGACGCGACGCCGCTCTTCGTCATGCTGGCGGGGGCGTATCTCGATCGCACCGGCGACGTCGCGCACGCGCGCGAGATCTGGCCCCACGTCGTGCGGGCGATCGAATGGATCGAGGGAGACGGCGACCCCGACGGGGACGGGTTCGTGGAATACGCGCGCACCTCCAAGGACGGACTGGTGCAGCAGGGATGGAAGGACTCCTTCGACTCGGTCATGCACGCCAATGGAGACCTGGCGGAGGCCCCCATCGCGCTGTGCGAGGTGCAGGCCTACGTGGCCGCGGCCCTCGAGGCAGCCGCCTCGATCGCGGAGCGCATCGGCATGAACGGAGATCCGAGCCGGCTCCGGAGGCGGGCCGAGCTCGTGCGGCAGCGCTTCGAGGAGGCCTTCTGGTGCGAGGACATCTCCACCTACGCGCTCGCCCTCGACGGATCGAAGCGCCCCTGCCGCGTCCGAGCGTCGAACGCGGGGCACGCGCTCTATACGGGCATCGCGAGCGAGAGCCGGGCCGCCCTCGTCATGCAGGGGCTCTTGGCGGAGGACACCTTCAGCGGCTGGGGAATCCGGACGCTCTCCCTCAAGGAGTCGCGCTACAACCCCATGTCCTACCACAATGGCTCGGTGTGGCCCCACGACAACGCGATCATCGCGGCGGGATTCGCGCGCTACGGCTTCCACGAGGCCGCCACGCGCGTGCTCGCGGCGCTGTTCGAGGCGAGCCTCCACTTCGATCTGCGGAGAACGCCGGAGCTCTATTGCGGCTTCGGCCGCACGCGCGACGCCGGGCCCACGCTCTACCCGGTCGCGTGCTCGCCGCAGTCATGGGCGGCGGCGGCTCCGTTTCTACTCCTCAAGGCTTGCCTCGGACTTCGGGTCGACGCTTCCCAAGGCCAGCTCATTCTGGTCCGGCCAGCGCTCCCGGAGTTCATCGACGAGGTCCATATCAAGAATCTGAAGGTACGAGACGCGTGCGTCAGCCTTCGCCTGGACCGGAACGGTCCGAAGGTGGACGTGAGCGTGGTGGAGCGTCGAGGAGAGGTGGAGGTGGCGCTCCGCTAGGAGCGCGCCGGCCGCCGCAAGGCGGCCGCGCGTCGTCAGACCGCGGCCGCGTAGTTGTTGAGGCGGTTGTACATGGTCTTCAAGCTGATCCCGAGCACTTCCGCCGCCTTCCGCTTGTCCCCGCCGTACTGCTCGAGCGTCGCGAGGATGAAGTGGCGCTCCAGCTCCGCGAGGGACATGCCCACGCGAATCGCGTCCGGAGCGGCGCCTCCCGCCGAGGATCCGACGCCGGTGGTCGCGGGGACCGGAAGGCCGTCCAGCTCGATCGACTCCTCCGCGAGGATGAATGCGCGGCGCACGATGTTCATGAGCTCGCGCACGTTCCCGGGCCACTGATAGGTGTTCAGCCGGCGCCGCGCGACGGCGGTGAACTTCTTGTTGGCCCCCTCTTCGCGGTTGAGCTGCGCGAGGAAGTGCTCCGCCAGGAGCTCGATGTCGCCGTTTCGATCGCGCAGCGGCGGCAGGACGATCGGGAACACGTTGAGACGGTAGAGGAGGTCCTCACGGAACTTCCCGTCCTTCACCGCCTGCTCGGGGGAACGGTTGCTCGCCGCGATGACGCGCACGTCGACCGAGATCGGCTCGTCGCCGCCGACCCGGACCAGCGTGCCGGTCTCGAGCACGCGCAGGAGCTTCACCTGGAGCTCGATCGGCATCTCGGTGACCTCGTCCAGGAACAGCGTCCCCTTGGACGCGCGCTCGAAGTAGCCTCGGTGCATCTGCGTCGCGCCCGTGAAGCTTCCCTTCTCGTGGCCGAAGAGCTCGCTCTCGATGAGATTGGGCGGCACCGCGCCGCAGTTGAGGGGCAGGAACGGCAGCTTCTTCCGGCGCCCGAGCTCGTGGATCGTGGCCGCGACTTCCTCCTTGCCGGTGCCGCTCTCGCCGACCAAGAGGACCGTGGCGTCCGTCGGAGCGACGCGAGTGACGAGGTCGTAGACCCGCTGCATGGGGGTGGAATTGCCGATGAGCCGGCCGAAGTGCCCGAGCTGGCGCAGCTCCTCCCGCAGCGAGCCAACCTCCTCCTTGAAGGCGAGCGTGCGCGACACGTTGGCGAGCACCGCCTTCAGCCTGCGCACGTCCACCGGCTTGGTGAGGTAGTCGAGCACGCCGACGCGAAGCGCCGAGATCGCCGAGTCCACCGTCGCGTGACCGGAGATCAGAATCACCTCCGCGCGGCGCGACGGATCCATCTCTTCCAGGAGCGCGAGGCCGTTGCCGTCCGGAAGCATGAGATCGACCAGGATCACGTCCGGGCGCTCCTGGCTCAGGCGGTTCTTCGCCTCGGCCAGCGTGCCCGCGGTCGTGGTCGTGAAGCCTTCCTTCTCCACAAGCTCGGCCATGGCGCTGACCGAGGTGGGCTCGTCGTCAACGATGAGTGCCTGAGGCATGATTCTCCTTGTCCGATTCGGGGGTTCGGGGACGAGGGAGCTCGAGCTCCCAGCGCCAAGATCTCTCGCCGGGCCTCGTGGCGCGAAGCGTGCCGCCCAGACGTCGGGCGATCCGGTCCGCAGCGAACGGAGCTTCCTCGGTGGGTTCCTCGGTGTTCTCGCGCGCGTCCACGCCGTTGCGCCCCATCGCCGTGACGCCGAAGACCGCCACGGGATCGCGCGTCTCCACGCTCAACGTGACTTCTCCGCCGGGAACTCGATCCGCCGCGTGCAGGAGGAGATCGAGCCCCGCGTGACGCACGGCCGCGCGGCTTCCTTCCGCCTCCACGGCCGCCTCCGGGAGCTGGAAAGCGAGCGCGATTCGCTCCCGCCGGAAGTGAGGCTCGACCATGGCTCGGATCTCCTCGGTGGTCTCACGCAGATCGAAGCGCGTGCGCTCTCCTCCATCCTCGGCGCCCCCCCATAGCGATTCGAGCATGCGCGCGAGGCGGGAGATCTCCTTGGCCACCGCGGCCGCGTAGCGGCCCTGACGCTCGCGAAGCTCCGCGTCGTCCACTTCCTCGCTGCTCTGACGTAGGAGCTCGAGCTGGAGCGCCATGGAATGGAGAGGCCCTCGCAGGTCGTGTCCCGCCGCCCGGAAGAGCCGGGATAGCCGGCGGACGTGCTCGGCGAGCCTCGATTCCGGATCGGCTGGCACCAGAGAACCCTCCGTCATGGCGAGGAATGGAGCTTCGAACGGGATGGCGGAATCGGTCATCTCTCGAACGTCCTTTGCTCCCACGAGGAACGATGGTTCGGCCCGTGACGTATACACGAGCACCCATCGAGCATGGCACGCCCGCGAAGCCGGGGACAAGTGGGCCTTTGCAATTTTTTTCAGGACGAGCGCGTGGCAGCCAACAACGCGGTCCCGCATCAGGTTCCGGATCTTGCTTCACTCGTATCCCACACCATGGCCCCGTACTTGCTCGACGACATGGTCGAGCAGGGGGGCTCGCCGGGGCCGTCGCAAACGACCCCGTGGAAACGCGCGCCGCACGGTCGGTTGTTCCCAAGTCACCGAAATGGGACGGCCGTTGTAACAACGTCGAGCGCGCCGACGAGCGTCGAGTGACGAACGAAAGGAGACGACCATGCACGAGCTCCAGGATACCTACGGAACCCCACGCACCAGCAAGTCGATCCCACCTCAGTTCATGGTCGGTGCTCTCGTGGGCGCCGGCATCGCGCTCCTCCTGGCACCGGCCAACGGAAAGGACACACGCAAGAAGGTGGGAGTGGCGGCCCAGAAGCTGGGAACGAACGCCAAGAGCGTGGTTGGGCGTACGCGCCACTTCGTCGAGGGGATCAGGCAGGACGCGACGTCCGCCATGAATGCGGGACGCGATGAGTTCCAGCGGAGCCAGAGGAGCCGCGAATCCGGCGACGCCTGGTCCGCCTAGACACCGCCGCGGGGGCCGCGGCGCATGGCGGCCCGAGTGAGCGGCTTGCTCCGCGGGATCCGGCTCGGAGGAGGTCCCCTTCCAAACCGGCGCCGACACCGATCCCGCGAGAGTGACTTCGAGGAGGGCCGGAGACGGCTGCAGCGGCAGCCGCTCCGGACCCTCCCAGCTTTATCACGACCTAGTACGATCCAAGGAGGGATGCCATGCAGATGGATTCGTTCGACAAGCTCTATCTGGACGAGTTGAAGGACGCCTACAACGCTGAGAAGCAGCTGGTGAAGGCCATCCCGAAGATGGTCAAGGCCGCGACGTCGCCCGAGCTTCGCACCGCGCTGGAGGATCACCTCGAGGTGACCCGGCGCCATGTGGAGCGCCTCGAGGAAATCTTCCAGGACATGGGCAAGCCCGCGAGCGGAAAGACATGCAAGGGCATGTCCGGCATCATCGAGGAGGGGCAGGAGATTCTGCAGGAGGATGGAGACCCCGGCGTCATCGACGCGGGAATCATCGCGGCCGCGCAGCGGGTGGAGCACTACGAGATCGCTTCCTATGGAACCCTGCGCACCTTTGCCCAGATCAAGGGCGACACCAAGGCCGCGCGTCTCCTCGAGGAAACCCTGAACGAGGAGAAGGAGGCCGACCAGCGGCTCACCCAGATCGCGGAATCATCCGTCAACATCGAAGCCAGCGATGTCGACGAGGACGAGTGGGACGAGGACGAAGACGCCGAGCGCGACACCGGCGGCACGCAGCCCGGTCGCAGCATGTCGGAGCGCGACTCCGATCGTCGAGGCAAGGCCGACGGCCCGTGGACGTGAGGTCGATCGCGCTCTGAGCGGCAGGTCACGAGGACGAGACATGCGAAAGGGAAGGCTCGAACCCGAGAGCCTTCCCTTTTCGTCGATGGACCGCGCGTCGGTTTGCGGTCCCGTTGCCGCTCAGACCGGCCGGCGCCCCTGGATGATGCGAATCAGCATCGTGACGATGGCGAGCAGGAGCAGCAGGTGGATGAATCCCCCCAACGTGTAGTTGGAGACCATCCCGACGAGCCACAGCAGAAACAAGAGGATCGTGATCGTCCAAAGCATTTCGGCCTCCTTGCGTCCGGTCGGTTCGAAGGTCCGCCTGGAGTCGCACCGCCGGACGCGGGCGGCGGCGAAGCGGCACCTGCTGTGCATCAGGGCACGTTCCGTGCCATCACGAACGCACGGCAAACCATGGGGTTATGCGATCGCAGAGCCGCCGGCGGCGCCCTTTCCGGGGGCGACGTTGTATCGGATACAAAGCTGGAAGCCCGAAGGTGTGTCATGAACGCGGGCCAAAACAAAGCCCCCGCGCGCGCGGCGCGGGGGCTGCCGGGAGAACTCAGGAGTGCTCCCGTTCATCCTGACGCCGTTCACACGGCGCCTGGACTTTCCTCGACGCTCCGAAGAGCGTTCCTATCCTCGAATATCCACCCCCACGCTCGGAGTGAGCGGCGCCATCAGTCCGCCGCCGAGCCGCACATGGAATCCCTGACGTCCATCGGCCGACGCGTTTCCATCATCGCCCGTGCTCTCCACCCAGCCGAGGCCGGTGCTCGTGCCGAGGCTCCCGATGGGAGCGAGCCACACATGAGCTTCGACCGGCAGACCGGCCTCGGTCGTGGTGGGAGCGATCGGCGTCTCGAGCGCCGGCATCACCGCGCCACGCACGCCCGTGTCCTCGGCGTCCGGACCCGGGCCCATGAGCTCGGTCTGGATCTTCCCCGCGAGGAGTGGGATCTGGACCAGGGCCAGCGTGAGGACGATGGCGGCCAGTGCGATGACGCTCGTGATGTCTTTCCAGCTTCGGCGCTGTGACCGGTTCATGGGGACCTCGTCGATGGAAATCTGGGATCGACCCAGAATCCCATCAACGACCGTGCCACGGGACTTTTAGTACAGGCATTGCGTTTACGAGGCACACTGTGGCGGAGGGCTTGTACCTCTGGGACCAGGGAACCGTCGTTTCTACACGCGCACCTTGGGGAGGCTCTGTCGAATCCCCTCGAGAGTGCCCCAGGGATCCTTCGTCCGGAGGCGAGCGGCCGCGGTCCGCACGGTGAACGCCCCTGGCCGGAGCTTCGGCGTGACCTCGCTCCAGGCGAGCGGCATCGAGACGGGAGCCCCCTCCCGCGCGCGTGGCGAGTACGGCGCGACCCACGTCGCGCCGCGCCGGTTTCGCAGCGTGTCGATGAGGATCTTTCCGTGTCGCCGCGCTTTGGAGAGCGTCGCGGTGAATTGATCGGGCGCCTCCTGGATCATGGACGCGCCCACCGCGGTGCCGACCCGCGCGACGTCCTCCCAGGAGGGTCCGCGGCGAAACGGCACGACGACGTGAAGCCCCTTCCCGCCGGTAGTCTTCGGAAACGATTCGAGCCCGAGATCGCGTAAACGCTCGCGGAGATCAAGAGCCGCGCGAATGGTCCTCGGCCAGGGCACGGAGGGATCCGGGTCGAGATCGAAGACGAGCCGGTCGGGTGCCTCCTGCCGGTCCTCGCGCGCGCCCCAGACATGGATCTCGATCACCCCGACCTGGATCAAGCCGACCAGGCCGGCCGTGCTCGATACCGACAGATACGTAGCGTTCCCCTTCGACTCGCGGACGGTGATCTGACGGACGGCGGGCGGAACGGTGAATCCCGGATGCTTCTGAAAGAAGCAGCCGCCCGTCCGCCCGTCCGGGCACCGGACGAGCATGAGCGGACGCCCGTCCACGTGCGGGAGCATCCGCTCGGCCACCGCTTCCATGTAGGAGGCGAGATCGCGCTTCGTGATCCCGGCCTCCGGAAAGAGGACGCGCGTGGGGTGCGTGATCACCACGCCGGCCACCGTCGCCTCCCGCGCCTCGTCCGGTGGCTCGCGAACCGGAGGGTGCTTGGGATCGTCGTGCGGCGGATCGCGGAGCGGAGTCTTCCGGCCCGGATCCCGCTTGGGCGGTCCCTTGCGCGTTGGTTTCGGCGGCGGCACGGGACGCTCTCGCTTGGCCTGCGAGGCCTTCTTGTCCTCGCGAAGTCCCTGGAACGACGGATGGCGGAGCTTCCCGTCGTCGGTCCAGCCCGTGAACGCGACCTCCGCGAGGAGCTTGGGCTCGACCCAGTGAACGCCGCGCTTCGAACGCGGTGCGTCGGTCACGGGCACCTCCTTGGTTTCGAGAGCGCGGAGCTTTCGCGTGAGATCGACGAGCGACTCGTGCGTGAACCCGGTTCCCACGCGCCCCGCGTAGCGGAGCGGGCTCGCGCCGTCGCGAACGCCCAGGAGGAGCGCGCCGAAGCCGGAGCGCGATCCCTGCGGATCCGTGAAGCCCACGATCACGAGCTCCTGCCGCGCGGTGCACTTCACCTTGAGCCACGCTCCCACGCGACCGCCGCGATACGGCGCGTCGCGCCGCTTCGAGAGGATCCCTTCGAGGCCGCGCCGGCAGGCCTCGTCGTATACCGCCGGGCCGTTACCCGCCACGTGATCGCTATAGCGGATCGCGTCGTTCGAGGACGCGAGGAGCTCGGCGAGCGCCGCCTTTCGCTCCTCGAGAGGGAGCTTCGTCCGGTCCTCGCCGTCCTTCGACAGGAGATCGAACGCGTAATAGACGAGCGCTCCGCGGCCCCCGCCGCCCATCGAGTTCTGGAGCGCCTGAAAGCTCGTGCGGCCGTCCGGCTCCACGACGACGATCTCGCCGTCGAGCACCGCCTGGTCCACCTGGAGGCGCTCAGCCGCTTCGGCGAGATCCGCGAAGCGGCTGGTCCAGTCCTGCCCCGAGCGCATGAGGAAGGACGCGCTTCCGCGCGTGAGGCGGCAGAGTGCGCGATACCCGTCGTACTTGATCTCGTGGATCCAGTCGTCCCCTTCGGGAGCGCGGGTCACCAGTGTCGCGAGCTGCATCGGAGGGATTCGGGGCGTGCGCGGCGCCGCTTTCGACCGCACGGACTTGGCGCTCGTCGCGCGCGTCGCGGGTGTCGGGCGCGCGGGGTTGGAGCGCGACGCCGCGAAGCGTGCGCTGCGAGCAGCCGACCGGTTCGAGTGCCAGACCTTGCCGTTCGATCCCACCTCCTCGAGCGTCCGCCCCGTCTTCACGCTCTGGGGCTCGTTCACGAGCACGTCGCCGCGCGTGCGCGCTTCCGCGTCCCGTTCCTTGAACAGGAGCCAGGTAGGCTTCCGGTCCTCGTCGCGCCCTTTCATCCGGACGAGGAGCCACTTTCCCTGCAGTTTCTCCCCGTGGAGCTGGAAGGAGAATCGCCCCTTCCGAAGTCCCTCGTGCGGATCGCCCACCGGCGACCACGTGCCGCGGTCCCAGAGCAGCACCGATCCGCCTCCGTACTCGCCCTTGGGGATCGTCCCCTCGAAGTCGCCGTATTCGACCGGATGGTCCTCGACCTCGACCGCGAGCCGCTTGTCGGCGGGATTCAAGCTCGGTCCCTTGGGAACCGCCCAGCTCTTCAGCACGCCGTCCAGCTCGAGGCGGAAGTCGTAGTGGAGGTGGGATGCGGCGTGCTTCTGGATCACGTACATCGGACCTCGGCGCTTGGACGGGCGCGCGGCTCTCCCTTTGGGCTCGGGCGTCTTCTTGAAGTCACGCTTCTTCCGGTACGTCGTGAGCGGCATGTCAGGCCGTCCGCTTCGTTCGCGCGGGCGCCTTCGCGCGCGCCGACTTTCGCGCCGCCGTCTTCCGCACCGCGGATTTCCGTGCCGCCGGCCCGCGCCCCTCGCGCGCCGGCTTCGAAGTCGCGCGCTCCTGGAGGCTCCTCTTCAAGAGCGGCATCAGATCCACCACATCGGACCGGGCGCTCAACCGCTTCGGCGCGGCCTCCGGTTTGAGAATCACGTGCGTCTTGCCCGCGCGCACCTTCTTCTCCACGAGTGCGAGCACCTCGTCGTGATACTCGTCCTGGAACTGATCCGGATTCCACTCCGCGTGCATCTCCCCGATGAGACGCTCGGCCATCCGGACCTCGGCCTCGGAGACGCTCACGCCCTTCCCTTCCGGCAGCTCGAGGTCGCTCGTGGGTCGAAGCTCGTGGGCGTACCGGAGCAGGTTGAGCACGAGGGCGGAGCCGCGCACGACGAGTGCCGCGGTGCGCTGCCGCGTGCGAAGGACGACGCGCGCGATGCCGGTGCGTCCCGTCCGCTCGAGCGCGGTCCTGAGCAGCGCGTAACTCTTGCTCGCCTTCTTCATCGGCTCGATGTAGTACGGCGTCTCGAAGTACAGCGAGTCGATGGAATCGGACGGAACGAACTCCACGATTTCGATCGATCCAGTCGCCTTGACGTTCACCGCATCGAGCTCTTCATCGCTCAGCACCACGTACTCATCCGGCTCGTACTCATACCCGCGCACCACGTCGTTCCATTCGATCTGGCGCCCTGTCTTCTTGTTGTAGCGATGATTGCCCACGGGTGCAAAGTCGTGCTTGTCGAGGAGCGTGAACGCGAGGTCGTGGCTCACCGTCGCGGGCTGGAGGCGGATCGGGATCTCCACAAGTCCAAAGCTGAGACTACCTTTCCAAAAAGATCGGGCCATCGCGGTCCCTCCTCTCCTGTGGTTCGCGGCTTGCTACCCCTCCCATGCAGAGCACGCGCCACCAGACCCGCCCCGGGACCGGAACGAGGCAAGGCCGGCACGGTCGGTCCGAACCTCAAGGAGCCATGGGGCTTGGGCGGGTGGGCGCCCCGTCGGTGGACGGCCAGGCTTCGGCAGGGTCGTAGCCCACGGGAAGGATCTTCTTACAACCAGCGGCAACCTGGGACGCGGGCAGCGTTCCGGGGGCGCTTGGAGGACTCATGGAACAGTACCGTTGCCCTCGTTGCCAGGCCGAGTTCTCCACGGCCGAGCAGCTCGACCGCCACATGAATCAGCACGCGTCACCGCCCGAGGAGCGCCAGGCCCCGGGAGCCTACCGATCGGCCGATGTAGCCGAGCGCTCGTCCGGAGAGCGGTCTCCCATGCCTTACGCCTGTCCCCGCTGTGGGGCGGAGTTCTCCAACCGGATGGAGCTGGACCGGCACGGCCGGGCCCAGCACCTGACGGAGTAACGGAGAGGCGATGGCCGCACACCACCCCCACGTAGCCCCTCGACTCACGCTCGTGCGCTCGCACGCCGCTGCCTGCGCGAGGCAGGGAGCGTGGGGAGATTCGCTGGCGTGCGCGAGCGACGCGGGGAGTCGCAGCCCAAGCTCGTACGTACCGGACCCGAGCTCCAGCCGGCACACGATCCACATCGTGTTCGCGCTCGCCGTGACGGCGGTGTTCGCCCTGTTCCAGCTCGCGACGTGGCCACTCCTCGAGGCGAGCCCATTCCTGCTCTTCTGCGCGGGAGTCGTCATCGCCGCCTGCGTGGCCGGATTCGAAGGCGGGGTGGTCGCGACGCTCTCGAGCGGTCTCGTCGCCGAGTACTTCTTCATCACACCGCGACGGCTCCTCCCTGGCGGTCCCACGGAGGCTCTGGCCCTCGCGGGATTTCTCGGGACTGGATTCCTGATCAGCATGCTCATCGCGCGCCTCGATCGCGACCGCGCCCAGATGGCCCGCGTGCTCGACAGCGTGAGCGACGGATTCGTGTCCGTGGACCGGGAGGGGCGCTGCCGGTACGCGAACGACGCGGCCGCGGCACTCGAGGGTCGAAGCCGAGAGGAGCTCGTCGGAGAGCCCTTCGACCTCGTCCCTGGCGTGCCCTTCGACCGCCTCATGGGTAGCGAGCCCGCGCGCGTCGAGGCCTACGTGCCGAGCCTCCAGCGGTGGATCGAGGTGACCTCGTATCCCGCGGAGGACGGAACCACGCTCCTCTATCGAGACGTGACGGCGCGGCGCGAGTTCGACGAGGCCATCCAGCGCGCACACGATCGCGAGCGGGAGGCGCGCGCGGTGGCCGATTCGGCAAGCCGCGCGAAGGACGAGTTCCTGGCGATGATCTCGCACGAGCTCCGCGCCCCGCTCACGTCCATCCTCGGCTGGCTGCGCCTGCTCCAGGCCGGAACGATGGACACCCGTGAGACTCCGCGCGCGCTCGACACGATCGAGCGGAACGCGACGGCGCTCTCTCGCCTCGTCGGGGACCTGCTCGACGTGTCGCGGCTCGTTTCGGGCAAGCTCGAGCTCGAACGACGGCTCCTCGATCCCGGTCCGGTGCTCCTGTCGGCGGCGGACATGGTGCGGCCGCTCGCGCAGGGGAAGCAGATCGAGATCGTGGCCGAGACAGACGCCGCGGGTCCGATCTTCGCGGATCCCGCCCGCCTCCAGCAGATCCTATGGAATCTCTTCGCGAACGCGGTGAAGTTCACGCCGCAGGGTGGGCGCATCCACGCCACGCTCCGTGCGGACGGAGCGAACGTGGCTTTCACGATCTCGGACAACGGGATCGGGATTCGCCCCGAGTTCCTCCCGCACGTCTTCGATCGATTCAGCCAGAGCGACACTTCGATTTCACGCCGTTACACGGGTCTGGGCCTGGGGCTCTCCATCGCCCGGAACCTGGCCGAAATGCACGGAGGAACCGTGGAAGCCAAGAGTGCGGGAGAGGGAGAGGGCGCGACCTTCGTCGTTCGCATCCCTCGCGCGTCGCGGGAGGACATGTCCTCCCGTCTGCCGTCGCAGCTCGAGCGAAACGGCTCCGGCCGTGCACCGTTCGACGCGCGGCTCGGATCGAATCAGGGCGCTGCGTCCAATTCACACCCCGACCGCATGGATCGCCTGCCCTCGCTCGCGGGCCTGCGGGTGCTCGTGGTGGATGACGAAGCCGACGCCCGCACCCTCGTCGTCGAGATCCTCTCGAGACGCGGAGCGACGGTGCGCGCCTGTCCGTCGGCGGCAGAAGGGCGCGCCATGTTCTCGAAGTGGAAGCCTCACGTGCTCGTGTCCGACATCGGCCTGCCGGAGGAGTCGGGCTACAGCCTGATCCGGAGCATCCGGGCGCTCGGGAAGGAGCAAGGCGGAGACGTGCCGGCGATCGCGCTCACGGGCTACGCGCGCCTCGCGAATCGCCTCGAGGCGCTCTCCGCCGGATACGACCTGCACATCCCGAAGCCCGTCGAGCCGGCGGAGCTGATCCTGATGGTGGCGAGTGTCACCGGATATCTGAAGGAAGGTCCGCTCGGCCATCCGCCGCCGTACCACGCATGACCTACGAGCGCGAGCCGGCCCCCACGCGCGCGCGCACGGCGCGCGCCAGCCGATCCACATCGTCGATGTCGTTGTAGATCTGCGCCGAGAGACGCACCCAGAGCCGGCTCCGGAACGCGTGGAGCTGGATCTCGATCTTGTCCTCGAAGAGGAGCGCGTCGCGGAGCGCGTGCGCGTCGTCGCTGGTGGACCCGGCCGCGGCCGGTAGCGGGACGGTGATCATGCAGCCGATCATGTCCTCGCGCGCCGCGGCGTCGGTCTCCCACGCCGCCTCCAGCCGCTGCCCCGCTTCCCACGCGAGCGCGTGATTGCGGGATGGGACGACGCCGGGTCCCCACTGCTCCAGGAAGGCGATCCCCTCCGGCGCCGCCAGGAACGCGGACGGATCGCGCGTGCTCCCCCAGTCGAACTCGGTGGTGAATCCCAGATCGAGCCCCCAGGTCACAACGGCCGGATGGAGGTCCGTCTGCCGGCTGTCGCGCGCCCAGAGAAAGCCGCAAGGGCGCGGGGTGAGCGCCCACTTGTGGAGATTCGCCGCGTACCAGTCGACGCCAAGGGCCCCGAGATCCACGGGCACCGCGCCCGGCCCATGCGCCCCGTCCACCAGCACGGGCACGCCGCGCTTCCGGCACGCGTCCGCGATCTCCCGCACCGGAAGGACGAGTGCGGTCTCGGACGTGACGTGGTCCACGATGACGAGCCGCGTCCGCGCCGTGAGCGCCTCTTCGACCGCTCGCACGATCGCGTCCGGGTGCTGGACGGGGTGCGGCATGTCCGCCATGCGCACGGTCGCCCCCGCGCGGCGCGCGACGTAGCGCGCCGCCTTGGTGACGCCGCCGTACCCGAACTGGGTGGCCACGATCTCGTCCCCCGCCTTGAAATCGAGGGAGCGGAGCACGGCATTGGCGCCGGTCGTCGCGTTCTCGACGAACGCGAGGTCCTGCTCGCGCGCGTGAACGAAGCGGGCGATGGCGCGGGCCGCGCTGCGGAGGAGCGGCTCCGGACCGAGCGAGCGCCCCGTGTCGGACGGCATGAGGTCGCGCAGGAGGAACTCCGATGGGCGCCGCTCGATCTCGTCCCGGATCTTCTGCTGCGCCTCGAGCACGCGGCGCGGCGGCGCGCCCACGGTGCCGTGGTTGAGATAGGTCACGTCGGGATCGAGGAGCCATTCGCGGAGCATGGCGCGGCCGAAGTTCATCGAAGTCCTCCCAGGATGGGACGCGCCGGCGCGCGCATCGGCCGGAACGTCAACCGTAGCGGTCCGGATCGAGAAGCTTGAGATCGTAGGAGGGCCGCTCGTCCGAGAGAATCTCGGCCACCACGCGCCCCGTGATCATCGACATCGAGAGGCCCATCATGGCGTGTCCCGCCGCGACGGAGAGGTTGTCGAAGCGCCGGAAGCGCCCGACGTACGGGAGCCCGTCGGGCGAGCAGGGACGGAGCCCGGACCAGGCCCTCAGAGCGTTGAAGTGCTCCTCGCGAAAGGCCGGAAGATGCTCGAGGGCGGAGCGCACGATGCCGCGGATGCGAGGTGGACTGATCTCCGGGCTCCAGGCGCCCAGCTCCAGCGTTCCCCCGAAGCGAAGCGATCCGTTCATGGGCGTGATCGCCACGCGCACTTCTTGGAGCAGGAGCGGCCGCGTGGGCATCTCCGGCGGCTTCGGCATCGTCAGGCTGTACCCCTTCCCGGGCTGGAGCGGAAGGCCGATGCCGAGCGGCGCGACGAGCGCCGACGAATACGCTCCCGCCGCGACGAGGAATTCGTCCCCCTCGATGTCCCCCTGCGTCGTCGCGACCGCGCGGATCCGCCCCGCGTCGTGACGCCAGCCGCGGCTGTCCGCGTTCCAGAGGAACACGCCCCCTTTCTCCGACACGCGGCGGCTCAAGGTCGAGTGAAAGCGATCGGGCGTGACGTGCGCGTCGAGCGGATAGAACACGCCCCCCTTCACGTCGAGCGAGACGCTCGGCTCGAGGACGGCCACCGCTTTCGCGTCCAGCACCTCGGCGTCCATGCCGAGCTCCCGTGAGCGCTCGGCGTGCATGGCCTCGCGGTCGAGACCGCGCTGGGTCTGGAAGAGGGTGAGGCAACCGCGGCGCACGAGCGAGAAGGCGTCGCCCGTCTCCGCCGCGAGCGACTCGAAGAGCGTTCGGCTCGCGAGATTGAGATCGCGCATCAGGGGTCCCGCCGCGTGCGCGCGCGCCTGCGACGAGGCGAGCCAGAAGCGCCACATCCACGTGGCGAGGGCGGGATCGAGACGCGGCCGGACGTAGAACGGGCTCTCGGGATT
Organism: Candidatus Eiseniibacteriota bacterium; assembly: GCA_035494915.1. Classification (GTDB taxonomy): domain Bacteria; phylum Eisenbacteria; class RBG-16-71-46; order SZUA-252; family SZUA-252; genus WS-9. The sequence goes on along the minus strand of DATJGP010000029.1, from coordinate 4,571 downwards.
CCCCATCCATCGGATCGCCTGGCCGAGGAGTCCCGGCGCCGCGAGAGGCATGAAGTGGCTCGGGGAGATGTACCCCGCGTTCCCCAGCGAGCAGCAGTCGTGATCGGGACCGCCGCGCTCGACGATCGTGACCCGATGCCCGCGCGCGAGGAGCTCGTCGGCCGAGGCGAGGCCCACCGCTCCTCCCCCGATCACGACGACGTGGCGCGCGCTCATGGATGCGAACTATAGCAGCCCCGCCGCGCGTCTGGCGCGCGAGGCCCCGCGGTGGTAGCGTCACCGCTTCCCTAGCGTCCCAACCAGGAGGAATCCATGGATTCGTCGCCCGCGATTCCGAGACGCCGTTTCGTGAAGCTCCTCGCCGCGAGCGCGGCGACCCTGGCCATGACCTCCGATCCGGCCCTCGCCGCCGCCAAGACCACCGAGCGCCATCGTCCCGCCTCGGGCGCGCCGGCCCCGGCCAAGAGCAGCGCGGCGCTCGAGAAGGAGCTCCGGACCGAGAAGAAGAGCGTGGCCGACATGCTCAAGGTGGTGCGGAGCTACACGCTCCCCGCCGGGAGTCCGCCCGCGATGGTCTTCCGGCCGATGAAGGCTCGCCGCGGGAGGACGTCATGATCGGCGAGGAGGTCCTCTACCGCACCGTCACCGAGCTGTCCGCGGACATCAAGGCGCGGCGGCTCTCGCCCGTCGAGCTGACGCAGGCGTATCTCGACCGCATCCATGAGTACGCCGGCCGGTACAACGCCTTCGCCACCGTCACGCCCGATGTCGCGCTGGAGCAGGCCCGCGAGGCGGAGCGCGAGATCGGGCGCGGACGGTACCGGGGGCCGCTCCACGGCATTCCGTACGGCGCGAAGGATCTCCTCGCGACGGCTGGGATCAAGACGACCTGGGGCGCCGCGCCCACCAAGGATCAGATGATCGACGAGGACGCCACCGTCGTGCGCAAGCTGCGCGAGGCCGGAGCCGTCCTCCTCGGGAAGCTCTCCATGGTGGAGTTCGCCGGATGTCTCGGCTATCGCGACGCGGGCGCGTCGCTCCAGGGGCCCGGGCGCAATCCGTGGGATCGCGAACGGTGGACCGGAGGATCCTCCTCCGGGACGGGCGCCTCGGTCGCGGCCGGTTTCGTGGCTTTCGGCATCGGCACCGAGACGTGGGGATCGATCCTCTGCCCCTCGGCCTTCTGCGGCGTCACGGGGCTTCGCCCCACCTACGGACGGGTGAGCCGCGCCGGGGGCATGGTCGGCTCGTACACGCTCGACAAGATCGGCCCGATGGCCCGGAGCGCGGCCGATTGCCGGCTCATCCTGCGCGCGATCGCCGGTCCCGACCCGCGCGATCTCACCTCGTCCGACGAGCCGGTTCAAATCGATCGCAAGCGCCCCGACTACGGCCGGCTCAGGGCGGCGCTCATCCCGAGCGACTTCGCGAAGACTAAGGGAGCGGAGCGGGAGGTGGGCTCCCGCTTCGACGACGCGGTGGAGGATCTCCGCCGCCTGGGCCTCAAGATCGAGACCGCCGTGCTCCCCGACATGCCGGCGAGCGAGCTGACGACGACGATCCTCTATGCGGAGGCGATCTCGGCGTTCGAGCCCTTCTTCGAGGACGGCTCCGTCCGGAAGCTCCACGATCCCTACGCGGCCTATCAGCGCGAGGTGACGGCCGCGCTCACGGGATCGGACTACGTGAAAGCCAGCCGCATGCGCACCGTGCTCCAGGAGCGCATGGCCGACTTCTACGGCAAGTACGACGTGATCGTGGCGACGAACTTCCTCTCGGTCGCGCCCACCATTCACGAGGACTTCACGAAGACGCTCCCCTACCCGGATCCGGTCGGCGCGGTGGGCAACGGCTGCGGCCTTCCCGCGATCGCGCTCCCCATGGGACCGGGCAAGGACGGAATGCCGACGAGCTTCCAGATCATGGGCGCGCCCTTCGAGGAGGGCCTGCTGCTCGACCTGGGCGAGGCCTATCAATCCGCGACGCGCCACCACCTGGCCCACCCACCGGTGGCCTAGAGACGCGTGCTATGCTCCGTCTCGAGTCGCGCGCCGCTGCGACCGCCCGATTCGCGGGCGGGACCCCGGCGCGCCGGAGGCCCAACCATGGCACGAAGCCACAAGCAGTCCATGCTCATGAAGCGCCGCAAGCGCGCGAAGTCGCTCGAGCGTCTGCGGAAGGCATATGCGAGTACGCGGCGCGAGGAGCGGGCGCGCGTCGTCGAGAAGCTCAGCAGGATCGCTCCCTGGCTGAAGGAAGACTATCTGCAGGCGCGGGCCGCCCAGGCCCCGCCCCGCACGCCACATCCGTAGCTTTAGCCCGCGGGACCGCCGTCAGCTCTCGAAGTCGCGGTGGTCCCGCAGGTACTCCGCGATCTTGAGTATCGCGCGACGGATCATCATGCGCACCGCATGGTCGTTGGGCTGGTCGAGCTCCCTGGCGATTTCCTCGTAGCTGAATCGGTATTCCAACCGCATCACCACGGCCTCCCGCTGCAGCGGCGTCAGGATCCCAAGAGCACGCCGGACCGCTCTCCTCTGATCCCGGCGGATGGCCTCCTGTTCCGGATTCCATCCCGCCGCGCGGGTATTCGGGTCCAGCTCTTCCATCGCCGGCGCGCGCGAGCGCGTGATCGAGATGATGTAGCGGCGGGTGACGACGCGCAGATACCGGAGGAACGCCCCTTCGCGTTCGTAGTTGAAGGACGTGAGCCTGGGATCCACGCGCTCGATCACGCGCATGATGATGTCGTCCACGTCGTGGAGCACGCGCAGGTGCGCCGGAAGCGTATAGCCCTGCACGAGGTTTTTCAGGCGCGGAAGGAAGCGGTGCCAGAGAATCGCGCGCGCACGCGGGTCGCCCGCGCGGATCCGAGCGAGCAGATTGATCGTGGTCCCGAGCCTCGGTTCCCGCTCGGGATCGGACCCGTCGTCCATCAGGACGGATTCGTCGCTCAGCGAGCCCCCCTGGTGGCGCGGCCGAGGACGTGCGGCCGACGGAGCTCGGCCGCGGAACGTTGGCGTGAGGATAGCGGGGTGCGCCCGCATGTCAAGGCGGCCGCCGCGGGGCCAAAGAAAACGCCCCGCCGCGAGGAGCGGCGGGGCGTGGAACGTACCGATGGAGTGGAGCGGGCGCCTACTTGAGATGCTTCGAGACGAGCTTCGTCATCTCGAACATGCTCACCTGACGCTTGCCACCGAACACGGCGCGAAGCTTGTCGTCCGCATTGATCATCGTGCGCTTGGTCTTGTCCTGAAGCTTGTTCTTCTTGATGTACGCCCAAAGCTTCTTCGTGACCTCCGTACGCGGAATCGCCTTCGCACCCACGACCTCGGAGAGAGGGCCCGTCGGCGTGAGCGGCTTCATGAACGCCGCGTTCGGCTTGCGCTTGGTGCGAGCGGCAGTCTTCTTCTTCGTGGCGGGCTTGCTGGCGCGCTTCTTTGCTGGCATGCACCTCTCCTTTCGTGTGCGTTCGCCGATCCGGATTTCGTCGGCGCCGGGTGGATAACTACCACTCTCCTAGGGAGAGAGCAAGAGCTACAAGGGAAATCAGGGGGTCTGGAGGGAAAAAATATGGAGCGGAAGACGGGATTTGAACCCGCGACAACCACCTTGGCAAGGTGGGGCTCTACCGGGCTGAGCTACTTCCGCTCGAAGACAGTCTCATGTTCGGCGAGGCGGAGGGCATTCTAAACCGCCCTCGGACGGGGCGTCAAGCAACCCCCGTCGGCCTAGGCGGGAGGCTCCCAGCCGGAACCTTGGCCCGGCGTTTCCGCTTCGGCGCCCTCGCCCCGCTCCACCGCCTCGAGCCAGCGTCCGAAGCCGCTCCCCATGCGCTTCGCGCCGTTCGCGGCCCTGTAGAGCTGGACGTACTTCCGGGCCGATCGCTCCCACGAGAAGTCCTGGGACATCCCGTTCCGGCGCGCTCGCGCCATGGAGACAGGGTCCCCGTAGAGCGCGATCGCCCGATCCACCGCGTCGAGGAGCGCCTCGGCCGTATAGGGGCGGAAGAGGAGTCCGGTGCCCTCGGCGAGCTCCTCCGAACCGAAGGGGGTGACGGTGTCGGCGAGTCCCCCCGTCTCCCGTACGACGGGCACCGTGCCGTAGCGCATGCTCATCATCTGGTTGAGCCCGCACGGCTCGTAGCGCGAGGGCATGAGGAAGAAGTCGGCCCCGGCCTCGATCCGGTGCGCGAGCGGATCGTTGAACTCCGCGCGGAACGCGATCTGCCGCGGCTTCCGCCGCGCCCACTCGCGGAAAAGGGCCTCGAAGCGAGCGCTGCCCCGGCCGAGCACCGCCCACGCCGCGGGACGCTCGAAGAGCCGCTCGGCCGCCTGCTCCACGAGATCGAATCCCTTCTGCTCGACGAGCCGCGCGATGATGCCGACGAGCGGCGCGTCGTCCCGCTGGTCGAGCGCCAGCTCCTCGAGGAGCGCGGCCTTGCACACGCCCTTCCCATCCAGCGACTCGGCGTCGTAGCGCGCGGCGATGGCGCGGTCGGTCCTCGGATTCCACTCCTTCACGTCGATGCCGTTCAGGATCCCGGTGAGATCGGCGTGCCGCGCGTTCAG
>DATJGP010000028.1:0-9252 GCA_035494915.1 Candidatus Eiseniibacteriota bacterium | reverse complement strand
CACCCATCCCCCGATCACACCCATCAAGGTCTGGAAGAAGAAGATCGTCCCGAACGAGCGGGCGCGGAGCTCTGGTCGCGTCACCTTGCCGATGAAGTTGATCCAGACCGGAATGGTGAAGCCCATCAGCACCCACGACAGCCCCCACGCCGCGACGAAGAACACGATGTCCACGCCCGGCGATGGCCGGGGCAGGAGTCCGAACCAGGCCGCGATGCCGAGGTACGGGATCGCGGCGAGCACGTGCAGCAGGATCACCAGCCCTTTGCGACGCGCGAGGCCGGCGCTGGCGTATGCGGCGAAAGGACTCGAGAAGGCGTTGGCCAGGATCCAGACCACCGGGAGCGCACCGATGACCGTATTGCTCGCTCCGAGCTGGCTCAGGAACACGGGGAGCACGGCCACCATCGAGATGAGGGCGAGCGAGACGCCCCAGAAGACCTCGACGGTGAGGAGCGACGCGACGTTCTTGTAGTGGCGATCGAAGGGAAGGGTCAAGGTTTGGGGCCGCCACCCTGCTTGCCGCCCCCTTCGCGCTTGCCGCCCTCCTCGCCCTTCCCGCCGGCAGCGCTCCCTCGCTTGCCGCGCGTATCCCCCTCCTCCGCCCTTCGCCGCTCCTTTTCCGCGCGAATCCGCTCCAGGCGCTCGCCCAGCTCCTTCTCCGCGCCGCGCGCGACGGCCTGCCAGTAGCGCGCGTCGCGGAGCTCGTCCGGGAGGTAGCGCTGGGTGACGATCGCATCGTCGTAGTCATGGGCATACGCATAGTCCCGCCCATAGCCGATTTGTTTCATCAGGGGCGTGGGCGCGTTGCGGATCCAGAGGGGGACGGGATAAGGCGGCTTTTCCAGCGCGTCCGCGGCGGCCGCCTGGTAGGCGCGATAGATCGAATTGCTCTTCGGCGCGAGCGCGAGGTAGACGACGAGCTGCGCGAGCGCGGTGTTGGCCTCGGGCATCCCGAGAAAATGCACCGTGTCCTTCACGGTCACCGCCAATCGAAGCGCCTCCGGGTCCGCCAGCCCCACGTCCTCCGACGCGAATCGGACCAGCCGCCGGGCCACGTACATCGGATCTTCGCCCGCCTCGAGCATCCTGGCCAGCCAGTAGAGCCCCGCATCGGGATCGCTCCCGCGGATGCATTTGTGGAGCGCGGAGATGATGTTGTAGTGCTCCTCCCCGACGCGGTCGTACGGAAGCGCACGGCGCTGCGCGGCTTCCCGCACGTCCTCCGCGGTGATCGTGTCCCGCTTCCCCGCCGTGGCGAGCCCGGCCGCGATCTCGAGGGTCTGGAGCGCGGCCCGCGCGTCGCCCCCCGAGATCGATGCGATCAGCGAGACCACATCGTCCCCCGCACGCACGCCGGAGCGTCCAAGCCCGTGCTCCTCGTCGGCCAGCGCGCGGCGCACGATCCGCTCGAGCGCCGGCGGGTCGAGCTGCGGCAGCACGATGACCTTCATCCGGGAGAGGAGCGCGTTGTTCACTTCGAACGATGGATTTTCGGTCGTGGCGCCGACGAGCACGATGGTGCCGTCCTCGACGTGAGGCAAGAAGGCGTCCTGCTGCGCCTTGTTGAAGCGATGGATCTCGTCGACGAAGAGGAGCGTCGCGGCTCCGGTCGCGCGTCGCCTCTGCCGAGCCTGCTCGATGACCTCGCGCACTTCCTTCACGCCGGACGTGACCGCGCTGAACGCCTTGAAGTCGGCGCCGCTCGCCTGCGCGAGGAGGCGCGCGAGGGTGGTCTTGCCCGTGCCGGGAGGACCCCAGAGGATGATCGAGGGAAGGGTGCCCGCGCGAAGGGCGGTGCCGAGGAGCGTTCCGGGAGCGAGGAGCGCCGCGGCCCCTTCGAAGTTTTCGGCCGTGCTCGGGCGCATGCGGTCGGGAAGCGGCGTGCGCGCGGCCCGGCGCGAGCCGGCGCCCTCGGGAAAGAGGTCGAGCGAGTCCCCCATCCCGCCAGTCTACCCTAGGTCAGGCGGAGAGGAACGCGAGTCGGACGGTGCGGGTCCGGGGCCCGTCGAACTCGCAGAAGAAGACCTCCTGCCATCGCCCGAGCTGGAGCTTGCCGCGACTCACGGGCACGAGGACGGAGGAGCCGACCAGGATCGCCTTCACGTGGGCCGCCGTGTTCCCCTCGCTGTGGCGGTAGTCCGCCTTCCACGGGATCAACCGGTCCAGCACGCGCTCGACGTCGGCGACCACGTCGGGATCGTAGCCTTCGTTGATGGTGACGGCGGCGGTCGTGTGCGGGACGTAGACGTGGAGGAGTCCGTCCCCCTGGAGGATGGCGGCGGCTTCGGCCTGGATGCGACGCGCCAGCGGTACGAACTCGGTTCGGCTGCGCGTCTCGACGGTCAGCTCGACCGGATCCGCGCCCACGTCAGCGCGCCTCGATCCGCTCCGACGGCTGCGTCTCCACGCGCGGCGCATCCCCTCCGGCGGGAATCTCCGTGAACGGAACGTCGGTCACGTTGGACGGGTCGACGCGCATGGCCTTCCGACGCTGGACCGGGGCTTCGCGCGCGGACGTGCGGCTACGCGAATCCGTATCCGAACGGGAGCCGGCGGTGACGAGGCGGAGGAGCCAAAAGAGGATGCGAAGGAAGAAGAACACGACGATGACCTGGACGATGCCTCGGAGCATGGTTGGGCGTAGAGCCCGGGTGGCGCGCATGGCGACGTCCGGCCGGGACTACCTCCCCGCCGGAACGCGTACGAGCGGGAGAGCCATCGCCGTGAGCTCCGCCAGCGGGAGCTTCTCGAGGCTCGCCGCGCGCTTCATCACGTCGATGCGCCGTCCCACCATCTGATCTTCGCGCTTGGCCGCGAAGAAGGTGCCTTTGTTCGTGAGGACGTCCCGCTCGTACTCGGTCGGGAGCGGAAACTCCGACCGCTCGTGCGGAGGAATGTGCTCGTCCAGAAGATACTTGCGCTCGGCCATCTCCTCCTTGGGCATGGGCTCCAGGCACCGCAGAGGAACCGTGACCTGGTACGACCGCAGTCGCAGCAGCTCTTCCCACACGCCGACGCTCGCGATTCCGCCCTGCGGCGTGACGTGGAAATGGAAATACGTCTGGATGTCACGATCCAGCCCCGTCTCTTTCCCGAGGATGATCGCCATGCGCGTGAGCCGCGACAGGCCGCGAATGCCCCGCACCTCGGGCACGGCGCTCGTGTCCGAGAACCAGTAGAGCAGCATCAGGAGGTCGCCCCGCGTCATGGGACCCGAGGCCGTGATGTTTCCGTGCGGAACCGAACCGCTCAAGCGTCCCTCCTCGTCTCAGTCGCCTTTGGCGTGGTCGGATCGGTCGACCACGATGTTTCCGTTCGTCGTCCGGAGCAGGAGCGTGGGTCCGCCGCCGCCGCCGATCCGCCCGTGCAGCGTCCGCGCCGTCGATCCGCCCTCGCGCTGAATGGGATAGCCCACCCGCACGCGGCCGTTCGTGGTGCTCGCATCGATCTCCGCCTTCGCGGCGCCGGGAAGAAAGACCTTCACGTCGCCGTTCGTGGTGGTGAGCTCGACTTCTTGTCCCACCTGCATGAGCTCGGCGGCCACGTCGCCGTTCGTCGTCTCGGCGTGCATCTCGCCCCCCACGCTGGCCAGGCGGATGTTGCCGTTGGTGGTGCTCACATCGACCGGTCCGGAGACCGATCGCACCTCGATGCCGCCGTTCACCGTCTGTCCGTCGATGTCGCCCGAGGTCCCCTTGATCTGGAGGTCCCCGTTCGATGTCTGGAGGATGAGGTCGGTATCGATCGGCACCTGCACGTAGTAATGGATGTTCATGGACGTCACCCGCTGCCCGAGCACATCCCAGAGGCCGACGTTCTCGGTGCGCTTCGGGTAACGGCTCTTGATGGAGATCCGCTCCGGCAGGACGCTCACGTCCGCCTGGACCTCCTTCAGGAGCTCCTGCGCGCGCTTCTCCTCGTTCGCGCGCACGATCCGCGTGATCTGGATGCGAGCCTGCGGTCGATTCCAGGCTTCGACCGTGATCCGGCCGTTCTGGCTCTCGATCGTGAGCTCGCCTCCGGACTGGAGCGGGAAGACGCGCTCGGTGACCGCGCGGGCCTCCGCCCCCTCCGCGGGACGGATCGAGGGACCGATCCCCACCACCACGCCGGCCAGAACCAGCGCCGGAACGATGCCAAACCTAGTGTGAGCCATCATGCCGCTTCTCCTTCCCCCGGACCGGGCCGAACTGCTTCCAGCTCAACTACGTCCGACCGTTCGCGAGGGTTTCCCTAGACGCTGAAGCGGATGTTCACGATGTCTCCGTCCCGGACTTTATAGTCTCGCCCTTCGGTCCGCAAGAGGCCCCGCTCCCTGGCTTTGGCCATGGTCCCTTCGCGAATCAGGTCATCGTAGGCGATCACCTCGGCCCGGATGAAGCCGCGCTCGAGGTCGCTGTGGATGGCCCCGGCGGCTTCCGGCGCGGCGGCCCCCTGCCGCACCGTCCAGGCCCTCACCTCGTCCGGCCCGACGGTGAAGAAGGAGAGGAGCCCAAGGGCCTCGTAGGAGACCCGGATCATGCGGATCAGCCCGGGCTCGGTGATCCCGAGCGCCGCCATGAACTCCTTCGCGTCCTCGTCGGCGAGCTGCGCCAGCTCCGCCTCGGTCTTGGCCGAGAGCGCGATCGCGGCAGGCGGGGACGGGTTGAACTTCGCACGGACCGGCGCCACCAGCGCCTCGTCCCCCTTCTGGAGCGATGCGTCGTCCACGTTCACCACCCAGATCCACGGACGCCCCGAGAGGAGCTGGAAGCCGCGGATCGAGCGTTCCTGCGCGGGTGTGAGCCCGGCTTCGAGCGCGGGGCGCTCGGACTCGAGCGACGCCTTCACCTTCTTCAGGGCCTCGTACTCGTTCGGATCCTCGGGCTTCTTCCCCACCTTCACCGCCTTGTCGATCCGCTCGAGCCGCTTCTCGACCACGGCGAGGTCCTCGAGCAGGAGCTCTCCCGCGAGCCAGGACGCGTCCCTTGGGGCGTCGACCGACTCGAGGAAGTGCGGCACGGAGGGATCGTCGAAGGCGCGCACCACGAGGACGAAGGCGTCCACGTCGCGGAGCGCGGAGAGGGCGGAGAGACCGCCCCGCTCGCCCCGTGGCTTGTCGACCGCTGGGGCGTCGACGTAGTCGACCTTGGCGGGCGTGTACTTCTTCGGCGTGTACATGTCGCGGAGCCGCTCGAGGCGCGCGTCCGGTACGGCGACCGAGCCCAGGTTCACGCGCTCGCCGCGCGCCGAGCCCGATTCGGCGGCGCCCTTGGTGAGCGCGGTGAACAACGCGGTCTTCCCGCTCTGCGGCGGGCCGAGAATGCCGAGCTTCACGCTAGGGGATGGAGAGGGTCAGGACGGAACGGGTCGCGCTCAGGCGCCGCGCTTGGCACGCTCGGCGCGGACCGTCATGGTGTCGGCCTGCTCCTGCGCCCAGGGGGCATCCTCGTCGCCAGGATACTTCTTCGTGTAGTCGAGGTACTTCTCGCGTGCGCGCGTCCAGGACTGCTCCCTCTTGTAGGAATCGGCGACTTGCAGGAGCGCGGTCTTCGCCTGATCGCTCTCCGGATACTTGTCGAGAACGACCTGCGCGTATTTCCGCTCGCCCGGGTAGTCTTTGCTCTTCCGGCTCAGGCGCGCGAGGCTCGTGAGCGCGTCGTCCACGAGCTCCGTCTTGTTCCCGGGATCCAGCGGCATCATGCGCTCGTACCGGCTCTTCGCCTCCGGATAGAGCCCATGCTCGTAGTACCGGTCCGCGAGGCGCGCCACGAAACGCGGATCCTTCCCCTGCGTGGGCTCTTCGGCGATCAGGGACCCGAGCGTGTTCCGTCCCGCGAGGTAATCCTCGACCAACCCCATGAACTCGGCCGGGTGGTAGTAGCCGACCACGCGATCGATCTCGGTGCCGTCCGGCTTGAGGACGAGGATCGTCGGGTAGCTCTCGACGTGGTAGCGCGCGGCCGTGACCGTGTCCACCTCGGCGTTCAGCTTGGCCGCGGTGAACTTCTTCGTGTAATCGATGAACTTGGCGTCGGTGTAGGTAGACTCTTCCAGAGCCTTACACCAGCTTCACCAGTCGGTATAGAAGTCGAGCAGGATCGGACGGCCGTTCTTCCCCGCATCGGCGAGCGCGGTGTCGTACGTCGTCTTCCAGGCGATCCCGACCTCCTCGTGCTTGGGCGTGGTCTTGGCGCACGCTCCCACGAGGACGACGGCGAGGGCGCCTGCGATCATCCCCCAGCGTCCGCGATCCATGAGGTCTCCCTGTCGATGCCCTGGCCGCCTGGGATCGGCGGCAACCTAGACTCCCATCATGGGTTCCGCTGGCGTGTCCTGTCAAGCCGGGTTCCGGCGCGGGGTGCCTTCCCGTATGATCCCGGATGGAAGGAGAGACCCCATGAGCGCGTGCTATTTCTGCGGATCCACCCTGGATCCCAAGCAGCGGATCGTCCGCGACAGCTCTTGCACCAGCTGCGGGCGGGACCTCCATGCGTGCGTGCAATGTCGTTTCTACGACCGCCACGCCCACAACCAGTGCCGCGAGCCGAACGCCGAGTGGGTGACGGACCGGGAGCGGCGGAATTTCTGCGACTACTTCGCTCTCAATCCGGTCGCCGCGGCCGGCGCCAAGGCCGTGGATCGCGCCAAGGCGGCGCGGTCGAAGCTGGATCAGCTCTTCGGCAACCCCAAGGAGACGGACGACGAATGAAGATTGACGCGCTCGCCTTCGGACCCCACCCCGACGACGCGGAGATCGGCGCCGGCGGCGTGCTGCTCAAGATGAAGGATCTCGGCCACACCACCGGGATCATCGACATGACGCGCGGGGACATGGGCTGGGGCACGCCCGAAGAGCGCGACCGGGAATGCCTCGAGGCTGCGAAGATCTTGAAATTGGACGCCCGCGAGAACATGGACCTGGGCGACTGCCGGATCGAGGACACGTTCGAGAATCGCTGCGCGGTCGCGGCGATCATTCGAAAGTACAAGCCCGATGTCATCTTCTGTCCCTACTACGACCTCCCCATCGGACGCGGCCTGGGGCACAACGATCACTTCAAGACGGGCATCCTCGTCTCGCAAGCGTTCAACCTGGCGCACCTCCGGAAAGCGCCGATCCCCGGCGATCCCTACCAGGCCAAGGCGATCTACTACTACTTCATCCCACCCGGGATGAGGCCGACCTTCATCGTGGACGTGCGGGAGTACTTCGACGACTGGCTTCGCGCGCTGGAATGCCACAAGACCCAGTTCTCCAATCCGGAGAAGCCCAAGCACAAGAGCCATGCCTGGAGCGTGGTGGATCTGGTGCGCGCGGAATCGTCCGTGCGGGGCTACCAGATGGGAGTGCAGGCGGCGCAGGTCTTCCTGTCCGTCGCGCCCATCCGCGTGCACGACCCGCTGGATCTCGTGCGGGGCGTCGAGACGAGGCCCTGAGCCGCGCTAGCTCGCCTTCGCCTTCCCGTTCCGCCCGTTCGTCCGCGCGCGGCGTTTCTTGAGACGCGCCTCGCGCTCGGCCAGGTAGGCGTCGAGATCCTGCTCGTTCCGGAACAGGCGCTTCTCCGCGGGGGTAGGGCTGTAGCGCTCGCACTCGGCCGGGTCGTACTCGCGGCAGAGATCGGGCCTGAGGGCGTAGTGGCTGCACCGACCGTCCTTCAGCCAGTTGCACGTGGTCTCGAACTGGAGCATCCAGCCACCGTCCCAATCGATCCAGACCGAGACGCCGCGATGGAGCACGTACCAGCGGATGTCGTCGAAGTTCTTCTTCGTGCGCGGCGTGTCGATCTGGATGGCGATGTAGTGGCAGCAGTGGTCGCATCCCTGGCAGGGATTGCCCTTCGGAAGCGCGGTCCTTCCGTCGGGGAGAAGCGGAAGCCCGATCGGCGGACGCGGCGGCTTCTGGGGGCCGTCGAGGGTCGCGGCGCCGGGGCGTGCGGTATGGTGTCTGTCATCCTTCACGTGGAGGCCTCCCATCATGGGGTCGTCGGGCGATCCGTTCCCGCAGCATAGCGCGATCGGTCGCAAGCTGTCCCACTATCTGATCGAGCGCCACTTAGGCGCCGGCGGGATGGGCGAGGTCTACCTGGCCCAGGACGTCGCGCTGGGCCGCGCGGTCGCGCTCAAGATTCTCCACAGTGGCGACACCTCCTTCGGCGAGCGACTCAGGCGCGAGGCCGAAGCCTTCGCGCGGCTCCAGCACCCCTGGATCGCCACCTTCTACGAGGCGAACGAAGAGGACGGCGTTCCGTTCCTCGCGATGGAGTACGTCCCCGGACGCACGCTGCGCCAGAACCTCGGCGGAGGGCCGATGCCGGTCGATCGCGCACTCGCCATCGCGGGCTGCATCCTCGAGGCGCTCGCGCACGCGCACGCGGCCGGCGTCCTCCACCGGGACATCAAGCCCGAGAACGTGATGGTGCTCGATGGCCAGGGGGCGAAGCTCCTCGACTTCGGCCTCGCCAAGTACGCGGTGGTCGAGGCGGCGTCCGACAAGACCCAGACGCGCCTCACGGTCCAGGGCGAGGTGCTCGGCACGATGGGTTACATGGCCCCGGAGCAGCTCCGCGGACTCGAGATCGACGCGCGCGCCGACCTCTACGCCGTCGGCGCCGTGCTGCACGAGTGCATCGCGGGCCGCCCCGCCTTCCCCGGCGCCACCGCGACGGAGCGGATGGCCGCGACCCTCGGGGGCGATCGCGTGCCGCTCCGCGGGCCCACCATCCCGCCGGAGCTGGAAACGATGGTGGCGCGCGCCCTCGCCCGTTCGCCCGGAGATCGCTACCCCTCGGCCTCCGCGTTTCTCTCCGACGTGCGTCGGCTTCGCGGCGACTCCTCGGCGAGCGCGCTCCCCGACACGCTGGCGGTTCTCGATCTGGACAACGTGACCAAGCGCCCCGAGGACGACTGGATGACGAGCGGCATCGCGGAGAGCCTCGCCTCCGACCTCGCGCGCGTCCCGGGCCTTCACGTGGTCTCGCGGGAGAAGCTGCTTCAGGCGCGATCGGCGCTCGCGCAGGGCGGCGCCGTCGTCGACGCGCTCGATCTGGGACATCGCCTCGCCTGCCGCTGGGTGCTTTCGGGCGGCATCCAGCGCATGGGCCCCTCGCTCCGCGTCGTCGCCCGGCTGACCGAGGTGCCTACGGGACGGATGGTGGCGTCCGAGAAGGTGGACGGCACCGTCGACGGGATCTTCGAGGTCCAGGACCGGCTGGCTCAGGCGGTGACCACGCAGCTCAACCTGGTCGCGCCATCGCCCATTCCCGAGAC
>DATJGP010000027.1:0-2224 GCA_035494915.1 Candidatus Eiseniibacteriota bacterium | reverse complement strand
CGCCTCCGTGCGCGCGTGCTGTTCGGCGCTGAGGATCTCCCGCGTGAACTCATTGTTCGTCTGCAGCTCCTCGGCGCGCTGTCGGACCGAGATGTCGCGGATGAACCAGCGCAAGTCGGGATCGCGGCGCGTCCCGAGGGGGGTGAGCGTCACGCCGGCGATGAACGGCTCGGCATGCCGCGGCCGCAGGCGGAGTGGCCATTCCCCCTCCGACTGGCTGCGGACATTGTTCATCCGCCAGCGAAAGGCGCGAATGTCGCTCGACGCGACGAACGCGGCGAGCGGCTTGCCGATGAGGAAGCGCCGCGGCACTCCCAGCAGCTCCGCGACCGCCACATTGACCTCGCGGATGATGCCGGTGTCGGTCGTGACCAGATAGCCGTACGGGCCGTCCTCGAGCAGCCGACGATGCTCGTCCAGCGCGGCCACCGCCGCCTGGCGCTCGGCCTGCGCCTGCTCGAGCCTCCGGCTGCCTCGGCTCAGGATGGCCGACACGCGCTCGAACCCCTCGGCCACCCCCCGAAGCTCGGCTCTCCACTCGTCCACATCTCCGCGCGCGGGCTTCTCGACGCGCGTGAGCAGACGATTCACGCGCTGCCAGAGCGTCACCAGCTCGTCGTTGATCGGGGTCGACTCGGCCACGCTATGCCTCGCTCAGGCGCCCGGCTCCGCGCTTTGTTCCTCCATCAGGACGATCGCGCCGCGGGTCTCGGACGCGGATCCCCGTAGCGGCGTCACCCGGATCGAGCAGTGGATCCGTTTCCCCCGCCGGTTCACCGCCTCGAGCCGGAGACTGGCTTGCCCGCCCTCCTGACTGAGGACGTTGCGAATGGGCTGGCGGAGCTGCTCGACGGGCAGGCCGATGTCGAGGTTCAGCAGGTGGCGGCCTTGCACCTCGTCGGCGCGGATCCCCCACATGTCCTCGGCCCGATTATTCCACGCGAGCACATGGAAGTTCGGATCGACCACGGTCACCCCCGCCTCGAGCCCGGACAGGACCGACTCGAGGAAGGCGTTGACGTGGTTCAGGTCGTCGCTCCGCATGCGAAGCTCGGTGTTCGTGGTCTCCAGCTCTTCGTTGGTGGACTGGAGCTCCTCGTACGCCGTCTCCAGCTCGTTCTTGGAGCGCTCCAGGTCCTCCTGGAGGCGTCGGACCCGCGTCGTGTCGCTGAAGCTGACCTGCACCCCCACGCCGTCGCCGCGGCCGTCGCGCAGGGGCACGACCTCGATGTCAAGGTACCGAGGCTCGCCGCTCTCGGACGGCCAGACCACATCCCGGCGCGGCACCATCTGATGCTGAGTGACCGCCTCCTGGATGATCGAGCGAAGCTCGACGGGACGGTAGGACAGCTCGAGGTCCTGGAGCCGCTTGCCGATGTCCTGCGGATTCACCCGGAACAGGGCGCGCGCGCGCGCATTCGCGAGTGCCAGCACGCCGTCCGCGCGCACCACCACACGAGCGACCGGATCCGACTCCAGCGCCAGCAGATGAATCTGCTCTTCGTTCGGCATCTCGTCACGCCCCTCCCCGTGCACCGGAAGGAGAACGGGCTCCCGGCTGTTCGCGCCGATCGTCTTGGTGAACACCCTCCACTTGAGCTCCACCGGGGTGAACAGGTCTCCGTGCGTGAGGAGCAGCTCGGCCCGCCCCATGAAGAGATAGCCGCCGCCCCTCAGGGCGAAGTGAAACCGCGAGAGGATCCGGCTTTGCGTCTCCCGCGTGAAGTACATGAGGGTGTTGCGGCAGGTGAGCAGGTGCACGCGCGAGATCGGGGCATCCTGGACGAGGTCGTGGCGCCCGAAGATGATGGATCGCCGCAGGTCCTTGTGAAACAGGAAGCGATCCTCGACGCGCTCGAAGTAGCAAGTGAGGTACTCGGGGGGCACTTCCTCGACCTGCTGCCGCGTATAGCTGGCGTGGCGAGCCTGCCCGAGCGCGTCCTCGTCCACGTCGGACGCGTAGATCTTCACGCGCTGCCGGAATTGTTCCAGGCCGAGCTGTTCGGCGAGGATCATGGCGATCGTGTAGGCCTCCTCTCCCGAAGCGCACCCGGCGCTCCAGACGCGGATGGCGTCGTCCGGCCGCGTGGCGGCGATGATGCGGGGCACGATCTCCGACGCCACGTAGCGCCAGGCGTCGCCGTCCCGGAAGAAGCTCGTCACGTTGATCAGGATGGTGTTGAAGAGGAGCGGGAACTCCTCCGCGTGCGCCTCGAGGTAGTGC
>DATJGP010000026.1:0-13837 GCA_035494915.1 Candidatus Eiseniibacteriota bacterium | reverse complement strand
ACCGTGGCGGCGGCGGCCGTGAGCGTGGTGAGGCAGAGCACGCCGTAGAGAATGGCGTTCTTCCGGATGGCGCCGTCGTCGTAGAACGATTCCTGCCCGAGCGGCGTGTTGATGATGAGGTCGATGTCCCGGCTCTTGATGCGATCCACCACGTGGGGCCGGCCCTCGTTGACCTTGTAGACCATCTCGACCGGCACGCCCTGCCGCTTCAGGAAGTCCGCGGTGCCGCGCGTCGCGACGATCTTGAATCCCATCTGGGCCAGCGCGCGCGCGTGCGGCAGCACGCTCCCCTTGTCCGGATCGTTCACGCTGACGAAGGCGGTTCCTGACGTCGGAATCGTCGAGCCGGTCGCGGCGAGGGCCTTGGCGAAGGCGATTCCGAGGTTCTGCGAGATCCCCATCACCTCGCCCGTGGATTTCATCTCGGGACCGAGGAGGACGTCCGAGCCCGGGAACTTGAGAAACGGGAAGACCGACGCCTTCACGAAGAAGCGGTCGACCTCGAGATCCTCGGTGATCCCCTGCTCCGCGAGCGAGCGCCCCGCCATCACGCGCGCCGCCACCTTCGCGAGCGGGACGCCGGTCGCTTTCGAGATGAAGGGAACCGTGCGGGACGCGCGCGGATTCACCTCGAGCACGAAGACCGTCTCCCCCTGGAGCGCGAACTGGATGTTCATGAGGCCGCGGACGCCGAGCGCCAGGCCGAGCCGGCGGGTGGCATCCTTGATGGTGGCGAGGTGGCGCTCCGGAACCTTGAAGGTCGGCAGCACCATCGACGAGTCCCCGCTGTGGATCCCGGCCTCCTCGATGTGCTCGAGGATGCCCGCGATCACGACGCGCTCGCCGTCCGCGACCGCGTCCACGTCCACCTCGTACGCGTCCTCGAGGAACCGATCGATCAAGATCGGATGCTCGGGCGAGGCCTGGACCGCCTCGCGCGCGTAGTCGTCGAGATGCGCCTCGTCGTACACGATCGCCATCGCGCGACCGCCGAGAACGTACGAGGGGCGTACGAGGACGGGATAGCCGATCCGGGCCGCCACGTCCTTCGCTTCCTCGAGCGAGGTGGCGGTGCCGCTCTCCGGCTGCGGCAGGCCGAGATCGGAGAGGAGCGCGCTGAAGCGGCGTCGATCCTCGGCCTGGTCGATCGCGTCGGGGCTCGTTCCGAAGATGCGCACCCCCGCGCGATGGAGCGGGACCGCGAGCCGCAACGGCGTCTGGCCGCCGAACTGGATGACCACACCCTCCGGCTTCTCCTTCTCGATCACGTTCATCACGTCCTCGAACGTGAGCGGCTCGAAGTAGAGGCGGTCCGAGGTGTCGTAGTCCGTCGAGACGGTCTCCGGATTGCAGTTCACCATGATCGTCTCGTAGCCCTCTTCCTTGAAGGCGAACGAGCCGTGGCAACAGCAGTAGTCGAACTCGATCCCCTGCCCGATCCGGTTGGGCCCGCTTCCGAGGATCATCACCTTCTTCCGATCGGTGGGATCGGCCTCGCACTCCTGCTCGTACGTGGAATAGAGGTAGGGCGTGTACGATGCGAATTCCGCCGCGCATGTATCCACGCGTTTGTAAACCGGACGGATGTCGAGCGCGAGGCGCTGCGCACGCACCGTCGCTTCCGTCGTGCCGAGGAGGTCCGCGATGCGCGCGTCGGAGAAGCCCATCCGCTTCGCGGCGCGAAGCGGCTCCGCGTCGAGGCTGATCCGCTCCTTCATGTCGGTGATCTGCTGGATCTGGTCGAGGAACCACGCGTCGATCCCCGTCATGCGGTGAATCTCGTCGTGCGACCACCCCAGCTCGCAGGCGCGCTTCACGTAGAAGATCCGGTCGGGGTCGGGCGAGAGAAGCTTCTCCTTGATGCGGGAGTCGTCGAGTCCGCGGCCCAAGCCGTTCTTGCCCGAGCCGGTCTCGAGGGAGCGAATCCCCTTCTGGAGCGCCTCCTTGAACGTGCGGCCGATCGCCATCACCTCGCCCACCGACTTCATCTGGGTGCCGAGGAGCGGGCTCTCGTCCCGGAACTTCTCGAACGCCCACCGGGGGATCTTCACGACGACGTAGTCGAGCACCGGCTCGAAGCTCGCCGGCGTCACGCGGGTGATGTCGTTCTGGATCTCGTCGAGCCGGTAACCCACGGCGAGGAGCGCCGCGATCTTCGCGATCGGGAAGCCGGTCGCCTTGCTCGCGAGCGCGGACGAGCGCGAGACGCGCGGGTTCATCTCGATGATCACGAGCCGCCCCGTCTTCGGATCGACGGCGAACTGGATGTTGGAGCCGCCCGTCTCCACGCCGACCTCGCGGATGATGGCGCGCGCGGCGTCGCGCATGACCTGGTACTCGCGGTCGGTGAGGGTCTGCGCCGGCGCCACGGTCACCGAATCGCCGGTGTGGATCCCCATCGGGTCGAAATTCTCGATCGAGCAGATGACGACGAAGTTGTCCGCCTTGTCGCGCATCACCTCGAGCTCGTACTCCTTCCAGCCGATCACCGACTCCTCGATCAGGATCTCGTGGGTGGGCGAGAGCTCGAGTCCGCGCGCGACCGCATGCTCGAATTCCTCGCGGTTGTACGCGATCCCGCCCCCGGTGCCGCCGAGCGTGAACGAGGGGCGAATGACCGCGGGAAGTCCCGTCTCCTCGAGCACGGCGAGCGCCTCCTCGCGGGTTCGCGCGAAGCCGCTCCGCGGCACGTCGAGACCGATCCGGCGCATCGCCTCCTTGAAGAGCCTCCGGTCCTCCCCCACCTCGACCGCGCGGCGGCTCGCGCCGATCAGGCGCACGCCCAGGCGGTCGAGGACGCCGCGGCGCGACAGCTCGACCGCGAGGTTGAGCGCGGTCTGGCCTCCGACCGTGGGGAGGAGCGCGTCAGGGCGCTCCTTCTCGAGGATCGCTTCGAGCACCTCGGGCGTGAGCGGCTCGACGTACGTGCGGTCCGCGTACTCGGGGTCGGTCATGATCGTCGCGGGATTCGAGTTCACGAGCGAGACGCGGATGCCCTCGGCGCGCAGCACCTTCACGGCCTGCGTGCCGGAATAGTCGAACTCGCACGCCTGACCGATGACGATCGGGCCGGATCCGATGACGAGGACCGAGCGGATGGTCGCGTCGCGCGGCATCGTCAGCTCCCCGCCCCGGCGGCGATCGCCGGAGGCAGCCCGCGCACCACCGTGATGGAGCCGCCGTCGCGACGCTCGGCCATCTCGGCGATGAACTCGCGGAAGAGATAGTGGCTGTCGTGCGGACCGGGGCTCGCCTCGGGGTGGTACTGGACGGAGAAAACGGGAAGGTCGCGATGGCGGAATCCTTCGACCGTGCCGTCGTTCAGGTTCACGTGGGTCAGCTCGAACGCGGGATCGTCGAAGAGCGAGGGATCCACCGCGAATCCGTGATTCTGCGACGTGATCTCAACCTGCCCCGTGCGGAGGTTCTTCACCGGGTGGTTCGCGCCCCGGTGTCCGAACTTGAGCTTGAAGGTCTTGCCGCCGCAGGCCAGGCCGAGGATCTGGTGGCCGAGGCAGATGCCGAAGACGGGGCGCTCCTGGATCAGCTCGCGCGCGGCCTCGACCGCGTACTCGCAGGGCTCGGGATCGCCCGGTCCGTTCGAGAAGAAGATGCCGTCCGGTCCGAGCGCGAGCGCTTCGGCCGCGGTCGTCGTCGCGGGCACCACGGTCACCTCGCATCCGCCGGCGACGAGGTGGCGGAGGATGTTTCGCTTCATGCCGAAATCGTAGGCGACCACGTGGAATGGATCGCGTGGGGGGGCGAAGAGGTCGCGCACCGGCTCCCGCCATCCGGCCGGGCCCTGGCTAAAGCGGTAGGCCTCCGCGCACGTCGCCTCGCGCGCGAGGTCGAGCCCGATCATCGACCGCGAGCACCGCGCCTTCGCCACGAGCACCGCGGGGTCGTGCTCGACCGTGGAGATCACGCCGCGCTTGGCGCCCTGGGTCCGGATGTGCCGCGTGAGGGCTCGCGTGTCGAGTCCCTGGATCCCGACGATTCCCGCCTCGTCCAGGTAGCGGTGCAGCTCGCCCGAGGCGCGCCACGACGAGGCGCGGGTCGAGGCCTCGCGCACGACGAACCCGGCGACCTGCGGCCGCGCGGACTCCACGTCGTCGAGGTTGACCCCGTAGTTCCCGATGTGGGGGTAGGTCATGACCACGATCTGACCGAGATACGAAGGATCGGTCAGGACTTCCTGGTATCCGGAGAGAGCGGTCTGGAACACGACCTCACCCGACGTCTCACCCTGTCGCCCGAACCCATAGCCTTGCAAGCACATCCCGTCTTCGAGCGCGAGCGTCGCGCGGACCTCTTCCGGGTGCGTCACGGGCCTCCTCGATGTACGTAATTCGGGGTGGAAGGTACGAAGGGGTCGGAGGGCCAAGGCGTCTCGGCACCGACCGTGCGCACTATACTGGAGCGGACGGGACGAACGCGAGCGCGATGGAACCGAACGATCAGATTCCGGTAGGGACTTAGGGGATTCGGCGCGTCGCCGGCCCCGCTCTCCAAACGAAGGAGTTCCCCTCATGAAGTGGAATCACGTCGCCCCGGTTCTCGCTGTCGCCGTTGGCGCGGTGGCCCTCGCCGGCTCGGTCGTCCTCGCGGGCTCGGTCGCGTCTCCCTCGGCCACGAAGCTGGCGGCCACCGCCCCGGCCAAGACGGCCGCGGCGCAGGAGCCGTCGTCCAAGGTCAAGATCTATTCCGTCGAGCGAAAGGGGTACGTCATGGTGGACAAGGTCAAGAAGACCGACGCCGAGTGGAAGAAGCTCCTGACGCCGGAACAGTACCGCGTGACCCGCGAGGCCGGCACCGAGCGCGCGTTCACCGGCAAGTACTGGGACAACCACGCCAAGGGCGTCTACCGCTGCGTCGCCTGCGGAACGGAGCTCTTCAGCTCCGATACCAAGTTCGAGTCGGGCACGGGGTGGCCCAGCTTCTGGGATCCGATCGCGAAGGAGAACATCCAGGTGGGCAAGGACAACTCCCTCTTCATCGAGCGGGACGAGGTCCGCTGCGCGCGCTGCGACGCGCACCTGGGACACGTGTTCGACGACGGCCCCAAGCCGACCGGACTTCGCTACTGCATGAACTCGGCGGCCCTCGACTTCAAGTCCTCCAAGTGACACGGGCGGCACCGGCCAGCCAGCCGGCGCCGTTGGCGCTTCCCCGCCCCTTCGCGTAGGATCCCGAACGCGAAGGGGCGCTGTCGTTGGGGGCGATATTCACCGCGGAGGCCATCGTGAAGATCCTGATCGGCGTCGACGAATCCCCGTTTTCGAAGGCAGCCCTCGACTACGTGAAGCGAATCTCCTGGCCCAGCGGGACCAGGATCCGCGTCGTCTCCGCCTCTCCGCCCGTCTTCACGGGATCGGTCGAAGCGAACGCGCCGGCCGTGATCGCGCAGCTCATCCAGGATCAGAATCGCATGCACACCCAGTTCGCCGAGAGCGCGGCCCAGGCGCTCCAGGGGCCTGGGCGCAGCGTGGAAGCGGCGATGATCCCGGGGGACCCGCGATCCACGCTCGTGGAGGAAGCCCGAGCGATCGGCGCCGACCTCTTGGTCGTCGGATCACACGGAAGAAGCGGTCTCTCGAGGCTCGTGCTCGGGAGCGTCGCCAATTACGTCGCGTCCCACGCTCCGTGCAGCGTGCTGATCGTCAAACGCCCCAACGACGCCGTGTGATCCCCGCCCAGGGCTGACCGCCGGCACGCTATACTCCGACCCATGCGCGACCGGATTGGCTCGTTCCGAATCCTCGACCGCCTGGGCGAGGGGGGCATGGGGGTGGTGTACGCGGCGCAGGACGAGCGCCTGCAGCGTCGCGTCGCCATCAAGATGATTCGCGACGACTCCGGACTCCGCGAGGCGCGCGATCGCTTCTGGCGCGAGGCCCGATCGGCCGCGAAGCTCAATCACCCGAACGTCTGCCAGATCTACGACGTGGGCGAGGAAGGCTCCGACCTCTGGATCGCGATGGAGCTCCTCGAGGGGGAGCCGCTCGCCTCCCGGATGGCGCGGGATCGCATCTCCCTGAACGAGGCCGGTCCAATCGTCCTCGGCATCCTGGCCGCCCTCGACGCGCTCCACCGCCATCAGATCGTGCACCGGGATCTCAAGCCGTCGAACGTCTTCCTGACCTCGCACGGCGTGAAGCTCCTCGACTTCGGACTCGCGCGGCCGATCGAGGACTCCGCACAGGTCACCACGACCAATCTCACCCGCACCGGGATCGTCGTGGGCACGCCGCGCTACATGTCCCCCGAGCAGTGGAAGCGGGAGCCGATCGACGCGAGGAGCGACATCTTCGCGGTCGGAGTCATCCTCTACGAGATGATCTCCGGCACGCCCGCGTTCCCCGGACAGTCCCCGGGCGAGATCCGCCACGCGGCGCTCTTCGACCAGCCCGCCGCCCTCTCCGGCCCGCCGGCGGTCATGGCGGTGGACCGGGTGATCCAGCGCGCCATCTCGAAGGACTCCGCGGACCGGTATCCGGCGGCCCAGGCCATGGCGGACGAGCTGCGGAGCGCGCTCCGTCTCCTCGAAGCCGGCGACGCTCCGCGCGTGCGCGCGGTGACGCGGCTCATCGTGCTCCCCTTCCGGGCGCTCCGCCCCGACCCCGACTGCGACTTCCTCACGTTCAGCCTGCCCGACGCGATCACGGGCTCGCTCGCCGGAATCGATTCGCTCGTCGTGCGGTCGAGCCTCACCGCGGCCAAGTTCACGAGCGCGACGCCGGACCTGAAGCAGATCGCCGAGGAGACCGAGGTCGATCTCGTCCTGACCGGAACGCTCATGCGCGCCGGCGACAAGGTTCGCGTCAACACGCAGCTCCTGGACGCGGCCACGGGAACGGTGGCCTGGACGCTCTCGACGCAGGCGTCGATGGGCGATCTCTTCGAGCTGCAGGACGGCCTCGCGCGGCACATCGTCGAATCGCTCTCGCTCCCGCTCTCGGCGCGCGAGCGGGGCTCGCTCCAGAAGGACGTGCCGGTGAGCGCGAAGGCCTACGAGTTCTATCTCCGCGCCAATCAGCTCGCCTGGACGTCGGACGGATGGACGCTCGCGCGGGATCTCTACCTCAAGTGCCTGGAGGCGGACCCCAAGTACGCCCCCGCCTGGGCGCAGCTCGGCCGGATCTATCGCGTGATGGCGAAGTACCTCGAGGACAACCCCAAGGAAAACCTCCTCCGCGCGGCGGACGCGTTCCACCGCGCGCTCGAGATCAACCCCGACCTCTCGCTCGCGCACAACCTCTACGTGTACCTGGAGGTGGAGATGGGGCGCGCCACGGAGGCGATGACGCGGCTCCTCGACCGCGCGCGGGACCGTCCGTCGGAGGCGGGACTCTTCGCGGGGCTCGTGCAGGCCTGCCGGTACTGCGGGCTTCTCGACGCGTCGCTCGCGGCGGCCGAGCGCGCGCTCAGGCTCGACCCCAACATCCCGACCAGCATCACCTACACCCATTGGATGTCGGGAGACTACGAGCGCGCCATGCAGCTCCGGTCGAACGATCTCCCCTTCATCCGGGGCTACAGCCTCATGTCGCTCGGGCGGAACGAGGAGGCGCTCGAGGTGTTCGCGCAGATGAAGGACATGATCCACCTCCCCGGATTCGGCCGCTCCATGTATCACCTGCTGGTGGGGAACCGCGAGAATTCCCTGGCGGACATACGCTCCGTACTAAGGTCGGCCTTCCTGGATCCGGAGGGGATCTACTTCATCGCGAGAGGGCTCGCCTACTGGGGTGAGCTCGAGGAGTCCCTGCGCACGCTGGATCGGGTGGTCGAGGGAGGGTTCTACTGCGACCAGACGATGGCGCGCGACCCGTGGCTCGATCCCATGCGCACGACGCCGGAGTTCGTCCGCATCCTGCGCCGCGCCGAATCGCTCCGCCGCGGCGCGATCGCCGCCTACCTGGAGCACCAAGGCGACCGCATCCTCGGCGTTCGCCCCGCTTCCTAGTCCTTCGCCGTCTCCTCGGGCGGCCGGTGCCGCCGAAATGCCGCGTAGAGCAGGAAATCGTAGGCGATCTTCATCCCCGCGCCGATCCAGAGCGGCACCGCGTACGAGTTGCCCCGCATGAAGAGCCCCGCGAACGCGGGCGCCACCGCCCACGCCCCGAGGCGCACGAGATGCGTGATTCCCGACGCGAGCGTGCGCTCCTCCGGCTTGACCACCGCCATCACGTAGGACTGCCGCGTCGGCACGTCCATCTCCACCAACCCCTCCCTGAGGAGGAAGAGCCCGGCCGCGACCGGGAAGGTCGGCGCGAACGGCACCGTGGCGAGGAGGAGGCTCGAGGGGACGTGCGTGAAGACCATGGTGTTCACGAGACCGATCCGCTTCGCGAGCCACGCCGCGCCCATGTGCGAGAGCGCGTTCATGGCGCGGGCGCCGAAGAAGAGGACTCCCACGACCGCCTCGCTCACGTGGAAGCGCTCGAAGAAGAAGAGCGAGAGGAGCGCCGTCGTGAGGAATCCGCCCCCGAGGCTGTCGAGGGTGAAGAGGGCCGAGATGCGCGTGATGATCTTCCGCGTCTCCGGAGAGAGCTTGGCGCGCTCCGTGCGCGTTCTGGACTCCACGGCCGGCGAGAGCGTGCGATAGAGGATCGCGGTCACGAGAAGGAGCCCCGAGTAGAGCCCGATCGCCATGCGCAGCGACGCGACCTCCCCCACCGGGGCTAGCGACCGGATCGCCGCCGGTACCGCCGCGAGGAGCGCCCCGAGCGCGTGCCCCGCGTCCTGCACGACGTTGTACGCGGCAAAGACGGTGGTGCGGCGATCGCTCGTGGTCGTCGTGGGCAGGATGACCTGGTCCAGGATCATCGACGCGCCGCGGTCCCGTCCCATGCCGTTCAGCATGCCGAGGAACGCGGCCACGCCGACGAGCGCGCTCTTCGGCGCGAGGAGCACGAGGACGCCGCCCGCGGCGCCGAACAGGCCGAGCAGGGTCAGAACGCGCCGGCGCCCGACGTGGTCCCCCGCCAGCGTCACGAGGAGCGCGGCGACCGCGGCGCCGGCGAGACCGGCCGCGACCACGCCGCCGATGGCGGCCGGATCGAAGCCGACCCGGGCCAGGTAGATCGCGATCAGCACCGCGATCATTCCGGTGGCGAGCGCTCGCAGGAAAGCGCCCGCGTAGAGGATGAAGCGGTCCCGCGGTCCGGAGCTAGGAGCGGCCAAGGCGTCCGCCGTCACGCGGCCACCAGGCGCCGGAGCGTGCGCGCGTCGATGGGCGCGTGTCCTCCGGCGTCGTTGTTGAAGTAGGCGTACACGTCATCCCCCCGCGTCAGCCAGGAGCCGATGGATTTGGGCCCACGGCCGGAGCCCCGCGGCGCCGTAGCGGGACTTACTCCCCGAGCTTCGAGGTGAGATAGAAGGTCAGGGCCGCGACGAACGCCGAGGCGGGAATCGTGAGCACCCAGGCCCACACGATTCGCCCCGCGACGCCCCACCGCACGGCGCTCAGCCGCTGCGTCGCTCCCACGCCGACGATGGCGCCGGTGATGGTGTGCGTGGTGGAGACGGGAACGCCCAGGTGCGTGGCCCCGAAAAGGCTGATCGCCCCCGCGGTCTCGGCGCAGAAGCCCCCGACCGGCCGGAGCTTCGTGACGCGCGCGCCGAGCGTGTGCACGATGCGCCATCCGCCCATGAGCGTGCCGAGCGCGATCGCGATGCCGCAGAGGATCACCACCCACTGCGGGATGTAGAAGTGATCGATCTGCTTGGTAGTGAACAGAAGGAGCGCGATCACGCCCATGGTCTTCTGCGCGTCGTTCCCGCCATGGCCCAGCGAGTAGAGCGCGGCCGACACGAGCTGCAATCGGCGAAAGAGATGATCCACCCGCCCCGGGTGCGCCCGGCGGAAGATCCAGGACACCGCGATCATGTTGAAGAACCCGAGGATGAGCCCCACGACGGGGGCGACCACGATGAAAACCGCGGTCTTGGTGAGGCCCGGAGCGATGATCGAGCCCGGCCCCTTGTACGCGAGCGCGGCGCCCACGAGGCCGCCGATCAGCGCATGGGACGACGAGGTGGGGAGCCCGAGCCACCAGGTGAGGAGGTTCCAGATGATCGCCCCCGTCAGCGCGGCGGCGAGCACATGGGTGTTCACCGCCTCCGGCGTGATGATGCCCTTCCCCACCATTTTCGCCACGGCCTCGCCCAGGATGAACACGGCCGCGAAGTTGAAGAAGGCCGCCCAGATGACGGCGATGCCCGGAGTGAGGACGCGCGTGGAGACGACGGTGGCGATGGAGTTGGCGGCGTCGTGGAAGCCGTTCAGGAAATCGAAGATCAGCGCGAGGACGATGACGAGGATGATGTAGGCGGTGAACGCGTCCTGCAACCCGGGGCGGAGGTCGTCAGGTGTTCTTGACGACGATCCCCTCCAGGATATTGGCCACGTCTTCGCAGTCATCCGTCGTGGCTTCGAGGCGCCCGTAGATCTCCTTCCACTTGATCAGCGCGCGGAAGTCGGAGGCGGTCCGGAAGAGCGCGGCCGTGGCGTTTCGCGAGATCGTATCGGCCTCGTTCTCGAGATGGTTGATCTGGACCAGGTACTCGTTGATCTTGGTGAAGTCGCGCATGCGCGACACCGCCTTCACCATCGCCCCGCACGCCTGCTCGATGATGGACGTGAGCTGGATCACCTCCGGGGTCACCTGGAGGATCTCGAAGAGCGCGAGCCGGCTGGCCACTCCCTCGATGTTGTCCAGCACGTCATCGAGCGCGCTCGCGAGCGAGTGGATGTCCTCGCGGTCGAAGGGCGTGATGAACGTGCGGTTCAGCTTGTCGATGATGTCGTGCGTGATCTGGTCGGCCTGGCTCTCCAGCACCTTGATGTGCCGAGCCTTCTCCTGGACCTGGTCGTAGTTGCGGGAGAGGTCCTCGAGCGCGCGCGCGGCCTCGTGGACCTTCGCGGCCTGGGCCTCGAAGAGATCGAAGAACTTCGTTTCCTGCGGCAGAAGTCGAATCATCGGAACAGTGTTACAGACGGGGCCGCGTGGTGTCTACCCGGGAGCGGAGGTCTTGAGGACCGCGCGCAGGTCTCGAGCCCACCCCTCGGCGTCGCCGGCGGGAACGAACGACCAGATTTCAGCCGCCCGACCCTTTCCCACGCGAATCCGGATCCGCTGCTCCCGGCGCTCCACCGCCACCACCTTCCTCGTGCGCGGCGTGATCTGGAGGCCGACCTTCTCGTTCTTGTGGATGTAGATCGTCTGGCGCGTGACCACGATCGATCCACGGCGGTCCTCCCAGCTCGAGGCGCGCGTGCCCGCCCCTTCGGTGTACCGGAACACGATGTTGTCCTCGCGTCGGACGATGCCCTCGGCCTGGAAGCGGCGCAGGAGCTCCGGATCGAGCCGGCTCGTGTCCGTGGAGCAGCCGGCGAGCGCAAGGCCGAGGACTAGAGGCCCCACCACCCGGAGGGCGCGAGAACCGAGGAGTGCCTTGCCTTTTTGCCCCCGCGCGGCCACCATGGCGCGCATTACGCCATGAAATCGAATTCAATTCCAGTGCGACCGATGACCGAGGACGACGCCGAGGGGGTCGCGACTCTCTCGACGCAGCTCGGCTATCCCTCGACCGCCGAGGACACGTTGCGGCGTTTCCGGGGCATCGGCGACGCTCCGGACGCACGCGTGTGGGTGGCCCAGGCGCCGGACGGAGCGATCGTGGGCTGGATCCATCTCTTTGGAAACCGTCTCCTCGAGTCGGACCCGGACATCGAGATCGGCGGGCTCGTGGTGCACGAGGACGCACGCGGCCGGGGCGTGGGACGGGCGCTCGTCTCTGCCGCCGAGGACTGGGCGCGCGAGCGCGGCTACACGATGGTCTCGGTCCGCTCGAACGTGATACGGAGGGAAGCCCACGAGTTCTACAAGGGCCTCGGCTACGAGCCAACCAAGTCCCAGTTCAAGTTCCGGAAGAAGCTCCCCGCCCAGGCCTGACGACTCAGTCCAGCTTCACCACCCGTTCGCGAGCCGTGTCGCCCCCCGCGCGCACCGCGAGGAAGTAGACCCCGCGCGCGGCGCGAATCCCTCCTCCGGTCCGGCCGTCCCAGCGGAGCTCGTGCGAGCCGGGCTCGTACGAAGCCCCCTGCTCGAGCGTGGCCACGAGCCTCCCGGCCGCGTCGTAGACGCGCGCGTCCACGGAGCGTCGCTCGGTCAGCGAGAAGCGAAAGGACAGCGTGCCGCTCGACGCGAGGCTCGCGGAGCTCACGTCGAGGACGCGGGATGGGTCGTGCGACGCGACCGCGACGATCGCCCGCTTCGGCTCGGGTGAAGGATCCTCGAAGGTGAGCGTCGGGCGACCGCTCGGCACCTGACGCGGGATGAGGTGCTTGAGCGTCTCGTAGCGCGCCCGTGGATCGAGGAGCCCGTCCCGCAGGAATTCCACGAGATCGCCGATCTCCTGGTCCGTGAGGTGCGCCGGGGACTTCAAGAGCGGATCCACCACGTCGAGCACGGGCTCGATCGGGCCCGTCGCGCCGCGCAGGTCGGCGTCGAGGCCGGATGGCGAGTACTCGCGGCAGGAGGTGTAGGGGTCGAGGTGATGCCGCACCATCGACTCGATGGTCGTGAACGCCCCGTTGTGGCCATAGGCGGCCATCACCGCGAGATTCCGGAGCGGAGCCGTGCGGAACTTGTAGCGATCCTCCACGCGTCCGGTGACCTGCTCCAGTCCAAAATCCTCGTCGGCCTTGGGTCCGTCGAAGGTCGCGTTGGTGATATCGGGGCAGACTTGGGGCAGCCCGATCGAGTGCTGCTGGAAGTCGCTGAACATCTCGTTCGACTTCCCCGCCACCGCGTGGCAGCTCACGCATCCGGCCTTGCCGAAGAAGAGGAGGGCTCCCCGCTTCTGCCCCTGCGTCATCGCGGAGAGCTCGCCCCTCGCGTAGCGATCGAGCGGCGCGTTCGCGCGGGTGAGCGTGAACTCGAACTCGGCCACGGCTTTTCCAAAGTGATCGAACGTGATCGGCGCGCCCGACTTGACCTCGGGAAACTGTGCAGCGAAGAGATCGCGATAGGCGGGCGTCGCGTTGAGACGCCGCAGCACCTCCTCGCGGATCTCATGATTGCCCCCCTGGAACGTGAACCCGGCGACTTCGTTCCGTTCGGTCGGCGGGATGAAGGCCTGCGCGTCGAGGAGATGCGGCAGGTACGACAGCGTGGTCCCCTCCGGCTGCGGGAACACGAAGCCGGCCCGGTTGTCGAAGGGATCCCCGGAGAGCGAGGCGAACCTCGAGTTCCACATGAGGGCCGGATAGAACGCCGTGTTCATCGCCGAGGGCGTCCGCCTCTGGTTCCGCGGCCCCGTGCGGTCCGGTCCCACCACCCCGTTGTTCTCGATCCCGATGGCGATCGACTGGGTGTCCCCGAACCCGTTGGTCGGCGAGTGGCAGCCGGCACACGTGTTGTCATCGTTTAGGCCGCTCAAGGTATCGAACCAAAGAAGGCGTCCCAGATTGGCGAGCCGCGGGTTCACCGGCCGCCCGAGGCGGCGCTCCAAAGTGGATTCAATCTTCCCCGTAAACCCTTGCTGCTGGAGAACCAACGTGAGGTCTCGATCGAGATCCCCGGCCGGGGCCGGGGCGAAGCCCAGCCCGACACCGAGGGCCAGAGCGGACAGAGTGGGTGTCAGGAAGCACACGAAACGACGGGCCATGACGGGAGCCCCCTCGAAATGGCGTGGGTCCGGGGCCACCCGCCTCCCCATGGCGCGGCCCGGCGCCATCAAGCCTAGAGAAGGCCTCACCCCCGCGCCAACTTCCTTTTCGACCGTCTTGCCGGGTTCAGGACCCCGTGGCATCATCGAACGCCATTTC
>DATJGP010000025.1:0-2588 GCA_035494915.1 Candidatus Eiseniibacteriota bacterium | reverse complement strand
TTGGACGCCCGATGTGGGCGGCCATCTCCGTGCCCGATTCGCCCGGCTCGGGAGCGATCGACTGCGCGCTGATCCGGGTGACGTCCGCGGCGTGGAAGCCCTCGATGAACCGGCGCGTGCGCCCGCGCTCCTTCTCGAGCGCGCGACCGCCGGGCCGGTGGGCGAGGAATTCGGCCACGGTCTCATCCTGTGCGTGCGTGTCGATGCGCCGGAGCACGCGGTCGACGGAAAGCTCCTCGGCCACGCGCCGCACGGTGCCGCGATGGGCTTCGCCGTGTGCTCCGGAGACGTCGATCGAGGACAGACCGGCCTCGTTCAGGAGCGCGGTCGTGATCGGAGCGTCGCCATGGATGAACTCGGCGCCGAGCTCGAGGGGAAGGGGAATGCGTGGATCGTGGTGGGTCAGCACGCGTCCGCCGATCCGGTCCCGCGCCTCCAGCACGAGCACCGACCGTCCATGCGCGCGGAGCTGGCGCGCCGCTTCGAGTCCGGCCGCGCCCGCGCCCACGACGATCACGTCGGCCCGCGCGGAAGTCATTCCTTTGGAGGAGCCGCCTGGTCTTCGTCCGAGGGCGCCTGCTTTGGATGGTCGCGTCGCCGCCGGTACGTGATGACGATGTACGTGACGGTGTCCCACGAATTGCGGATCCCGATGAACAGGAGGAGGAGTGCCGCGCCGCCCAGGGCGTCGAGTGCGATCTCAGGGCTCCGGGAGAGCGCCAACGCGGCGATCAGAACGCAGGCGTAGGCGAAGTTCGGAAGCACGGTGTGCCAGATCCAGTCCGAGGCCACCGGCGCGTACTCGTCCTGACCGCGCGCTCGTCGAATCACGGCGACCCCGTACCCAAGTCCGCCCAGTCCAGTGAGCGTCATCGCCCAGGCGACCGGGGTCATCGAAGACCAAGGAGCGCTCAGGACCGCCGAGATGAGGAGGGCCGAGCAGAAATGGACCACCACGGGTGTGCCGAACGCAGCGAGTCCTCGTCCCGACGCGGACAGCGTGGATTCGGCGATCAGCGTGACCACGACGAACTGGAGTCCGGTCAGCGCGGCCGCCGAGGATCCGACGATGACGTAGAAGCTTTCCCAGTGAGTCAGGGCTTCCATCATGGCCGGTGGCCTCCGGAGAGAAAGTGGACGGCAGAGCGGCGGCTAGAGTAGGACCGCGGGCTTGGAGAAGTAAAGCGGGCCGATCGAGTACCATGGTGGAGAGCCTGAATACCGAACGCGTTGTGGAGGAGGCCGCGGTGGAGATCAAGAGGAGTGGATCGCGACCGTCGGGCAAGGGGCCGGCCGAGTACTTCACGGGCCAGGTGCGCATCGATCCTCTGTTCCAGTCGGACGAGCCGGCCCGAGCCATCGGCGCCAGCGTGACGTTCGAGCCCGGTGCGCGCACGGCGTGGCACACCCACCCGCTCGGCCAGACGCTCATCGTGGTGGCGGGCGTCGGACGCGCGCAGCGCTGGGGAGGTCCGGTCGAGGAGATTCGCCCGGGGGACGTGGTCTCGTTTCCGCCAGGCGAAAAGCACTGGCACGGCGCGTCGCCGACGACCGCGATGACCCATATCGCCATCCAAGAACAGCTCGACGGGTCGGCTGTCGAGTGGCTGGAGCCCGTGAGCGACGAGCAGTACTCCGGGTAACCTTGCGGCGCACGGGGTCAAGCTGCTAAGTTAGTCGAATCAGAGTAGTTGCCAGCCCATCTACCGGAGGGCCGAGCCGAATCTCGACATGAGCTCCACGCCCGTCGCCACCCTCCGCCAGCACGCCGAGACCACCTTCCGCGCCCTCCGCCATCGCAATTTCCGTCTCTACTGGGGCGGACAGCTCGTCTCCCTCATCGGGACCTGGATGCAGACCGTCGCTCAGGCGTGGCTCATGCACCGCCTGACGTCGTCGCCCTTCATGCTGGGTCTGCTCGGCTTCATGCAATTCCTCCCGGTACTCCTGCTCTCACTCTGGACCGGCGTGATCGTGGACGCGATGAACAAGCGGAAGCTCCTCCTCATCACCCAGACCGCGTTCCTCGTCCAGGCCACCGTGCTCGCGACCGTGGTCTCGACCCACGTCGTGACCGCCTGGATGGTGCTCGTGCTCGCGTTCGTCTTCGGCACCATCAACGCGCTCGATCTCCCCGCGCGGCAGTCGTTCGTGGTGGAGCTGGCGGGGAGGGACGACCTCCCGAACGCGATCGCGCTCAACTCGGCGGCGTTCAACACGGCGCGCATCCTGGGCCCCGCGGTCGCGGGCATCCTTCTCGCGACGGTCGGCGAGGCGGGCTGCTTCTGGCTGAACGCTGTGTCCTACATCGCGGTGATCACCAGCATCTGGAGGATGGACCTCGTGTCGCGCCCCGCCATCAAGCTGGACCTCAACGAGGCGATGCGCCACATGAAGGAGGGGATCCGTTACGTGCGGAGCGTACTACCGCTGCGGAATCTGCTCACGCTGCTCGGGCTGACCGCGGGACTCGGATTCCAGTACATGATCCTGCTTCCCGTGTACGTGAAGGATATCCTGCACGGCGATGCCAAGGCGTACGGGGCCCTCGTCTCCGCGTTCGGACTTGGATCGCTGATCTCGGCCGC
>DATJGP010000024.1:0-2352 GCA_035494915.1 Candidatus Eiseniibacteriota bacterium | reverse complement strand
CGCGGGGACGTCGACGCTCTTGCTCCTCGGCGGAGTTTCAATCTACGTCGTGCCTCAGAACCGCTGCCTCGTCGCGCTGGATGGGACGCCCTTCCTCACGCTCGACTCGCTCCGCACGGGATTGCTGGTGACCTGTAGTGCCGCGCTGCCCGAGGACGGCGAGGGCCCAATCCCCTGGCGCGAGCGCGGTGTCGCGGCGTGGATTTCCCAAAACGCGATCTTCACCCAAGCTCAGGGGATTCGATCGAGTCGTCCCGATCCCCACACGATCGTCCTCCGTCGAGGTGACGACGAGCTCCTGCGGGTGCGTCACGTAGCTCCTGGACACGTCGAGATCGAAGGAGGCCTCTGGGCCGAGGACCCCCAGCCGGCCGACCCGTGCACCTGCGGAATGGCATCCGCTGGCCCGGAGGATCCATCCCGATCGGCACGGTGGACCTCACCTCACAGGGCGAAGGCACGATCGATCTCGAGAGTGACGGGGCCATCCGAGTGATCCCCAACCCGCCGGCGCATCGTGCCGCCGAGAGGAATTGAGGTCGGCCCACGTGCTGGCCGCGGGGGCCGCGGTGTTGTCGCGACTAGGTAGGCGTGGGGGGAGGATGTGAGGGTCCGGGATAATGCACGCCCGGCGCCAGCCAAGCCACCTCAGGGGTGCGATAGCGAGCGCCGGGACGCGCTGTCCCGGACCCTCACATCCTCCCCCACGCCGGCCAAACCACGCACAACGCCCGCTACGGCAGCGTCGGTGACTGATCCACCCACTGGTACGAAGCCCGAACGACGTGCGCCGCCTGGTCGGTCTTGATGAAGTAGAGCGGAAACGCCAGGTGGACAATGCGGCCGATCGCGCCGTTCGCATTCCCCTTCGTGAGCGTGCCGGCCCCCTCGGTGCCGAGATCGTGCGCCTGAGTCCGGATCCCCACCACCATGCCCTCGCGGGGCGAGTTCCCACCGTCCTCGTTCAGGCCGGTCTTCACGCCGTGGTACGTGTAGATTGGCTCGGCGATCGGGCGGCTCGGATCTTCGAGTCGGAAGACCGCGTTCGGCTGATCCACGCAGGCGAAGTTCCGCGCCATGATCAGGCCGTCGACATACAAGAGGCCGGGAGAGAGGTTCTCGTTGGGCGAGCCCACGCCGAAGTACGTGGTCCATTTGGCGCCGCTACCCATGGGACCGCGATCCACCTCGGCAGTCTCCAGGCCCATCGCGATACCGGCAGCGGTGGGGCGCGCCTCGATGAAGTCCTTCCCTCCGAGCGTCCGAAGATCAGGAGATCCGAGAACGGCGCCGTCCACGCCCATGTACATGCGCGGGAACGTCGCGAGGAAGTACCCCGTCGTTCCCGCATCCAGCGTGAAGCAGATGCCTCGTGACACGTTGCCGTACAGAATCGTGTTCGGATTGATGACGTTCCCGCCGAGCAGGAATCCGCTCAGCACCATCGTGCCGCCCGCGCGCAAATAACCCGCAAGCTCGCTGTACGCGCCGCCCACGAGCGTCCGCCACAATCCGGTCGGATTGCCGACCCCGTTGTTGAAGTCGACATTCCAGATGGCCGTTGTGTAGTTCGCCAGATCGCGCGGCTCGGGCGGCTTTCGACCCTCGGTCTCACCGAAGCCGGCCTGGGCCGTGTCCCACTGCGTCACGGGCGCCAAACCGTTCAGGATCCCCGGATCGATGAGCCAGTAATCGTCTTCGTCGATGTCTCTCGGCCAGTTCCCGAACGAGACCGTGCGGTCCTGCGTCACACCGGGAGGCGTGGAGTCGTCGACGTAGAGAATCTGATGAGGCTGGCCCGGATCCTTGAAGCTCGGATGCACGATCAGGATCGGAATGACCGCGTTCGAGATGAGCCCCCCATCGTCGACCGCACGCACGAACAGGAAGTGGTTCCCCGGCTGAAGCTGCGCGGGCTTGAAGGTCGCTCCCGAGCGAAGGAGATCCAGACCCGGGAACGAGCTCGTGTCGTCGAGGGCATAGGTGTAGCCGACCACCTCGCCACCGTAGGCGTCGGCGTTCGCCGTCCAGGAGAAGCTGATCGTCTCTCCCTCGAAGATCTGAAGCGGCTTCCGCGGCGTGTCCTCGGGCCCGACAGCGGGCGGCAGGGGCAGCGTCAGCACGCTCGAGGAGACGATGAGACTCGGGCCGGGATTCTTGTTGCTCACGGTGAAATGCCGGATGTTGTTTCCGAAGTCGAGGTTCTTCTCCGTCGCACCCGCCACATCGACCGCACGCTCCGCGAAGACGTACTCGCCGGGAGTCGCGTTGCGGAACCGGTTCTTGAGCGCCCGGATGCCGATCCAGTGCCAGTCGGAGTAGTCCTTGTGGTCCAGACTGAAGTCGCTCGTC
>DATJGP010000023.1:0-14176 GCA_035494915.1 Candidatus Eiseniibacteriota bacterium | reverse complement strand
GCCTCCACGATCGCGGTGCGGCGGGTGTTGTCGAGGGCCGCCGGGGCCGAATTCGCGGCCACGGAAGGCGTCGCCGCAGGCTTCGCCGCCGCGGTCGTTGCGTTCTCGGTGTCGGCGAGACCCGCCTTGTGCTTGGGAGCGAGCACGAGGAGGCCGACCAGGACGACGAGGCCGATCGCCACCCCCGCCGAAAGCGGGGCCACGGTGCGGGTCCAGCGACGGACCGGCGTTTCGAGCTCAGGCTGGGACATCGAGAGGCTCCTTCGGGATCCACCCCACGCGGGGATACTTGACTCGCATCAGATACAAACCGTGCGCCGGAGCGGGCGGCGCCGCGAGACGCCGGTCGCGCCCCGCGAGAATCGCCCGCACCTGCGCGGCCCCCGAGCCATCCTCGGCCGCGCGGATCACGCTCGACACGATGCGGCGCACCATCGTGTAGAGGAATCGGTCCGATTCGATGTCGAATCGCATCCGGCCGTGCTTGCCGTTCCATCGCGCGCGGACGACCGTGCAGACCGGCCGCTCGTCCGCGTCGGATCCCTGGCGCGAGAACGACGTGAAATCGTGTCGACCGAGGAGCGGACGCGAAGCCTCGTTCAGCGCCTCCACGCTCGCGCGCACTCTCTTGAGCCAGGCGTAGCGGGCGCGCAGCGCCGAAGCGCGGGGCTCGACGAGATAGCGGTACGCCCGCCGTGTGGCGTCGAACCTCGCGTGGAACGCCGGCCTGGCTTCCGCGGCTTCGACCACACGTACATCCGAGGGCAGGAGCGCGTTGAGCGCGGTCTGCAGCCCCGCGGCGTCGAGCCGCGTCTTCAGCGTGGCGCTCGCCACCTGGCCCGCCGCGTGGCAACCCGAGTCGGTCCGCCCCGCTCCGGTCACGCGCACCGGCTCCCCCGCGAGCCGGCCGAGCGCGGCTTCGAGATCGCCCTGCACCGAGCGATGGGACCGCTGGACCTGCCACCCGTGGAACCCCGTGCCGTCGTATTCCACCCCCAGACGAAAGGTCGCAACACGCCGCTCAGACCCCACGGAGGAGCGCCGCCGCCGTGAGCGCGCCCAGAGCCAGCACCATGACCTCCGGAAGACCCCAGACCAGGACCTGACCGCTCCTCCGGGCCCCTCCGAGGACGTAACCCCGCGCCAGGAGCGCCTCTTCATAGGATTCCCCCAGCCGGAGCATGGTTCCCAGGAACGGGAGCACCCATGCCGCCAGGTACCGGGCCCGCCCCCTCAAACCCTTGCCGGAGCGCAGCCCACGAGCGCGCAAGGCGAGGTGCTGGTGCTCCGCCTCGCGGATGGCTCTGGGGGTCAGGGTGAGGGCGTGCCGGCCGCTCTCCAGGACGTGGAGAAGCCACCGGGGGCGACGCGGAAGCTCGAGCGAGAGCGCCCAGCGGGCCGCTCCGCCGAGGAAGGTCCGAGCGGCCCACCGAAGCAGGTAGAGGAGCGCGAGGAGCCGGAGCGCGATTCTGCCAGCGGGGCCGATCGCTTGCCGCATCGGGGCGCCGGACAGAAGCGTGTGCGCGGCGAAGACGATCAGCGCGATCACGAGGAGCGGCGTCTCGGCGGCCAACGGCTTCCGCTCGGCCCGGAGCGTGAGCGTCAGGAAGAGGACGGCGGCGACGGCAAGCGCGGGCAGGGAGCCGGTGAGCGCGATGGCGAGACCAGCGGCGAGACAGGCGAGAAGGAGCGCCGCGGGATGGACCGCGCGCATCGTGGTGCGGGATGGCGAGAGACGATCGGTCTCGGGAGAGCCGGGCACCGGATTGCGTTTCCTCTGGGCCTGGAGGGGAGCGCCGACGTCCGGCACCCCACCTGAGGCGCCACTCTAGCCGCTTCCCCGGCCCCTGTCAACGCTCAGCGCCACTCCCGCGCGGTGTGCGGCGGTTCGAGCCGCTGGATCGGGCGGAACCAGCCCACGGCGAGCAGGATCGCGCTCACGGCGATCGAAACCATGGTGATCCAGTCGCCCCATTCCAGCCAGAGCGTGTGCGAGAGCGGCGCGGCGACGACTCCCTCCGCGATCGCGCGCTCGAAGAGAGGCGTCGACCCGGACACGCGGCCATAGGGATCGACGAACATCGAGATCCCCGTGTTGGCGCATCGAGCGGTGGCGCGCCCCAGCTCCACGGATCGGAGGATCGCCATGTCCGCGTGCTGCACGGGGCCCGCCGTCTTCCCGAACCATTCGTCGTTCGTGATGTTGACGAGGTACTGCGCTCCCTCCAGCGCGAGCATGCGCGCGTGGTTCGGGAAGATCGACTCGAAGCAGATCATCACGCCGAAGGTCGCGCCCCCGCCGCCGAAGACGACAGGGTCCGTGCCCGGCGTCCACTCCGCCTGACCGAGGTCGATCTTGCCGAGGAACGGCATCACCTCCTGGAACGGGATCCGCTCGCCGAACGGGACGAGGTGCATTTTCTCGTACTGCGCCGCGAACGTACCGTTGGGACGCACGAGCCCGGCCGCGTTGTACGTGAGCGCGGTGCCTCCGGTGGAGAGGCGCGCGTCGGGATAGCCGGCGAGGATGGGAACGCCGATCTCCTTGACCAGGTTCAGGAATCGGAGGAGCTTGGCCGGCTCCAGACGTACGTAGAATGGCAGGGACGTCTCGGGCCAGATCACGAGATCGGGGCGAGGCGTCGCGGCGGCGGCCTCGCGCGCGCCGTCGAAGAGCGCGCCCACGACCGAGTCCTGCGCCGCGGGATTCCACTTCACGTCGCTCGGGGTGTTCGGCTGCACGAGCGCGACGCGCGTGAGAGGCGCCGTGGGGTGCTCGCGAAGGCGCTCCGCCCCCCAGCGGACCGGGATCACGAGCGCGGCCGTAGCGAGCACCGCGCACGCCATGCGCGACGGCCAGCGCCGCGCGACGACGGCTCCCGCGAGGAGCGCGTTCACCGAAACGATCCAGAACGTGAGCCCGGGCGCGCCCGCGACGGACGCTCCCTGGATCCAGGCGGGCTCGCGCGCGAGCGCGTAGCCGAGGTTGCCCCAGGGACACCCGAGCGGACCCGAGGACTTCGCCCACTCGGTCACGGTCCAGACGAATGGAGCGACGAAGAGGATGGACACGCCGATTCGCCGCTGGAGGAACCGCACCGCCCATCCGAAGAGCGCGAAGTAGAGTCCCAGGTAGAGACCGAGCGCGCCGAGGGCCGGCCAGATGATCCAGGGATGGGTCATCGCGTGGACCGGCAGCCGGACGATCCACCAGAACATGAGCACGTTGAAGACGATGCCCGCGATCCACGGCGACCATCGCACGCCGCGGGCCGTCCGCCCCGGCTCCACCGGCCCCGGCGTTCCTCGGGCCAGGATCACGAGCAGCGGGACCAGCGCGACAAACACGAGGGGCCACAACCGCGCGTTCGGGAACGTGAAGCTGAGGAGCGCTCCCGATGCGGCCGCGACGAGCGGCCGCCAGAGCCTCTTAGTGAAGGCGAACCTCGCGGCGGGCCTCGGCCGATTGGTAGATGGCATCGATGACCCGCATGAGCTCGAGGCCTTCTTCGGCGCTGGCCATGGGGCGTTCGCCCTGGGTGATGCAGCGGAGGAAATAGTCCAGCTCCTGCTCGTAGGATTGCTTGTAGACGTTCCGGGCCTGCTCGGCCGCGGGAGTCACGTTGAGTAGATTCCCGTGCAGCTCTTTATGGATGCGGAACGGGTTCAGGAGAGCCGCGCCGTCCGTGCCGAACAGGTTCAGATACGGAAAATTCTTCTCGAGGAGGAGCGCCCAGCTCACCTCGAGCGTCAGCGACGCGCCGCCCTCGAGCACGAGGAGCGCGGCGAGCGTGTCCTCGA
Organism: Candidatus Eiseniibacteriota bacterium; assembly: GCA_035494915.1. GTDB lineage: Bacteria > Eisenbacteria > RBG-16-71-46 > SZUA-252 > SZUA-252 > WS-9. Next base: position 10,375 of record DATJGP010000023.1, on the reverse strand, counting down.
CGTCCTTCCTCGGATCCGTCACGTACTTGGTGGCGGTCACCGAGACGACCTGCGGATTGCCGAGGAGCCAGAGCGAGAGGTCGAGCATCTGGACTCCCAGGTCCATGAGCACGCCGCCGCCGGAGCTCCGCTTGTTCTCGTACCAACCCGGACCGCGCTGATCGGTGCGGCGCCTGAGCCACCCCGTCTTCGCGTAGAAGATCTTACCCAGCTCCTGGCGCTCGAGGTAGCCCCGCAGCGTTTGAACGTCGCTCCGGAACCGGTTGTTCATGGCGTACATCAGCACCTTGCCGGAGCGCTTGGCCGCCTCCGCCATCTGCGACGCCTCGGCGGCGTTCCGCGCCGGCGGCTTCTCGCAGAGCACGTGCTTGCCGTAGCCGAGGGCGGCCTGGGTCATGGGCGCGTGAAGGTGATTCGGCGTCGCGATGATGACGGCGTCCAGCTCGTCGTTCCGGAGCAGCGTCTCGTAGTCGGAGACCGCGCGCCCGATGCCGAAGCGCTGGGCGACCATGCGCGCCTTCTCCACGTCGTCGTCGCACACGGCGATCATCTCGACGTCGCGTCGCCCTTTGAGCGCGGGAAGGTGGTTCACCTGCGCGACGACGCCGGCGCCGATCAAACCGATCTTGATGGGACGCTTGGACACGACGGAACACTCCTCGACGCAAAGGAACGAAGGGATCGAAGTCGGCGGAGTATAGGGGTCGAGGGTCGGGGAATTAAAGCGATTCCGGATCGATCGCGGCTTCCCCCGTTCCCTGCCGTGCGAGGCGGCGCATTTTTTTCCACAATCCCTGCCGCGTGAGGCCGAGCGAGCGCGCGGCCGCGGTCTTGTTGCCATGGGCGCGCTCGATGGCGTCCTGGATCAGCTCCGCCTCGAGCTCGAGCGTGCGCCCCTTGAGTCCCTCCGGACGCTCCCGCAGAACGGGCCCAGGCTCCAGGCTGAGCCCATCGCCGAGCGACGCCGCGGTCAGCGTGCCGCGGGGCTCGAGCGCGTGCACGGCCCGCTCGAGCGTGGCGCCGAGCTCGCGCACGTTGCCGGGCCAGAGGTGCGCTACGAGGCGCTCGAGCGCGCGCTCGGTGATCCGGACACACTCCGGGCGCCCTTCGTCGCGCAGGCGGCGGAGGATGTGGGCCGCGAGGACCGGCACGTCGTCGAGCCGCTCGCGAAGCGCCGGCGCGCGCACCGTGAGGACGTGGAGCCGGTAGTAGAGATCCGCGCGGAAACGTCCCGCGCGCGCCTCTGACGCGAGGTCACGGTGGGTCGCCGCGATGATCCGGACGTCCACTTTACGCGAGCGCCCCTCGCCCACGCGCCGTAGCTCCCCCTCTTGAAGCACGCGGAGCAGGCGGCTCTGCACGGACGGGCTCGCGTCGCCGATCTCGTCCAGGAAGAGCGTCCCGCCGTGGGCGAGCTCGAAGAGTCCGGGGCGATCGGCGTGCGCGCCCGTGAACGCGCCGCGCGCGTGTCCGAAGAGCTCGCTCTCGACGAGCGAGTCGGAGATCGCGGCGAAGTTGTGCGGGAGAAAGGGACGATCGCCGCGCGGACTCATCTGGTGGAGCGCGCGCGCGATCAGCTCTTTCCCCGTGCCGGTTTCGCCATGCACGAAGACGGTCGCCGGGCTCGGCGCGAGCGCGGCGATGCGAACGCCGAGATCGAGAAGGGGCCGGCTCCATCCGGCGAGGCCGAGCGTGTCCGCGTACGGGCCCGGTCCGCGCGGCATGAGGTCGGCCAGGTTGCGGTACTCCCCTTCGGCCCGGGCGGACTCCGCGCGCTCGAGCACCATCGTGACCGGCATCGTCGATCCCCGGCTCTAGAGGAGCCGAACCTCCCGCTCCCCTGCCACGATGTCACCGATCCGGTACGCGTCGTGGCCCTTGGAACGGAGCGCCTTCTCGACGGCGCCCGCATCGTCGCGCTTCACGACGAGCACGTATCCGATTCCCATGTTCCAGACCCGGTGCGATTCGTCGGCCGCGACACCACCCGCGTCGACGAGCGATTGGAAGACGGCGGGCACGGGCCAGGATCCGATTCGGATGTCGGCTCGCGCGCCTTCCGGGAGGACGCGGATCAGGTTGCCCGGGAGGCCGCCCCCCGTGATGTGGGCCATCGCGCGTACGTCGCCCGCCTCGCGCGCCGCGGCCACCTCGCGTCCGTACCAGGGGTGCGGGCTCAAGAGGACGTCGCCGACCATGCCGCCGCCCCCCGGCATGGGATCCGAGGCGCGGAGCTTCAGCCCGTCGAAGAGAATGGTTCGAGCGAGCGAGTAGCCATTCGTGTGGAGGCCGACGCTCGGGAGTCCGAGGAGCTGGTCGCCGGGCGCGACGCGCGATCCATCGACGAGCTTCGATTCCTCGACGATGCCGATGATGGCCCCCGCGAGGTCGTAGTCCCCCTCGCGATAGAGCCCCGGCATCTCCGCGGTCTCGCCACCGATGAGCGCGCAGCCGACCTCGCGGCAGCCGCGGGCGAGGCCCGCCACGAGCTGCTCGACGCGCTCCGGCATGAGGACGCCCATCGCGACGTAGTCGAGGAAGAAGAGCGGCCGGCCGCCGTGCACGAGGATGTCGTTGGCGGAATGGCAGACGAGGTCGTAGCCGACGGTGTCGTGCCGGTCGCAGAGGATCGCCACCTTGAGCTTCGTCCCGACGCCGTCGATGGACGAGAGAAGGATCTGTCCTCCGCCACCGGGCATGCGGAACGCTCCCGCGAACGCGCCGACGTCGCCCACCACGCCGGGCACGAAGGTCGAGCGCAGGTGCGCCTTGATGCGCTCGACCGCCTCTTCCCCCTTCTTGATGTTGACCCCGGCTTCCTCGTAGCGGCTCATCGGATCTCCCCGGCGAAGGCCTCGAGGCGGTCGGGCGCGTCCATGGAGGCCGGCTCCGCGCGCGGCGCCTCGGGCTCCATCATCAGACGTCCTTCGCCGTGGAGCGCCACGAGCGCCGCGACGATCTCCGTGTCGAACTGCGTCCCCGCGTGCCGCGTGAGCTCTCCGAGCGCCCGCTGGACCGGAAGTCCCTTCCGGTACGGACGGTCGGAGACCATCGCGTCGAACGCGTCGCAGACGTGGATGACGCGCGCCCCCACCGGCACGTCCGCCTCCGTGAGCCCGGGCGGATAGCCGCGGCCGTCGGGACGCCAGTGGTGCGTGCGCACCATCTTCGCCGCGTCGCCGAGCGCGCGGATCTGCCCGATGATGCGGGCGCCAGCCTCCGGGTGGCGCATCATGAGCCGCCGTTCCTCCTCGTCGAGCGTATCGGGCTTGCGGATCACGTCGGGACGCTGGGCGATCTTGCCGATGTCGTGGACGAGCGCGGCATAACGGATGGTCTCGACCTCCGACTCCGGCAGCCCCATGCGGCGCGCGACGCGCACCGAGTACTCGGCGACCCGCACGGAGTGCTCGTGCGTGTACGGATCCACCGCGTCGAGCGCGAGGCTGAGCGCGCGCACGAAGCTCACGTGGTCCTGCCGCAGATCCGCGTACAGGCGGAGCGCGTAGCGCGCGAAGAGGAGCGGCAGCACGAGCAGGAGCACGCCGGGAAGGCCCGCCGACATGCCGACCACCGCGAAGAGAAGACCGTAGCCGATCGAGAGCGCGTACTGCGCGAGGCCGTCCTTGAACTGCTGGCGCCAGATCGTGATCGCCGGCTCCCGGATCTGCGAGCCGAGGACGAGGCTCACCCATCCCGTGTTGAGCGCGTAGTAGAGCGAGCCGGCGAGGAGCAGCGGCAGGATGTCTTGCGGAATTCGAGGCGCCCCCAGCGCGCCTCCGGCCGCGAGATACGCGGCCCCCGCGACGATCGTGGTGGATGCGTAGAGCCCGGCGCTCAGCGCCGCCGTGCCCGTGCGGTTTCGGAGGATCAGCATCTGCGCCGGAATCGTCGTGACGAGATCGAGCGCGGCGGCGATCCAGGGTCCGAACAGGAGGAGCGCGGCGATGTCGAGGATCGACGCGATGGTCATCGAGCCGCCCCGCGGAAGCGGCACGGGCAGCGCCTCGGCCGCGAAGAGGAGCACCGCCCAGACCGCGATGGCGGGCCAGTCCCAGCGGCTCGCGCGGAGCTCCGCGCCGCCGAAGAGCGCGATGAGGATCGGGAGGGCGGCGAAGAACGAGGGCACGACCGTCCAGAGGACGCGCGACGCCCAGGCTCGTGGCGTACGGTTGGTGTGTTTCTTCGTCGTCATGGCACTCAGGCGCGCCCCCTTCCGCGTGTCGTGTCGTGGCCGAAGGGTGAACGCACCGGGCAATCGCCGTGCCATGTCGCGTGCGTCGTCACGATTCCGCAACTTGAACGCCGATCGCTTCGAACAGGACGAGACGCCGTCCGACGACAGATCCCCGCGCGTCGGGGTTCCGTCGCCGTCGGTTCGCCGGTCATCGCAGGATGCGCGCCGTGTCCGACAGACTGAACTTCGTCATGTCGGAGATCGCCTCCGCGCGCGCGAGGATCGACTCGCGATCGGCGCGCGCGAGGCCGGAGACGCCGAAGCCCTCGACCGTGAACGACGCGAGCACGCAGCCGTACACGACCGCGCGCCTCAGATTGTGGTCGTTCACGCGCGCCATGCGAGCCAGGGCGCCGACGAAGCCGCCGGCGAAGCTGTCCCCCGCGCCGGTCGGATCGATGACGTTGTCGATGGGGAAAGCGGGACACGTGAAGAAGAGCTCGGGACCCTGCAAGAACGCGCCGTGCTCGCCCTGCTTGATCACCACCGTCTCCGGGCCGAGCGACAGGATGGCGCGCGCCGCCTTGTGGGTGAGCGCCTCCCCCGTCAGCTCGCGCGCTTCCTCCTCGTTGATGATCACGATGCGCACCTGCTTGAGCGTCTTGAGGAGCTCGTCCTTCTTGGTTTTGATCCAGTAGTTCATGGTGTCCGCGAGGACCAGCCTCGGCTGATCGAGCTGGCTCAAGACCTCTCGCTGCAGCACGGGATCGATGTTCGCGAGGAAGACGTTCTTGAGCGAGCGGGTCCGATCCGGCAGGTCCGGCTTGAAGCGCTCGAACACGTTGAGCTCCGTCCGGATCGTCTCGCGCGTGTTCATGTCGTCACTGTAGACGCCCTCCCACCGGAACGTCTTTCCGTCCTGAACCTCGAGTCCCGTCAGGTCCACGTCGGACTGGGCCAGAAGCGCGCGCGCCTCGCGCGGGAAGTCCTTCCCCACGACGGCGACCACGGAAACCGGCATGAAGTGGCGCGCCGCGAGCGAGAAGTACGCGGCCGACCCGCCCAGCACCTCGTGGACCCGCCCGGCGGGTGTCTGGATCGTGTCGAGTCCGATGGAGCCGACGACGGCGATGCTCATGCGCTACATGGCCTCCGGCGCGCTCACGCCGAGCAGGCCGAGCCCGCGCCGGAACACCGCCCCGGTCGCCTTCGTGAGCAGAAGGCGCGCGGCGGTGAGCGGCGCGTCGGACGTCACGACGCGATGCTGGTGGTAGAAGGAATGGAACTTCGCGGCCAGATCTTTGAGGAACGCGGGAATGCGATGCGGCTCCCGGCTCCGGGCGGACGCGAGGACGAGCGACGGGAACGCGCCGAGCCCGCGGAGGAGCGTGAGCGTCTCGGGCTCCGCGAGGAGCGCGAGATCCGCCCGCTCGGGATCCGGCTCGGGCACGCCCTGCGCCCGCGCGTAGTCGAGCACGTGCGCGATCCGCGCGTGGGCGTACTGCACGTAGTAGACCGGATTGTCTTCGGACCGCTTCACGGCCAGCTCGAGATCGAAATCCATCGGGCTCTCCGCGCGACGCATGAGGAAGAAGAAGCGGGCCGCGTCCACGCCCACCTCGTCCACCAGCTCCTCGAGCGTGATGAACTCCCCGCCCCGCTTCGACATCTTCACCGTCTCGCCGCCCCGGAGGAGCCGCACCCACTGCGCCACGATGACCTCGAACTTGCTCTTGTCCCAGCCGAGCGCGTCGAGCACGCCCTGCATGCGCTGCACGTGGCCGTGGTGATCCGGGCCGAGGATGTCGATGAGCCGGTCGAAGCCGCGGTTGAACTTGTCGTGGTGGTACGCCGTGTCGGCGAGGAAGTACGTGGGCTCGCCGTTCGACCGCACGATGACCCGGTCCTCCTGGTCGCCGAACTCGGTGGAGCGGAACCAGACCGCCCCCTCCCGCTCGTCGAGCACGCCTCGCTTCTCGAGCATGGCCCGCGCCTCCTGGACCGCGCCTCCCGCGTGGAGGCCGCTCTCCAGGAAATACCGATCCATGCGCGCGCCGAAGCGCTCGAGGTCGTGGCGCTGGATCTCGAGATTCTGGTCGATGCCCCAGCGTCCGAAACGCGCGCGCTGCTCCTTCTCGGGGAGCGCGAGCCACGCGCGTCCCTGGGCCTCGTCGAGCGCCGCCGCGAGATCCGCGACGTAGGCGCCCTGGTAGCCCTCCTCGGGAATGGGAGCCGCCGGAACGCCGATCCGCTCCTGGAAGCGCGTGCGCACCGAGGCCCCGAAGAGCTCCGCCTGGAGCCCCGCGTCGTTGACGTAGAACTCCCCTTCGGCTCGATGGCCCGTCGCGTTGAGGAGCCGGAGCAGCGTGTCGCCGAGGCTCGCGGCGCGCGCGCTCACGATGTTGAGCGGCCCGGTCGGATTGGCGCTCACGTACTCGAGGAGGATCCGCTCGCCCTTCCCCGCGTCGCTCGCTCCGTACGCGCCGGGGTCGGCGAGCACACGGCGCACCGTCTCCTGGAGCCAGGCGGGCGCGAGGCGGAAGTTGATGAAGCCCGCCCCCGCGATCTCGACGGCGGCGATCACGCCGGGGTCCAGCTCGAGAGCGTCGACGAGGGTCTTCGCCACGTCGCGCGGCGCGCGCCGGGCGGTCTTGGCGAGCGTGAGGGCGACGTTGGTGGACCAGTCGCCGTGATCCGGGTCGCGGGGGACTTCGATCTCGACGCGCGCGCCGCCCGGAGGGGTCAGGCCGGCCCGGGAGACCGCGTCCTCGACCCGCTCGACGAGATGGGCCTCAATCGGCCACGACTTCACGAGCAGCATCGCCCCACAGCTTGTCGAGAAGGTAGTACTCGCGCGCCCGCGCGTGGAACACATGAACGACGACGTCGACGTAGTCGAGAAGGATCCAGCGGCGCGCCTCGAAGCCCTCGGAGTGCCACGGCTTCATGCCGCGCGACTCCCGGAGCCCCTCCTCCACCGCATCCGCGATGGCGCGGACCTGGATCTCGGAATTGCCGGTCGCGATCACGAAGAAGTCGCACACCCCGTCGAGCGAACGGAGATCGAGGATGACCACGTCCTCGGCGCGCTTCGTGAGCGTGAGGCGGGCCGCTTCGCGGGCGAGGTCCTGGTTGGGGGCGGCGGCCGGCGAGGGTTCGTTCACCGATGCCGCGTCACAGCGTAGTGAACCGCGTCGCGGAGCGCCTCACGCGCGTCCCGGTCGGGCACGTGCTTGAGCTCGTCCTCGGCCCGCTCGGCCAGCTCCATCGAGCGCGCATGGCTGTACTCCACACCGCCGTACTCGGTGACGAAGCGAACCACGTCGGACCAGTGCCCGTTGCGGAACTCGCGATTCTTGATCATGTCGACCATGGCGCGACGGTCGCGCTCGGGGGCGTTGCGGAGCGACTTGATGAGCGGAAGCGTGATCTTGCCTCCCTCGAGATCGCTTCCCGTCCCCTTGCCCATCACGCTCTCCGCGCCGAAGTAGTCGAACAGATCGTCCGTGATCTGGAAGGCGAGGCCCACCGCGCCGCCGAACCGTGCGAGCGCGCTGTGCGCCTCGTACGATCCGCCGCCGGCGAGCGCGCCGAGCTGGCATCCGGCCGCGATGAGGCAGGCCGTCTTCTCGTCGATGACCCGCATGTACTCGGCCTCGGTCAGGTCGATGCGGTTCCGCTGCTCGATCTGGCGGAGCTCCCCCTGGCTCATGCGATGCGTGGCCTCGGCGAGGAGATCCATGGCGTCGTACATCCGCGCGCGGACCATGATCGAGAACGCTTTCGAGTAGAGGTAGTCCCCCATCAAGATCGCGGTGTCGTTGTTGAACGCGTTGTTCACGGTCGGAAGGCCGCGGCGGATGAGGCTCTTGTCGACCGAGTCGTCGTGGATGAGCGTGGCGGTGTGGATCAGCTCGACGACGACCGCGCCCCGCAGCGCGTCCTCGTCCACCTTGCCGAACGCCTTGGCCGCGAGGAGCACGAGCGTGGGCCGGAACCGCTTGCCGAACGCGCGATGCAGGTGCGCGCCCACGGCGCCCACCAGCTGCACGTCGCACAGGAACGCGTCATCCCAGCGCGCCTGGAACTGCTCGAAGGCATCCGCGATGGGAATCCGTATGGTTTCGAGGGTCGGTTCCTCGACTGGGACTCTCGACCGGTTCAGCGCGGCTCGGGCCAAGTGGCTCCTATTGCTTGGGAGAAGGCCAATTACGGGCTGCCAGCCTAGGCTCAGGCCCTGGCCCTGTCAACCGAAAAGGCCTCGCGAACGCGCCGGAGCAACCGGCCCCGCTCGTTCAGCCCCGGATCCTCCAGAACCTCGTCAAGGAGGCGCTCCAGGATGGCCCCCACCTTCCGCCCCGGCGGAATACCCAGCTCTTGCATCACGTCCCCGCCGTCGATCTTCAGGTCCTTCAGCGTGAGCGCCTGCCTCGCCTCCAGCACCTGCTCGATCCTCCCCCGAAGCTCCTCGAGGTAGTGCGGGAAGCCGGTCTTGGTGCCATTCCCGATGTTGTCCGCGATCCGGAGATCGAAGAGATCGGCGACGTGGTCGGTGCCCACCTTCTGGAGGAAGCGGCGCACCGCGGCGTCGCTCCACTCGGGCCGGTAGTCGAACATGTGGTTCCGGACGAGGTGCGCCACCTCCTCCGTCGCCTCGCGACTGAACCGGAGGCGCGTCATCGCCTCGATCGCGAGCCGCTCGCCCTCGAACTGGTGGTTGTAGAACGTGGCATCCCCGTTTCGCTCCACGCGCGTGGGAGGTTTCCCCACGTCGTGGAAGAGCGCCGCGAGCCGGACGGCCGGCTTGTCCGCCGGCGCCGCGTCCACGGTGTGGAGCGTGTGGTAGTACACGTCGTACGCGTGGTAGCGGTTCTGCGGCACCGCCACGCACTGCGCGAGCTCCGGCAACACGAGAGGCAGGAGGCCCGCGCGACGGAGCACCTCGAAGCCCCGGGAGGGCTGCGGCGCCGCGAGCATCTTGACGAGCTCTTCGCGGATCCGCTCCGGCGCCACGCGCGCCACCTGGTCCCGCGCCTCGCCCAGCGCCGCCTCGGTGTCCGGATCGAGATCGAACCCGAGCGTGGCCGTGAAGCGCGCCGCCCGCACGGGACGGAGGCCGTCCTCGCGGAATCGCTCCCGCGCATCACCGACCGCACGGATCACGCGCGCGGTGAGATCCGAGCGTCCTCCGAACGGATCCTCCTCCCGCTTGTCGAGCGGATCCCACGCGATCGCGTTCACGGTGAAGTCGCGACGCGCGAGATCCTGGATCACGTCGGTGACGAAATCGACCCGATCGGGGTGGCGCGCGTCGGAGTAACCCGACTCCACCCGAAACGTCGTGATCTCGCAGTTCCCCGCCGGCGTGGGCACGGTGACCGTGCCATGCTTGAGCCCCGTCGGGACGGCGTTCGGGAAGATCGCGAGAAGCTCCTCGGGACGCGCGCTCGTCGCGATGTCCCAGTCCGCGACGGAAACGCCGCGAAGGAGATCGCGAACGCATCCCCCGACGAAGTAGGCGAGGTGCCCCCGCTCACGCAGGGTGCGGGCGCAGTTCAGGAACGCCGGAGGAACGAGCTTGGGATTGAGAGGACGTAGGCGCATCTGCCTCGATGGTAGCAGTCTTGCGCCCGCTGGGGGCAATGCCTACCCTTCGTCCATGATCCCGAGGGTATCCCTACGGAGGTTCGCGCCCGCCGCGCTCGCGGCTCTCTGCCTCGCCGTCGCTGCGCTCCCCGCCCCGGCTCGGGCCACCGTCTTCCTCTCCTCCGTCGACCAGGGCTCCTGGACCGCCGCCGACAAGCAGCTCCACTTTGCCGGCAGCCTGGCGATCGCCTCGAGCATCCGCGTGACCGGCAGGAGCGAGGCGAAATCCTTCACCGCTGCCGTGAGCGTGGGCGTGTTGAAGGAGGTCTACGACGCCACGATCAAGCCCACGACGAAGAAGGGAGCGAGCTGGAAGGACCTGGCCGCGGACATTCTCGGGGCCGCTGCAGGCGTGCTCCTGCTGCGAGCGATGGAGTAGCGCAGGAGCCGGGCTACGCCGCTTCCTGCGCTGGCAGCACGACGATGAACCGAGCCCCAACCCGAGCGTTGTTCTCCGCCGCGATCCGCCCGCCGTGGTTCTGCACGATGCGATAGCAGGTGGAGAGCCCAAAGCCATGCCCCTCCACCTTGGTCGTGAACGAGGGCTCGAAC
>DATJGP010000022.1:0-3844 GCA_035494915.1 Candidatus Eiseniibacteriota bacterium | reverse complement strand
GCGCCAGCCCGGGCCGTCGCCCCGGCCCGCCGAGGTGCGGAAACGCACCTTCTCCACGAGGCGGCGCTTCTCCTGAGGCACCAGGATGACGGAGCGTCGGGCGAGCGCGAGGATGTCCGCGGCGCCACCGCTCCCGGGTAGTCGGACGGGGCGACCGCTTGTATCGGCCACCTCCGTCGAGTTCAGATTGCCGTGCTTGTCCACCTCGGCCGCGCCAAGTAAGCCCAGATCCACGCGTCCCGCCTGCATCATCCCCATGACGTCCAGCGTGGACGACGCCAGCGTCGCGTCGAGGATGTTGGGGGGATCGCCCATGGTGAACAGAAGCTCGCGCGCCGCCTTCTCGCGCACGAGCCCGTTCTCGTAGAGGGCGACGGCGTTGGGAGCATGGGTCGCCTTGGCGACCAGATAAGCGAGAAGGGGGAGCCGCGTTCCGACGAACACGGTCTCCCCCTCTTTGATCTCCCGCGCCGCGCGGAGCACCATCCGCTCGCGTGGCGTAACCGCCGCGACCGGCATGCCGCGCGGGCGTTACTTGCCGGTGAACTTCGCGGGACGCTTCTCCACGTACGCGGTGAGCCCTTCCTTCGCGTCGTCGCTCTGGAAGAGCTGCTGCTGCAGCTCGCGCTCGATGGCGAGCGCCTCGCTGAACGAGACCTCGAGCCCCGACTGCACGGAGCGCTTGATGCGCCCGACCGCCTTCGACGCCTTGCCGGGCGGGACGAACTGCTTGGCGTACTCCATCACCTTGGCGTCGAACCCTTCGGCGTCGTACACGTGATTCACGAGGCCCCACCCGAGCGCGTCCTCGAACGAGAACGTGGCGCCGGTCGTCATCATCTCGATGGAGCGTGGCTTTCCGACGAGGCGGGCGAGGCGCTGCGTGCCGCCCGTGCCGGGGAGCACGCCGAGGGACACCTCGGGGAGGCCGATCTTGCCCGCGTTCTTCTTCGCGATCCGGATGTCCGCGGCCATCGCGATCTCGAGTCCGCCGCCGACGCAGTGGCCGTTGAGCGCGGCGATCACGAGCTTCGGGGTCTGCTCGAGGCGGTTCAGCGTCTCGTTCGCGTGGAGGCAGAAGTAGTACTTGAAGTAGGGATTCACCGTCTGGAGCATCTTGATGTTGGCGCCCGCGCAGAAGAACTTCTCGCCCGCCCCGCGGATCAGGATGACGTGCACGTTCTCGTCGAAGCGCGCCTTGAGAATGGCCTCGTCGATGTCGCGCATCATCTCGTACGTGTACGTGTTGGCCGGCGGATCGTTCAGCTCGAGGATGGCGATGCCGTTCTCGACCTTGTAGCCGCAGAGGCTGCCGGCCGGGGGAGCCATGGTGTCAGGCGTCACGGAAGAACCCTCCTGTCTCGTTTTCTTCGGGGTCGGATTCAACGCCCCTCGTATCGGGGCTGGCGTTTCTCGAGGAAGGCCGTGATCCCCTCGCGGGCATCCCGGGTGTTCCAGCAGCGCTTCTGGGCCTCCAGTTCACGGTCCAGAGCCTGGCTGAGAGTATAGCCGAGGGAAGCGCGTACGGACCGCTTGATTTCGCCCTGCGCGACCGCGGGTCCGTCGGCCAATCGGGCCGCGAAATCGATGGTTTTCGGGAGGAGATCGGCCTCGGGGAGCACGCGCGTCACGAGGCCGATCCGCTGGGCTTCCGCGGCGTCGACGAGGTCTCCGGTCCACATCAGCTCGAGCGCACGAGCCTGCCCGATCAGACGGGGCAGCGCGTGCACCGAGCCCCAGTCGGGGTGGAGCCCGATCTTCACGAACGATTGACCGAAGCGCGCTTTCTCGGAGGCCCACCGAACGTCGCACACGAGTGCGAGGCTCATGCCGCCGCCCGCCGCGGCGCCGTTCACCGCCGCGATCACGGGCTTCGCGCACGACTCGATCGCGCGCACGACGCCGGGACCGCCGCCCACCAGGGGCTCGAAGTCCTCGTAGCGGCCGCCCTTGTCGAACACGGACTTCATGAACGCGATGTCGCCGCCGGAGCAGAACGCTCGGCCTGCGCCGGTGATGACGATGGCGCCGACGCCCGGGTCCTCGGCCCCGCGCTGGATCTCGTGCGCGAGCGCCTGGCCCAGGGTCGGATCGAGGGCGTTCAGGGCTTCGGGGCGGTTCAGCGTGAGCACGGCGACGCGGCCCTGCAATTCGACGAGGAGCGAGCTCATGGCGGGAAGACTACTCGATCGCCTCGATCCGGGCCACCTCGCGTCCGCGCCACGTGGCCCAGGGTACGAAGCGGCCTCCGAGGTCGGTCGCGAGCGGCGCGGTCGCGCCCGTGGGGGCGTAGACCCAGACCCGCTCGTGGGCCGTGACGATGGTGCGCGCCTCGTCGCGCGTGAGCATGACCCGCTCCGCCGCCGGGGCATCGAAGTCGAGCTCGCGCGGGACCTCGAGCATGGGGATGGTGTGACGCAGATAAAAGGGAAGTCCCGCGTGGAACCATCGGTACTCGATCACGGCGTCGCGATCTCCGATCTCCCTCTGGAGACGCGCGATCAGGGTGCGCGGCGCGCCGAGCCCGACCTCGCAGCTGCGAACAGCGCCGACGACGACGAGCCATGCGGCGACCGCGAGCGCGGCGCCGAGGGGGACGCGTCTCGCGACGAGTGCCAGCGCGGCGGCGACCATGACGACGGCCGCAAGGTGTAGAGGCCAGGGGAGTCCGCCGCCGGAACTCGACGCGTCCGCGAGCTTCGCCCACTGCGTCGGCCCGGCGATCTCGAGCGCGACGGCGAGTGCCATGAGCAGTGCGGCGCTCACGCGCGCCCAGACCACGCCGCGGTGGAGCGCGGCGGCGGCGAAGATGGCCACGGCCGGCATCTCCGGCAGCACGTACGTCGCGAGCTTCGACCCCGAGGTGGAGAAGAAGAGGGGCGGCAGGACGATCCACGCGAGGAGCGCGGCCCGCACGTAGGCGAGCTGGGACGCGCGCTTGGCATCCGACCATGCTCCCGCGACGACAGCCGCCGTCCACGGCAGCGCCCCCGCGACGAGCGCGACGGCGAAGTAGTACCAGGGTCCGCCCCTGTGATGGACCGTCGTCGTGTAGCGCTCCCAGAGCTGATTTTGAACCCAGTACGTCGCGAGCCCCGGAACGCGTGCCGCCTCGGCCACGTACCATCCCAGTCCGATCATCGCGAACAAGAGCCAGCCCCAGCCCTGCCGGAAGGATTGAAGCGGTGCGCGATCCCGCGCGATCCACGCGCCGACAAGAGCCGGGACGAGCGTGTGCAGGAAGACCACCGGCCCCTTGATGAAGAAGCCGAGGCCCAGCGCCGCGAGCGGCAGGACGCCGTCGCGATGCCGCGGGCTCAGGTGCGCCACCCAGAATCCGACGACCGCGGCCGCGAGGAAAGCGTCGCTCGCCAGCGCTCGGGACAGCGCGAAGAAGAGGAGCGACGACGCGAGGACGAGGGGAGCGAGGAGCGACATCGCACCGGCGTTGGGGCCGCCCTCAGCGTCTTGGGCGAACGCTCGCCGTGCGATCACCGCCGTCCCCCAAAGCGCGAACGCGCCCGTGAGCGCGAGTCCGATGCGAGCGCCCCACTCGTTCAAGCCGAACGCGGCCATGCCGCCGCCGGCCATCCAGTACGAGAAGGGGGGCTTGTGGAAGTGGGGAATGCCGTTCAGTCGCGGGGTCATCCAATCGCCGTTCGCGAGCATCTCGCGGGCGATCTCGGCGTAGCGTGTTTCCGTAGGCTCGATGAGGCCGAGCCAGCCGCAGGTTGCGACGAGGGCGGTCGCGGGGAGCGCCCAGCCCCAGCGCGATCCGCCTTCGCTCAGGCTGAGCTCACCGACGTCTTGGGGAGCATGAGGTTGCGCACGTACACGAGGAGCC
>DATJGP010000021.1:0-2863 GCA_035494915.1 Candidatus Eiseniibacteriota bacterium | reverse complement strand
GGGCGGACACCGGGGCTCCGCGCTCGCTATAATCGCGGGTCCGTCATGAGCCCCGATCCGAAGGACATCCGGATGGACGACCTCCGTCCCTGGCGCCCGCCCGAGCGCGGCGAGGCGCTCGCGCACTACCCGGCTGCCGACAAGGTCATGCCGCTCGGGGAGGCGCTCGCGCGGTTCGCCCCCGATGGCTCGACGGTCGCTCTGGGCACATGCCTCGAGCAGATGATCCCGTTCGCGGCCGCGCACGAGCTGATCCGCCGCGGCGCGCGGGACCTCACCCTGGTCGGACCCGTTTCCGACATCGCGTTCGACCAGCTCATCGGCGCCGGGTGCGCGCGCAGGGTCGCGGCCGCCTGGGTGGGCAACGTGATGATGGGGATCGCGTACTCGTTCCGGCGTGCCGTGGAGCGGGGGGCGCTCGAGGTGGTAGAGTTCTCCAACTTCACGCTCGCGCAGGCGCTCCATGCGGCCGCGATCGGCGCCCCTTTCATCCCCACGCGCTCGGCGCTCGGCACCGATCTCATCGCGCGCAATCCCTGGCTCGAGCCGATCGAGGACCCGCTCGGCGGCGGGCCTTTGCTCGCCGTCAAGCCGCTCCGTCCCGACGTGACGATCGTCCACGTGCAGCGCTCGGATCCGCACGGGAACGCGCAGATGTGGGGGAGCCTCGGCATCACGCTGGATGCCGCGCGAGCCGCGCGCGCGGTGATCGTCACGGCGGAGGAGATCGTCCCCCCCGAGCAGATCCGCCGCGATCCCAATCGCGTCGTCATCCCGGGGCTCGTCGTGGCGGCCGTGTGCGAGGCGCGGTGGGGAGCGCATCCCTCGCCGGTGCAGGGCTATTACCGGCGGGATCACGAGGCCTACACGGACTATCACGCGCGCACGAAGACCGAGGACGGGTACCTCGCGTGGCGGCGGGAATGGGTGGACGGCGTGGCGGATCTCGCCGGCTATCTCGAGCGTCTCGGGAACGAGCGCGTGCACTCGCTGATCCCGCTCGAGCATCACTACGCGGAGCCCGTGGACTATGGGTACTGACGGCGCGGCCAAGGTCGCAACCGCCGCACTGGCCCCGGGGCAAGTGGTCGAGCCCATGATGCGCCGCCTTCCTCCCGAGTGGACGCCCCTCCGTGCGCTCGAGATCGTGGGCCATCGCCCGTACACGCTCTTCTTCGAGAGTGGCGGGCCGGCCGGCGAAGCGAGCGAGTGGACGATTCTCGCCTTCGACCCTCTGTATCGCCTCGTCCTGCGCGACGGCCGCCTCCGACGCATCGAACGCGACGGGACGGAACGAGAGCTGGGCGGCCACCCGCTCGATGCGCTCGTCCGTGCCTGGCCGGCGGCGATCCGCGCCGAGGGGCTGGCCGCAGAGCTCCCGTTCATCTCCGGTCTGGCGGGCTATCTCTCGTACGATCTCAAGGACTGGATCGAGCGGTATCCGTCGCACGCGGAGCGCGATCTCGATTTCCCGGATCTCTCGCTTCGATTCCACGACATCGTGTGGGCCTGGAGGCGGAGCACGGGCGAGGGGTGGGGCATCTCCACAGGGTTGTGCGGTGATGACCGGGACGGGACCTGTTCGAGCCTGGAGCGCGCCTTTCGCGCGGGCAGCCGTCTGGCCCAGCAGTCGACCCTGTTCGGGAAGGACATGGGTCGCACTCCGGAGCCTCCCGCTCCGCCCAGGACTCCGACCGTCACGTCCAACTTCACCCGCGCAGCCTACGAATCCATGGTCGCCCGGGCGCTCGAATCCATCGCGGCCGGCGACATCTACCAGGTGAACCTGGCGCAGCGTTTCCGCGTGGAGCCGGTGCCGCCGGCGCTCGAGGTCTATCGCGCGCTTCGCACCATCGCCCCGGCGCCGTTCCTCGCCTTCGCGTCGCTTCCCGATGGCGGCATCGCCAGCTCCTCGCCCGAGCGCTTCTTCCGGGTCCGGGGGCGAACGATCGAGACCTGGCCGATCAAGGGCACGCGCCCGCGCGGCCGAACGCCTGAAGACGATGCTCGGTTCGTCGCGGAGCTTCGCTCGAGCGCCAAGGATCGCGCCGAGAACGTCATGATCGTGGATCTGGAGCGGAACGACCTCGGTCGCGTGTGCGAGGTGGGCAGCATCCAGGTTCCGGCGCTGTGCGACGTCGTATCGCACTCGAACGTGCACCACCTGGAGTCGCGGGTGGAAGGCACGCTGCGCGACGACGTGGGGCCCGTCGACGTGCTGCGCGCGCTCATGCCGGGCGGCTCCATCACCGGCGCTCCGAAGATTCGAGCCGTCGAGATCATCGACGAGCTGGAGCCCGTGCGCCGCGCCGTGTACACGGGCGCGCTCGGCTACTGGGACGTTCGCGGCGGCTGCGACTGGAACATCGCCATCCGCACGATCTCGATCGTGAACGGGGTCGCCTATTTTCACGCCGGCGGGGGCGTGGTCGCCGACTCGACGCCGGCAGGGGAGTACGAGGAGACGCTCGTCAAGGCGAGCGGCATGATGCGCGCGCTCGGGGTGGACGCACACGCCCTCGACGCACCGCTCGTCAACCGCCCATGAAAGCCGCCGTCGTCGACGCGCAGGCGCCCGTCGCGACGTCCCCGCTCCAGTTGCGCGACATTCCCGATCCCGAGCCCGGCTTGGGCGAGGTGCGCGTTCGCGTCCTAGCGTGCGGCGTCTGTCGCACCGACCTCCACGTGATCGAGGGCGATCTCCCGCCCCATAAGCTTCCCATCGTTCCCGGGCACCAAGTGGTCGGGATCGTCGACCGCCTGGGACCCGGCACCGCGAGGTTCAAGCTTGGCGACCGCATCGGCGTCGCATGGCTACGCCACACGGACGGCACGTGCACGTACTGTCGCAGCGGCCGCGAAA
>DATJGP010000020.1:0-4844 GCA_035494915.1 Candidatus Eiseniibacteriota bacterium | reverse complement strand
CGACAAGGCCGGGCATCGCGGCGAGCGCGCGGGGCGCTCTCCGGCTGGGGCGCTGGACGTTGGGCGGCCTCGTGGAGCAGCGGGACGACGCGTCCGGGGCACGCGCCACGGCAGCTTCGATCTGGATCGGCCGGCAGCTTCGCGAATCCGGCCGAGGATGAATGCAAGGGATCACGAACGCCCCGATTCGGGCGGAATGACGAGGAGAAGTCCATGCGCTACGCGGATCGAATGACTCAGCTCGGCACCGAGACCGCCTTCGAAGTGCTCGCCAAGGCGCGCGCGCTCGAGGCGAAAGGCCGCACGATCGTGCACCTCGAGATCGGCGAGCCCGATTTCGACACGCCGGCCTCGATTCGCCAGGCGGCGATCCGCGCCATCGAGGAGGGCTTCACGCACTACGGTCCCTCGGCCGGACTTCCCGAAGTGCGCGAGGCCATCGCGCAGTACATCTCGAAGGATCGGGGGCTGCCCGTCGCGCCCGAGCAGGTCGTCGTGACGCCGGGCGGAAAGCCCGTGCTCACGTTCGCCGTGCTCGCGTGCGTGAACCCGGGGGACGAGGTGATCGTTCCGAACCCCGGATTCCCGATCTACGAGTCCGCGGTGCGCTTTGCCGGCGGCACGCCGGTCTCGCTTGCGCTCCGCGAGGAGCGCTCGTTCCGCTTCGGCGCCGCCGACGTGGAGAAGCTCCTCACGCCGCGCACGCGGATGCTCGTGCTCAACTCGCCGCACAACCCCACGGGCTCCGTGCTCGAGCCGAAGGATCTCGACGAGATCGCGACGCTCCTTCGCGAGCGGGACATCTTCGTGCTCTCGGACGAGATCTATTCCAAGATCCTCTACGAAGGAACGCACGAGACGATCGCGACGCGCCCCGGCATGGCGGAGCGCACGATCATCCTGGACGGCTTCTCCAAGACCTACGCGATGACGGGCTGGCGGCTCGGCTACGGCGTCATGAATCCGACGCTCGCGAAGCACGTCGCGCGGCTCGCCACCAACGTCTACTCCTGCGCGACGTCGTTCGTGCAGCGGGCGGCGCCGACCGCGCTCCTCGGACCGCAGGACGACGTGCACGCGATGGTGGCGGAGTTCCGCCGCCGCCGCGAGGCGATCGTCGAGGGGCTGAACGCGATTCCGGGGATCAAGTGCGCGAAGCCGGCGGGCGCGTTCTACGTCTTCCCGAACGTCGTAGGGCTCGGCATGAAGAGCTCGCAGATCGAAGGGGCGCTCCTCGAGGAGGCCGGCGTCGCCGCGCTC
Organism: Candidatus Eiseniibacteriota bacterium; assembly: GCA_035494915.1. GTDB lineage: Bacteria > Eisenbacteria > RBG-16-71-46 > SZUA-252 > SZUA-252 > WS-9. The sequence goes on along the minus strand of DATJGP010000020.1, from coordinate 3,584 downwards.
TCCGGCACCGCGTTCGGATCGAACGGCGAGGGCTACATCCGCTTTTCGTACGCGAACTCGATCGAAAACATCCGCGAAGGGTTGAAGCGGTTCGAAGCCTTCGCGCAGGCGCACGCCAACGTCACGCGCTGATTGGACCGGCTGCCCAATAGCATCCTGATCACCCTCGGCGGGAACGCGATCCTGCCGGCGCGGGGCACGGGCACGTTCGACGAGCAGTGCGCGATCACGCGGCTCACCATGCAGCCCATCGCCAAGCTCATCGAGCAGGGCGTGCGCGTCGTGCTGAGCCACGGCAACGGCCCGATCGTCGGCAACATCCTCATCCGGAACGAGGCCGCTCGCGACCAGATCCCGCCGATGCCGCTCGACGTGTGTGGCGCGGACTCGCAGGGCGGGATCGGCTACATGATGCAGCAGGCGCTCGACAACGAGCTCCGACGCGTCGGTCTCCAGCGCTCCGTGACGACGATCGTCACCCAGATCATCGTGGACGAGCGCGATCCGGCGTTCCGCAGGCCGACGAAGCCGATCGGTCCCTTCTACCCGCAGGAACGCGCGCGGCTTCTCGCGAAGGAGAAGGGCTGGACGGTCACCGAGGACGCGGGGCGCGGCTGGCGTCGGGTCGTCGCATCGCCCAGGCCGCTCGAGGTCGTCGAGATCGCGGCGATCCGGAAGCTGGTCGACGACGGTGCGATCGTGATCGCGGCCGGCGGCGGCGGGATCCCGGTCGCGCGGCAATGGGACGGCACGCTCCACGGCGTCGAGGCGGTCATCGACAAGGACCTCGCGTCGAGCCTCCTCGCGCGGCTCCTCGGCTGCGAGATGCTCTGCATCATCACCGGCGTGGACCGTGTGGCCCTCCACTACGGGAAACCGGAGCAGCGCGATTTGCCGTGCGCGACGGCGGAGGAGCTTTCGGAGTATGCTGCGGCCGGGCACTTCCCGGCCGGCAGCATGGGGCCCAAGGTCCAGGCCGCGATCGAGTTCGTGCGCGGCGGCGGGCGCGAGGTGGTGATCACCTCGCCGTCCAAGCTCATGGAAGCGCTCGAGGGAACCACGGGGACCCGGGTGCGCCGGGAGTGATCGCGGCGCGAGGCAGAGGCCCGGAGAGTACGTAGGGGCGGTGACGGGAGGAGGGGACATGGGCGACAACAACGCGCGGCTCGACGTGAAGGGGATGGCGCTCGCCGAGGGCACTCGGTGGCTCGTCCAGGATCTGAGCTTCTCGGTCAATCCCGGCTCGGTGCACATGCTCCTGGGCGAGCGCGACACCGGGAAGACCGCGATTCTCGAAGCGCTCGCGGGGCGGAGGAAGCTCGAGCGCGGCACGCTCCTCGCACCGGCTCCCGCCGCGCTCGTCGCGCAGCCGGCCGGCTCGGCGCAGATTCGCGTCCTCGACCGCCTCATCCTCCATCGCCAGCCCAAGCGGATGGGCCTGTTCATCCATTGGAAGCAGGCGCGCGAAGAGGCGAGGGCGCTCGCGGCCCGCTTCGCGCTGGACGGGCTCCTCGACGTACCGGTCGAGACGCTCCGCCCGCTCGAGCGGCGCCTGCTCGAGCTCGCCGCGTCCCTGGCCGAGCAGCCGGCCCTCCTTCTCCTCGACGAGCCCACCTCCGAGCTCGGTCCCCACGAGGCGCGGCACTTCCTCACGACCATCCGACGCGTCGCGTCGGAGGAGAAGATTCCCGCCGTCATCACGAGCGCGTTCCCGCGCGACGCCTATCCCGATGCCGAAGCGGTCACGATCCTCTGGCGCGGCATGGAGCCGGTCACCGTGACGACGCACGAATGCTCGGAGGGGACGCTGGTCGAGCGCTGGACGGGCGGACTCGGCATCCGGAGGACGCCGAGCGGACATCACACGCCCGGCGAGCCTCTCCTCCGCATGGAGGACCTCGTGTTGCGCGGCCGCGGCCGCGAGACGTCGCTCGCCGGCCTCGAGTTCGAGGTCAAGGCGGGGGAGGTGCTCGCGATCGTCGGCGCTCCGGCGGACGGCCTCAATCTCCTCCACGACGTGCTCCTCGGGAGCCGCTCACCGGAGCGTGGGAGCATGCAGTTCCTCGGGAAGGAGATGATCGCGTCCACGCGGCGGCATCGCGTGGAATCGGGCATCAGCTTCGTGAACCCGCCGCACGCGCGCGATCAGGCGATCCCGGAATTCTCCATCGAGGAGAACCTGATCCTCGGCCAGACCGCCGGCCCCCCCTTCGCGCGAAAGGGTTTCCTTCGACACGACTCGGTCCGCGGCAACGCGGTGCGCACGCTGCGCGACTTCGAGATTCCGGAAGCGGAGCCGCACCACCGCTTCCGCCAGCTCAAGCTCGGCGACCGCCAGCGGGTGATCGTGGCGCGCGAGGTGCTCCGGAACCCCGTCCTCATGATCGCGCGCTCGCCCGCGCAGGGCCTGTCGCTCGCCGCGCAGGAATACGTGCGCCGCGCGCTCGTGCTCCAGTGCGAGCGCGGGAGCGGCCTGCTCTGGCTGACCGAGGAGCCCGAGGAGGCGATGCGCGTCGCGGACCGGCTCGCGGTGCTCGCGGCGGGGCGCTTCGTCTGGATCCCGGTCACCGAAACGCTCACGCGCGAGATGATCATCGACGAGATGTCGGGAGCCGCGGCGTGATTCCAGGACGATCGCGCGGCGGACCGTGGGTGCTCCTGGGGAATGCGGCGCTCCTCGTGGCGCTGTTCACGGGGAGCTATCTGATCGCCGCGGCCGCGGGATCGAGCCAGGGGTGGCCCCCCTGGAGCGGGGACATCGTCCTCGCCGCGGCGGGGCTCCTGTTCCTGGGGCTCGCGTTCCTGTTTCCGCTGCATGCGGGACTTCTCAATTTTGGCATCCACGCGCAGTTCCTCGCCGGCTTCATCGCGGGGTCGCTCGTCGCGCGGAGCGCGGACATCCTTCCCGGCGCCCAGGGCCTTCTGGGGTTGATCGCGGGCGCGGGGGGCGGACTCTTCGTGGGCGTGGTGATGGCTTGGCTCAAGCGGAAGCTCGCGATCCACGAGATCCTGAGCGGGCTCCTCCTCGCCGCGATGCTCATCCCCGTCGCGCGCGCGTTCGGCGTCGAGCCCGCCGCCGCGCCCGCGCTCGAGATCCAGCTCGGCACGCTCGCGCGGACGCTCGCCTGGGCGCCTGGGCTCCATCTGGCGCCGTCGTTCGTGATGGCATGGGGGATCCTGCTCCTCGCCGCGGGCATCGGATTGGGGCTCTTGGCCGCGCATCTCCTGCGCGCGTCGGTGCGTGGATTCGAGCTTCGCGCCGTGGGGTCGAATCCGCTCGCCGCCGTGGCCGCGGGAGTCGATGTGGATTCCATGCAGATGCTGACGATCGCCGCCGGCGGCGCGTGCGCCGGACTCGTGGGCGCGCTCCAGCTCTGGACCGATCCCGCCGTGGCGCTCGAGCGCTGGCCGGTGCCGCTTGGATTCGCGGGGATCACCGTCGCGTTCCTGGGCGGCGGCTATCTGCGCGGCGCGCTCATCGCCGCGCTCGTGCTGGCCGTGTGGCTGAACACGCCCGGTGTCGCCGCAGCCCTCTCGAGCCCCGTGTGGGGCGGCGCGATGGCGTTCCTTCTCGTTCTGCCGGC
>DATJGP010000019.1:0-12016 GCA_035494915.1 Candidatus Eiseniibacteriota bacterium | reverse complement strand
GAAGCGCTCGGGGAGGCGGACCGGAAGCGGGCGCTCCTCTTCAAGGATCTCGCCACGCTGCGCGCCGACGCGCCCCTGTTCGACGACGTGGAGGAGCTGAGGTGGCGCGGGCCAACCGCAGACTTTGCCGCTATGGCGGCGAGGATGGGTGCGGACCGTCTGGAGGAGCGGGCGCGTAAGGCGGCGCCGGAGGAGGCTCTTCCCCCCGCTTCTCGCGATGCCGCTCCTCGCGGTCGAGCTCCTGCTCCATCACGCGCTCGTCGACCGTCTCGAGGGCGTGGACCGCGGGCCCGTTGAGCAGGCGAGATATGTAAGTCGTCGTGTACCGGCTACAAGAGTTCGAAGCGGTTACACCGCGTTCTTCGCCTCGGCCTGCGAAACGCGATGATACAGCAACGCGTTCCTTCACGCTCCCCGTCGTGGCATGGAATCTGCCACCCATCGGTCATGTCGGCCCAAGGGCCGAGAACCCGATGGTCAACCACGATTCACGGAGGATCGTATGGATCGAGACAGGGAAAACAAGCGCGACGACGATCGCGATGATGACGTGCAGGAGGGCGACCGTGGCACCTCGTCGACGTCGGGCCGGGCGGGCAGCTCGCGCAACGCCGGAACGAGCGGAAACGACCGCGGCAACCCCCGCACCGGAAACGACCCCGGCACACGCCAGAGCAACAAGAAGAAATAAAACGGAAGACAATCTCTCGCTTCTCGAGACGAAGCGAAGTCACGAAGTGCGGCAGCCGACCGGGGGACAGGACGTCCCCCCCGGCTCGCCGTCGCAGCGAGCCAGAACACCAGAAAGCGGGACACCCATGATCGATTCCACCACCCAACCACGCACCGAAGGCCCGGTGGCGAAGGCCATCGAGCACCAAACCTCCAAGATCCCGTCGGACGTGTTCCTCTGGGCGGCCCTCGGCTTCATGGGGGTTTCCGCCGTGAAGTCGATGCGGAGCCGTCGGGACTCGGGGGAGAGCTTCTTCTCCAGCCTGGGGCCGGCCTTGCTCATGCTCGGCCTCTACAACAAGATCGTGAAGGTCCACGGGTCGGACCAGTACGACGAAAGCCGCCAGATAGCGGGCTAGTACGGAGGCTGAGAGGCCTCCTTCCAGAGAATCCGGGGTCCGTCGTTCCATCTTGAGACGCGGGCCCCGGGTTTGATCTGGGTCCGGCCCTACCGAGATCCCCGCCCCATGCCGCCTCCCGCGAATTTTCCGCCTTGTTCCCTACGCCGCCGTATCGGTACGCTTCTCCCCTCCACATCAGGTTTTGACCGAACGGCCCGACCTCGTCCGGGTCGTGTGAAAGGCACTAGGGAATGGCCACGACGATCAGGTCCCCCGACACGGCCGCTCTCCGTCTGGAGAAGTGTCCCAGCGGGATCGACGGTCTCGACCAGATCACGAACGGCGGACTGCCGCGCGGTCGTCCCACGCTCGTCGCGGGCGGTCCGGGGTGCGGCAAGACGATCCTCGGGATCGAGTTCGTCGTGCGCGGCATCCTTCGCTACGGCGAGCCGGGCGTCATCATCGCCCTGGAGGAGCGGGCCGAAGACCTGATCCGGAACGTTCGTTCGCTCGGGTACGATCTCGACGAGCTCATCGAGAGCGGCAAGCTGGTCGTCGATTACGTACAGGTGGATCCGTTCGAGATCGAGGAGAACGGGGAATACGATCTCGAAGGGCTCTTCCTGCGCTTGGGCGACGCGATCGACACGGTCGGGGCGAAGCGGGTCTCGCTCGACACGCTCGAGGTTCTCTTCTCCTCGTTCAAGAATCTCGGCGTCGTCCGGGCCGAGCTCCGAAGGCTCTTCCAGTGGCTCAAGGACCGCGAGGTCACCTCCATCGTGACGGCGGAGCGGGGCGAGGGGGCTCTCACCCGGAACGGCCTCGAGGAGTACGTCTCCGATTGCGTGATCCTGCTCGAGCACCGCGTCCGCCAGCAGATCCTCACCCGCATGCTTCGGGTGGTGAAGTACCGGGGCTCGGGCCACGCGACCAACGAATTCCCATTCTATATCGACACGAAGGGAATCCACGTGCTGCCGATCACGTCGGCGGGGCTTGGGCACAAGGTCTCGTCCGAGCGCATTGGCACCGGCATCCCCCGTCTGGACGCCATGCTCCAGGGGGGGCCGCACCGCGGATCGAGCATCCTGATCACGGGTAGCTCGGGCACCGGCAAGACAACCCTCCTGGCTCACATGGCTTACGCGAGCTGCGCCCGCGGCGAGCGCGCTCTCTACTTTTCGTTCGAAGAGTCGCCTCAGCAGATCGTGCGGAACATGGACTCCGTGGGCCTCTCCATCGGGCCCTGCATCGAGAAGGATCTCCTCCGGATCGTGAGCGCGCGGCCGACCATGCACGGCCTCGAAACGCACCTCGCCATCACCCATCAGAAGGTCGAAGAGTTCGCTCCCGACTTGGTGCTCTTCGATCCGATCAGCAACCTCACGGACGTGAGCATCGACTCGGACGCGAAATCCATGCTCGTCCGCCTGATCGACTTCCTGAAGGATCGCGGCACGACCGTCGTGCTCGCCGATCTCGCCTCACCCGGAACCGAGAAGACGGACGTCGGTATCTCCTCGTTGATCGACACGTGGATCCTGCTCCGCGACATCGAGTCCTCCGGCGAGCGGAATCGAGGGATCTACGTGCTGAAGGCGCGCGGTACGGCGCATTCGAATCAGATCCGGGAGTTCCTCATCACGAGCCGGGGTGTCCAGCTCCAGGACGTCTACACCGGCCCCGAGGGTGTGCTCACCGGATCGGCGCGTGCTTCGCGCGAGTCGGCGGAGCGGGCTGAGGAGAGCATTCGCCAGCAGTCGATCGAGCGCATGCGCCGCGACCTCGCGGCGAAGCGGCTGGCGGTCGACGCCCAAATCGAGGCGCTCAAGGCGCAATTCACGGCCGAACAGAACGAGCTGACCCTTCGCATCGATCAGGAGACCTCGAGACTCCGCGAGATCGCCTCGGATCGGAAATCGATGCTGACGAGACGGGGGGGGGAAGGACCTTCGAACGAACCTGGAGGAAATGGACTGCCATGACGCCCGAAGACGCACGAGCCGAACGGGAGCCCGACGCCTCGAGCGACGGGTGGATTCTCAAGCTCTACGTGGCGGGACAGACCCAACGGTCCATCGCCGCGCTCGAAAACCTGAAAGCCATCTGTGATGGCCACCTGGGAGGCAAGTACAAGATCGAGGTGATCGATCTCGCTCAAAATCCGAAACTCGCGCGAACGGATCAGATCGTGGCCGTGCCGACGCTCGTCCGCAAGCTCCCCGAGCCGATGCGAAAGATCATCGGGGACCTCTCGAACCAGCAGCGCGTCATCGTCGGATTGAAACTGGACCAGAACCCAATCAACTGACCGGACGGGATCCATGGAACCGAGAACGTATCGCCAGCTCCTGGCCGACAACGAGGGCCTGAAGGCGCAGCTGCACTCCTTGCGGGAGCGGCTGGAAGAAGTCGAGGAAACGGTGGCCGCGGTCCGCGCGGGACAGGTCGACGCGCTGGTGGTGTCGGCCGAGCCGGGCGAGGAGCTCTACGTCCTCGAACGGATCGACCGTCCGTACCGGCTCCTCCTCGAATCGATGGCGCACGGCGCCGCGGTCGTGGACGCGGACGGCCGCATCGCCTATTGCAACCGCTCCCTCGCCGAGCTCTTCCGCCGCTCGCGCGACGAGGTGACGGGCTCCCACTGGAGGGACTATCTCTCCGGCCCGGACGCCCTCCGGCTCGCCGACGCCCTGAGTGAGGTCTCCCAACGCTCGAGCAGCCGGGTGGAGGTGCTCGTTCAACGCCCCGGAGCGAGTCCTCAGCCGATCGAGATCGCGATCCATCCCTCGCCCATCTCATCCCTCTTCTGCTTCGTGGTCACCGATCTCGGCCCGCGCCGGCTCATCCAGGATCTCGTCGAGACGCGGAAGCGGCTGTCGGAGTCCGAGGCGGAGTACCGTCGGCTCTACGATGAGCTGCGTGACGAGGAGCGCCGGAAGGACGAGTTCCTCGCGGTCCTCGCGCACGAGCTCCGCAACCCGCTCGCGCCGCTCCGGAACGCGCTCCATCTCCTCCGTTCCGAGCCCGACCGCCAGCAAGCGGAGCAGGCGCGCGCCATCATGGAGCGGCAGCTCGACAGCATCGTCCGGCTGGTGGACGACCTTCTCGACGTGTCGCGCCTCGTCAGCGAGAAGGTCGAGCTTCGCAAGGAGTCCATCGAGCTCGCGGCCGTCTTCGCCCGTGCCGTGGACGTCGTTCGGGGCCAGGTGGAGACGGACGGGCTGGAGCTGATCGTGGCTCTTCCCGAAGCGCCGATCCGGTTCGAAGGGGACGAGGTGCGTCTCGCCCAGTCCATCGGCAACATGTTGTCGAACGCGGTCAAGTACACCGACAGGGGTGGACGGATCTTCTTGAGCGGAGAGCGGGATCAGGACCGGATCGTGATCCGGGTTCGCGACACGGGCATCGGGATCCCGCCGGATGTCCTGCCTCGCGTGTTCGATCTGTTCGTCCAGGCCGACCGCTCGCTCACGCGGTCGCAGGGAGGGCTCGGAATCGGACTCACGCTGGTCAAGCGCCTGGTCGAGATGCACGGCGGCCGGGTTCAGGCGGCGAGCGACGGGCTCGGCCGTGGATGCGAGTTCACCGTGACCCTGCCGCTCGAGTCCCCGAGCGAGAAGGGGGTGCCCGAAGATCGGAGCGCCAAGCCCGGAAGCAGCACGACCCGCCGCGTTCTCGTGGTCGAGGACGATTCCGATTCCGCGCAGAGCCTCGCGATGCTGCTCCAGATCTGGGGCCACTCCGTCGAGATCGCGTCGGACGGCCACAAGGCGCTCGACGCCGCCCGGATGTTCGAGCCCGAGATCGTGCTCCTCGACATCGGAATACCAGGCCTCGACGGGTACGAGGTCGCGGAACGGCTCCGCGCCGAGCACGGCGCCACGCTCAAGGTCGTCGCGCTCACGGGATACGGCCGCGAGGACGACCGGAAGCGCTCGCGCGAGGCGGGATTCGACCGGCACCTGACGAAGCCGCTCGAGCCGGCTCGTCTTCGTGAGATGCTCGAGAGCTTCGAGTTCGGCTCGGACGCGGAGCGATCGTCCGGTCATCCCCCCGCTCACGTGGATTGATCCGGTTCAGAACAGGCCCCGATCCGCCGATAACGCCCCTGTCCGGTGCCTACCGAGGGGGAGAAGCAGGTTGACTTCGGGGTATGGACTGATTAGCGTTCCTTTCGCTCTTCTCCCATGCGAGATCGCCATCCAATGAATCGATACGGCCCCAGGCATTTGCGGGCGCACGCGCTCGCCGCGGCAGCATTTCTCTTCGTCACCTCTCTCTTCTTGTTCGGGGCTTCCAGCCCCCGCCGGGCCCTGGCCGCTTCCGCTCCCGTGACGAGCGTGGCCGATGCCCAGGCCATGGTGAAAAAGAATCCCAAGGATCCAAACGCGTATTTCGCCCTGGGCACCGCGTATCGCAGGGCCGGAAAGAGCCAGGACGCCCTCGCGGCGTTCCAGAAGATGGCAGCGCTCGTTCCGAACGAGGCGGGAGCGCACGTGAGCCTCGGCGCCGTGTACATGGACCTGAGGCGCCCGGACGACGCCTACCGTGAGTTCAAGAAGGCGGTCCAGCTCGATCCCAAGGATCCCTCGGCCTACCTCAACATGGGCAGCTACTACGTGCTCCAGGGGAAGCGCGACGACGCGCTCGTGGCCTTCAAGAAGGCGACCGAGCTCAAGCCTCCGCTCGCCGAGGCCTGGGTGAACCTGGGCCTGATCCAGTCCGAATCGGGGAAGATCGAGGACGCCGTCGTTTCCTACAACAAGGCGCTCGACATCGACTCCACGAACGTCCACGCGATCTGCAATCTCGGGAACGCCAAGTACGGCATGGGTAAGATTCCCGAGGCGACCGCGTTGTACAAGAAGGCCCTCAAGCTCGAGCCCAAGAACCAGGAGGCCCTCTACAACATGGGGGTGGCCTTTGCGGACGCGCAGATCTATCGCGAAGCGATCAACTACTGGAAGAACGTCGTGACCATCGACTCGACGACCACCGTCGCCGAGAGCGCCCGCGGCAGCATCCAGGTCCTTCAGGATTTCCTCGACCAGCAGAAGAAGTCGTCGGCTCAAACCACCGGGAACCAGTGAGTCCCGCCGGCGCCGGCTCACGGCGCCGGGGTTCCGATCCAGGGAGGTCGAAATGACGCCGGTACGACGGCCTTCACATGTCACAGCGCTCGCCCTGATGGCCCTCCTCCTTGCCGCAGGCTGTGCTTCGCACGGCTCGAGCAAGGTGGCTCCCGCGACGAGCGCCGCGGCGCCCGCCCGCCCCGTGGATCACGTGGCGGCCGGAAACGATCTCATGAGCCGGAATCTCCTCGACGACGCCGAGCGGGAGTTCCGTCTCGCGCTCGAAGCGGACCCGAACGATCGGGGCGCGCTCGCGGGGCTCGGCCGCGTGAACGTGGCCCGAGGTCAGTACAAGGAGGCGGTCCCGTCGCTCGAGCGGGCGACCCAGGTGTCGAGCCAGATGGTGGGTGCCTTCCGCTCGCTCGGGGACGCCTATATGGCCATGGGCGACGCCCAGCGCGCCTCGACGGCCTATCGCCAGGCGGTCGCGCTCGCTCCTCAAGAGTTGCCCACGCGAGGCTCGTTCGCTCGGTCGCTCGTCGCCATCGGGGAATACGGGGAGGCACGCGAGATCTGTGCCGCCACGGTGCGCATGACCAGGAGCAGTCCCACCGATCAGGCGCGCGCGTACCAGCAGCTCGGCGAGGTGTGTGCCGCGGAGACCAAGATTCCCGAGTCGATGTCGGCGCTCTACCGCGCGAGCGAGCTCCTTCCCGGCGATCCCGAGATCGCCAGGAGCCTCGCGCAGACCGCCGTGCGTGGCGGGCTCTACGCGGAGGCCGCGACCGCGTACTCGCGCGTTCTCACGCTCGCGCCGATGGACGTGGACGCGAAGAAGCAGCTCGCGTTCGTCAACTTCAAGCTCGAGCGCTACCCCGCCGCCATCAAGAACTACGAGTCGGTGCAGGACTCGCTCGGCACCGTGGACCGCTACTACCTGGCGCAGGCCTACGCGAAGTCGAACAAGGTGGACCACGCCGTGGATCTCTTCCGCGAGGTGGCCAAGGCGGATCCGCAGAACTACAAAGGGGTGTATTGCAACATGGCCTACGCGTACTACGATGCGAGCCGCTACCAGCGGGCGATCGAAGTGGCGCGCGAGGGCCTGGCCGGTGACTCCGCCAGCGCGTGTCTCCGGTTCTGCTGGGCCCAGGCGCTGGACAAGCTGGGCCGTCACGAGGACGCCATTCCGGTCTTCGAGGCGGTCCTCGGCGATCCGGCTTACGCCGAGCCGGCGAAGCGCGAGCTGGAACGTCAGCGCCGCATCGTCCGGCTCCTCAAGTCGAAAGATCGTGCGGACTGACGTGGGTCATCCCACGCACTGCAAGGAGGATCGATGGTGTCAGGATTCATTCGGTACACGGGCGTGATGCTCGCGCTCGGGGCGTTCGGCGCTCAGCCCGCCTTCGCGGCGGCCGCCGCCAAGAAAACCGCGGCCCCGTCGGATGAAGTCGCGGTCATGGAAACCACCAAGGGGCGGATGGTCATCGAGTTCTGGGACAAGGATGCGCCCCAGACGGTGGACAACTTCAAGAAGCTCGCGCGCCAGGGCTACTTCGACGGGACCGGGTTCCACCGGATCATCAAGGGCTTCATGATCCAGGGGGGCGATCCCAAGTCGAAGAACCCGAAGGCTCCGGATCTCGGAACCGGCGATCCCGGATACAAGATCAAGGACGAGTTCAACTCGCACAAGCACGTCGCCGGCGTCCTCTCGATGGCGAACAGCGGCACGCCGAACTCGGCGGGCTCGCAGTTCTTCATCATGGATGGCGCGGCTCCGTTCCTCGACGGCAAGTACACCGCCTTCGGCCACCTCATCGAGGGCATGAACGTCGAGAAGGACATCGCCAACACGCCGGTCGGTCCGAACACATTGATGGGGGGCGAGAAGTCGAAGCCTCTCGAGTGGACCACCGTGAAGTCGGTGAAGATCGTGCCTCGGAGCTCGCTCGTAGCCAAGGCGGGCGGCGCACCGGCGAGCGGGAAGCCGGCCGCGGCGACGGAGGTGAAGAGCGAGCAGCCGGCGTCGACTCCGGCGGCAGCGGCGAAATCGGTCGAGACCAGCGCGGCTCCCGCGAAGACGGAGGCTGCGGCTCCGCCTCCGGCCGCGAGCGAGGCCAAGCCGGACACGACCAAGAAGTAGCGAAGCGCGGCGCTCTTTGGGAGCGGCCGTGAGCGTGATCCAGGGGCGGGCGCCGTTGCGCCCGCCCCTTCGTATTTGATATCCTTGTAGCGTTGAACGCGGTGCGCTAAATAGCTCTCCCACCCCGATTTCCGACTCCGCGAGGAACTCGATGGCGCGCGTCTACCTCGACCACAACGCCACCACGCAGGTACGCCCCGACGTTCTCGAGGCCATGCTCCCGTATTTCAGCGAGCATTACGGCAACGCCTCGAGCGTCCACGCCTTCGGGCAGGAGGCCCGCGCGGCGGTGGAGGATGCCCGCGCCCAGGTCGCCGCGTTCCTGAACGCGAGCCCGGCGGAGATCATCCTGACGGGGGGCGGCACCGAGGCGGACAACCTGGCGGTGATCGGCGGGGCCCGCGCGTGCGCCTCCAAGGGAAAGCACATCGTGACCACCTCCATCGAGCACGATGCGGTCCGCCACGCGGCGGATCTCCTCGAGCAAGAGGGATTCGAGGTCACGCGCGTCGCTCCCGGTCCCGACGGCCGCGTCACGCCGGATTCCATCGAGGCGGCGCTCCGTCCGGACACGACCCTGGTCTCCGTGATGGCGTCGAACAACGAGACCGGCGTGATCCAGCCGATGGCCGAAATCGGCGCGATCTGCGCGAAGCGCGGCGTCGTCTTCCACACCGACGCGGTGCAGGCGGCGGGGAAGATCCCGATCGATGTCTCCGCGTGGCAGGCGACGCTCGCCACCATCACCGCGCACAAGTTCTACGGTCCCAAGGGGGCGGGCGCCCTCTACGTCCGCCGCGGGTTCAAGTGCACGCCGCTTCAGGTAGGGGGCGAGCACGAGCGCGGCCGCCGCGCCGGCACCGAGAACGTCCCCGCGATCGTGGGGCTCGGAAAGGCGTGCGAGGTCGCGACCGCCGACCTGGCCACGTACGTTCCGAAGATCGCGGCGCTCCGCGACCGCCTCGAGGCGGGGCTCACGGAGCGCGTACCCAACATCGTCCGCCACGGCGCCGCGGCGCAGCGCGTCTGCAACACCGCGCACGTCTCGTTCGTCGGGGCCGAGGGGGAGCATCTCATCCTGAGCCTCGACATGAAGGGGATCGCGGTCTCGAGCGGGGCCGCGTGCAAGTCGGGCTCGTCCCATCCGTCGCACGTCCTCCTCGCGATGGGCGTGCCGGCCAACGTCGCGCAGGCCGCGGTGCGGTTCAGCCTCGGGCGATGTACGACCGATGCCGAGATCGACCGCGTCCTCGACATCGTTCCCGGCGTCGTCGAGAAGCTCCGCCAAGGCTCCCCGACCCTCGCCTCCTGAAGCACCCGGAGGCTCTGTGAATCCTTCCTTCCTACCCGACCGTTCCACCACCGTCCTCGTCGCCATGAGCGGAGGCGTGGACTCCGCCGTGGCCGCCGCACTGCTCCAGGAGCGCGGGCACACCGTCGTCGGCGTCACGATGAAGCTCTGGTGCTACGCGGAGGGACCCTCGCCGTCGCGCGGCTGCTGCACGCTCGAGGCGATCGACGACTGCCGCCGCGTCGCGTCGCGCATGGGATTCGCCCACTACGTCCTCAATCTCGAGGAGTCGTTCCGGCAGCACGTGATCGAGGACTTCGTGGGTGAGTACCTCGCGGGGCGCACGCCCAACCCCTGCGTCCAGTGCAACAACTGGCTCAAGTTCGGCGAGCTCCTCCGCGCCGCCGAGCGGTTCGACTGCGAGTACGTGGCGACGGGACACTACGCGCGCCGCGGTATCGACCCAGACGGCACGGCCACGCTCCTCCGCGCGCACGATCCCGCGAAGGACCAGTCGTACGTACTCTGGGGCCTCACGCAGGACGCGCTCCAGAGGGCGCTCTTCCCGGTCGGCGATCTCCCCAAGGACGAAGTACGCGCGATCGCGCGGCGGCTCACGCTCGCGGTCGCGGACAAGCGAGAGAGCCAGGACATCTGCTTCGTCGAGGGCCGCTCGTACCTCGACTTCCTGAAGGAGCGCTTCCCGGAGCGTCTCGAGTCGTCTCCTCGCGGTGACGTGCGCGATCGCGACGGCCGCACGCTCCGCGCACACGACGGCATCCACGCGTTCACGATCGGGCAGCGCCGGGGGATCGGCGTCGCGGCCAACGAGCGCCGCTACGTGACCAAGATCGACGCGGCGACCGGCACGGTCGAGCTCGGGGAGGAGCGCGACCTCCTCCACCGCGAGGCCTTCCTCGAGCGCGTCTCGTACCCGTCGGGCGTGACGCCCAGCGGTTCCTTCCGCGCGGATGGGAAGATCCGCTACGCGCACGCGCCCGCGCCGGCCGAGGTCACGCCGGAAGCCGGCGCGCGCGCGCGCGTGGTGTTCGACGAGCCGCAGCGGGCGATGACGCCGGGGCAGTCGCTCGTCCTCTACGACGGAGACCGCGTGGTCGCGGGAGGCGTCATCGAGCGCGTGCCGTGAGCGTGTCCGCGCGAAACCGGCTCGCGAACGAGAAGAGTCCCTACCTCCTCCAGCACGCGGGAAACCCGGTCGACTGGTATCCCTGGGGCGAGGAGGCGTTCGCCAAGGCGGCGGGCGAGGACAAGCCGATCTTCCTCTCCATCGGCTACTCCACCTGCCACTGGTGCCACGTGATGGAGCGCGAGTCCTTCGAAACGGAGGAAATCGGGCGCATTCTGAACGAGCACTTCGTGGCCATCAAAGTGGACCGCGAGGAGCGCCCCGACGTCGATCACATCTACATGACGGTCTGCCAGGCGCTCACGGGGAGCGGCGGCTGGCCGCTCACGGTGTTCCTCACGCCCGCGCGCGAGCCCTTCTTCGCCGGCACCTACTTCCCGCCGGAGACGCGTTTCGGTCGCCCGGGATTGAAGGATCTCCTCTACCAGATCGTCGGCGCGTGGGAGAGCCAGAGGGACCAGATCCTCACGGTCTCGACGCAGATCGTCGAAGCCATCCGCCCCAACTTCGCCGCCCATCCGGGAGGGAAGCTCGACGAGGACACGCTGCACGCCGCGTTCGAGCACCTCGCCGCGCGCTACGACGCCGAGCACGGCGGCTTTGGAACGGCCCCCAAGTTTCCCTCGCCCCACCAGCTCACCTTCCTGCTCCGGTACTGGGCGCGCACCGGCGACGCCCGCGCGCTCGCGATGGTCGAAGGGACCCTCCAGGCCATGCGCCAGGGCGGGATCTACGACCACGTGGGCTTCGGTTTCCATCGCTACGCCACGGACCGGGAATGGCGCGTGCCCCACTTCGAGAAGATGCTCTACGACCAGGCGCTCCTCCTCGACGCGTACGTCGAGGCGTACCAGGCCACGGGGCAGCCGCTCTACGCCGGCGTCGCGGGGGAGATCGTGGCGTACGTCGGACGCCGGCTCACGTCGCCCGAGGGGGCCTTCTACTCGGCCGAGGACGCGGACAGCGAGGGGGAAGAGGGGAAGTTCTACGTCTGGACGCGGGAGGAGATCGACGGCGTGCTCGGGGCGGATCGAGGCGCGCTCTACGCGCGCGCGTACGGCATCGAGACGGACGGGAACTGGGTGGACGAGGCGCACGGGACGCGCCCCGGCACCAACATTCCCTATCTCGACCGCGACCCGCTGCGGCTCGCCGAGGAGCGCTCCGGCGATCCCGCGGCGCTCGCGCTGGAGCTCGAGAGCTGCCGCGTCGCGCTCGAGGAGGCGCGCGAACGAAGGCCGCGGCCGCATCGCGACGACAAGATCCTGACCGCCTGGAACGGTC
>DATJGP010000018.1:0-5243 GCA_035494915.1 Candidatus Eiseniibacteriota bacterium | reverse complement strand
TCGGGGCGGCGCGGGCCCGGCGGCGTCAGCGTGAGCGGCTGATACTGGCGCAGCGGCTTCCGCTTCTCGCCCGCCTGGCTCCGGCGGTCGCTGTCGGCGCGGCCCTCGGCGTCGCTAGATGTGGATGGTGCGCCCGTCGGTTCCAAGCATCGCCTCCATCGTGGCCTCGGCCAGGGTCGGGTGCGCGTGCACCACGTCGGCCAGCTCGAGCGCCGACGCCTCGAAGTGCCGTGCGACCACCGACTCCGCGATCTGCTCCGTCGCGAGCACGCCGATGATGTGGACGCCCAGGATCTCGCCCGTCTTCGCGTCCGCGACCGACTTCACGAATCCGTCCCCTTCTCCAAGGATGCTCGCCTTGGAGTTGGCGGTGAAGGGGAACTTGCCCGTCTTGATCTCGCGCCCGGCGGCGCGCGCCTGGGCCTCGGTGAGGCCGACGCTCGCGACCTGCGGATGGCAGTAGGTGCAGTTGGGGATGGCCGCGTAGTTGACCGGGTGCGGCTTCTTGCCCGCGATCCGCTCGATCGCGACGACTCCCTCGTGCGATGCGACGTGGGCGAGCCACGGCGTGGGCACGATGTCGCCGATCGCATAGATCCCCGGCACGTTCGTCTCCATGGTCTCGTTCACGAGCACATACCCTCGGTCCGTCTTCACGCCGACGGCCTCGAGCCCGATGCCCTCGGTGACCGGCTTCCGGCCGGCGGCCATGAGCACGCGCTCCGTGCGGACGCGCTTCGTCTCCCCCCCCACGACGAACTCGCTCCACGCCGCGTCTCCTTCGGCACGCACGCTCTTCAAGTCCGCGCCCACGTGGATCTCCATTCCCTGTCGCGTGAAGGAGCGGAGGAGCGCCTGCGACACGTCCTCGTCCTCGATGGGGACGAGCCGGGGCATCCGCTCGATCAGAGTGATCTTCGAGCCGAAGGCGTGGTAGATGGATGCGAACTCCACGCCCACGGCCCCCGCGCCGATCACGAGGAGCGACTCCGGAACGTGGTCGAGCGAGAGGATGTCGTCGCTGGAGATGACCACCCGGCCGTCGACCGGAGCCATCGGGAGCGAGCCGACCTTCGATCCGGTCGCGAGCACGATCGCGCCGGCCTCGACCGTCTGCACGCTGCCGTCCGCCATCTTGACCTCGATCGATTGGGCGCTCTTGAGCTTTCCCGTACCCTTCAGCGTGGTGACCTTGTGCTTGCGAAGAAGGCCCTCGGTGCCCATGAAGTTCTTCTTCACCACACGATCCTTCCGCTCCATCGCTGCCTTCAGATCCAGCGTGGCCTCGGCGACCCTGATGCCGAACTCGCCCGCGCGCTTGCAGTGGAGCAGGACCTCGGCCGCCTCGAGGAGCGCCTTGGTCGGAATGCAGCCCACGTGGAGGCAGGTGCCTCCCACCTTGTCCTTCTCGATCACGACCGTCTTCAGGCCGAGCTGCCCCGCGCGGATGGCGGCCACGTAGCCGCCGGGCCCGCCTCCCAGGATCGCGACGTCGTAGCGGTCCGGGGTCACGAGCGCGCCTCCACGGGAAACGTCGGCGCGATGAGGCGGGCAAGGTCGGAGAGGATCGTGAGATCCGTCTGGGTGAAGAGCGCCGGCGTCTCGGAGTCGATGTCGATGACGCCGAGCACCGACCCGTCCCGCTCGATGGGGACGACGATCTCGGAGCGGATCCGAGCGCTGCACATGAGGTAGCGCGGATCGGCGTTCACGTCCGGGATCACCTGAGCGATGCCATGCGCCGCCACCCATCCGCAGATGCCCTGCGTATCGCCCGAGTCGGGGGTGCCGATCCGGATGCGATGGTGCGGCGAGTCGGGGCCGCGAAAGGGACCCATCTCGAGCATCCCGTCCCGAGCGATGTAGATGCCCGTCCAGGCATACGCGGGAAACGCCTCATGGACCGCGCCCACCAGATAGGCGAGCACCTCGGCGTGCGGCTCCCCGCGAGCGATCCTGGCCGCGACATTGGGCGCGAGCATCCGCTGCGCCTCGGTCGGAGGCGAACCGGGCTTGGCGCCGGCCAGATCCAGGAACGGAGCGGCGGCGGAAACGGGGTTCACGGAGTCCTCCCGGGCAAAGTCGGGGGCGGCGGCGCACCACCCACCAGGCGGTCGCGCATCCGGATCAAGGGCTCGAAGAGATCGATCGGGATCGGGAACAGCGTGGTCGAGTTGTTCTCGGTCGCGATCTCGGAGAGCGTCTGGAGATACCGAAGCTGTATCGCGAGCGGCTGGGTCCCGATCATGGCCGCGGCCTCCGCCAGCTTATGGCTCGCCTGGAGCTCGCCCTCGGCGTTGATGACCTTGGCGCGCCGCTCCCGCTCGGCTTCCGCCTGACGCGCGATCGCGCGCTGCATCTCCTGCGGCAGGTCGACGTTCTTCACCTCGACGGTGCTCACCTTCACGCCCCAGGGCTCGGTGTGTCCGTCGATCACGCGCTGGAGCTCCTTGTTGATCTTGTCGCGGTTGGA
Organism: Candidatus Eiseniibacteriota bacterium; assembly: GCA_035494915.1. Taxonomy (GTDB): domain Bacteria; phylum Eisenbacteria; class RBG-16-71-46; order SZUA-252; family SZUA-252; genus WS-9. The sequence goes on along the minus strand of DATJGP010000018.1, from coordinate 2,770 downwards.
GAGGAGCTCGTCCAGATCCGACTCGCCCAGCACGCTTCGCAGCGTGGTCTGCGAGATCTGGGACGTGGCGTAGAGGTAGTTCTCCACCTCGACGACGGCGCGCGTCGGATCGAGCACGCGGAAATAGATCACCGCGTTCACTTTCACCGAGACGTTGTCGCGCGTGATCACGTCCTGCGGCGGCACGTCCATCGCCACCGTCCGGAGCGAGATCCGCACGAACTTGTCGACGATCGGAATGAGGAGGATGAGCCCCGGGCCCTTCATGGCGATGCTCCGCCCGAGACGGAAAATGACCGCGCGCTCGTACTCGCGCAGCACCTTGACGGCGCTCGACAGAATGAGGATGCCGATGACGACTAGCGCGAGTGCGGTGTAGGAGAACATCCGTGACCCCCCTTACGCCTTCTTCACCCGAAGCACGAGCCCCTCGACGCGATCCACCACGACGCGGGCCCCTTTGGCGATCGGCTGGTCGGCCTCGGCCGTCCAGTACTCGCCGCGCACGAACACCTGTCCGCTCGGACCGAGATCGGTCATCGCGGTTCCCTGCTTGCCCACCATGCCCGGCGCTCCCGTCGTCGGCTTCCGCCGCTGCGCGCGGAGTCCCGCGCCGATCACGAGCCCGAAGAACGCGACGCTCGCGCCGACGGCGGTGAGAATGACGGAGAGCGAGATCCTCGCCACGCCGCGGTCGCCCCCCAGAAGGATGATCGAGCCGAGGAGGAGCGCGGCCGCGCCCCCCACCGTGAGGATGCCGTGGCTCTGCACCTTCACGTCCGCGGCGAAGAGCAGCATCGCGAACACGATCAAGGCGACGCCGGTCAGGTTGACCGGAAGCGCCTGGAACGCGAGGAATGCGAGCAAGAGACAGATGCCGCCGACCACGCCGGGCAGCACCGCACCCGGGTTCGACAGCTCGAAGAGGAGACCGTAGAAGCCGAGGATGAAGAGGATGTAGGCGATGTTGGGATCGATGATCCGCCCCAGGAACTTCTGGCGCCAGGACGCCTCGTACTCGTGCGTCTGGGCGTTCGCGGTATGGAGCGTCCTCGTCTCACCCGCGATGGTCACCGAGCGGCCGTCGATCGCCTTGAGGAGATCCTCCATGTTCCGCGCGACGAGGTCGATCACGTGCTCGTGGAGCGCGTCCTCCTCGTTGAGCGAGCTTCCCTCGCGGACCGCCTTCTCCGCCCAGTCCGCGTTCCGACCGCGCTGCCTCGCGAGCGAGCGGATGTAGCTCACCGCGTCGTTCTTCACCTTGTTCGCCATGTCATGCGCCACGTCCTGCCCGCCCACGTTGACCGGCGTGGCCGCGCCAATGGAGGTGCCGGGGGACATCGCGAGGACGTGGGACGCCATGCCGATGAACGTACCCGCGCTCGCGGCGCGCCCGCCGGACGGGGCCACGTACACGACGATCGGCACCTCGGAGATCAGGATCCGCTTGATGACGTCGCGCATCGACGTGTCGAGGCCGCCCGGCGTGTCGAGGCGAATGACGAGCGCCTCGCGATGCGCCTTCTCCGCGCGGTCGATCGCCTGGATCACGGTCTCGGCCATGATCGGCTGGACGGGGCCCTCCCACGTGAGGACGTCGACCTGTGGGCGGCCGGAGGTCGCGCCCGTCGAGTCCGCCTCGATCTTGGCGGGCGCGGGAACGGCCGCGATGATCGCGATCAGGAGCGCGAGGGCGAGGAGCCCGCGCGCGGCGAGGCGGTTCACCCCTTGGCGCCTCGGTTCGCGCCTAGGCTCGAGGTCTGGATGCGGTTGTTCTGGTCGACGTGGACGACGATCGGCGTGTGGTGGAGCAGCTCCTCGCGCTCCATCTGTGCGTAGGTGAGGATGATCACGAGATCCCCCACGTGCGCCAGGCGCGCGGCGGGCCCGTTCAGGCAAATGACGCCGCTCCCGCGCGGGCCGCGGATGGCATAGGTGTCGAAGCGCTCGCCGTTCATCACGTTGAGCACGTTCACCTGCTCCCACGGAAGGATCTGGGCCGCGTCCATGAGGTCGGAGTCGATCGTGACCGAGCCCTCGTAATTGAGATCGGCTTCGGTCACACGGACGCGATGGAGCTTCGATTTGAAGACGGTCAAGCGCACGCGAGCGTTACCTCCCGGACGGCCTGGAAATGGGCGATGGGCGCGACGGACGGAACCGCGCAGCCCGGGCCGAGGATGAAGCGGGTGCCGCCCGATTCCTGGATCGCCTCCTTGGCTTCCTCCTGAACGGCGGCGGCGGAACCCTTCACGAACGTTCCTTCGTGATCGATCCCGGTCAGGAGCGTCTTCTGCGTCCGCTGGCGGAGCGCGGCGATCTTCGGGTTTCCCTTACCGTGCGCGTCCCAGGACACGACCGCGACCGGATAGTCGAGGTGGTCGTCCACGTAGGCGTTGGCGCCGCAGACGTGGATCACGTTCACGAGTCCGCCCGCCGCTTCCGCGAGCACCTTGAGGTCGTACGGCCGTCCGAACTCGGCCATGAGCTCCCGGTCGATGTGGTCCGCGTTCGCCCAGTCGGTCGTCGCGAAGAAGATCCCCGACGCCCCGCGCGCCATCGTCTCGCGCACGAAGCCGGAGAAGGTCTCGGTGATCGCTCGGAGCGCCTCGTGCACCCGCTCGCCGTGATGCTTCATGTGATCGACGAAGCGTGCGTCATCGTTGATGAGGTCGGCCGCGATCGAGATCGGATTGAACACGGTCATCACCCAGTCGGTGTCCCCCTGAACGGCCGCGGCGATCCGCTCCTCGGCGTCGAGGTGCTCGCC
>DATJGP010000017.1:0-14385 GCA_035494915.1 Candidatus Eiseniibacteriota bacterium | reverse complement strand
AGGTCATCCGTCCGTGTCCGCGCGTCGGCCAGCCGCTGGGCCAGGGTCGTGGGCTCGGAACGGTCACGCGTCGTGGTCGCCATAGGTCGACTCCTCGGGTCGTCGAAGCCCGCGCGGGACCGCCACCCGCTCCAGGAGGTCAAAGCCCTTCTGGGCGAGGAGCGCGAGCGCGGCCGCGGGAACCGCGCCCTCCAGGATCAAATGAGTTTGACGCAACTGGATGCCCGAGAGAATCGGTTCTCCGAGGCCCCCGGCCCCGACCAGGGCGGCCAGCGTAGCGGAACCCACGCAGATCACGGCGCTTGTCTGAACCCCGGCCAGGATGGCGGGGGAGGCCATGGGGAGCCGGATCCGGGTCAAACGGGCCCACGGAGAGAGGGGAAGCGACTCAGCGGCGTCCTTCAGGGAGGCGGGGAGGGTCGAGAGCCCGACGACCGTGTTCCGGACGATGGGGAGAAGGCTGTAGAGGAAAAGGGCCGCCAGCGCGGGCCGGAAGCCGATCCCGAGGAGCGGGATCAGGACGGCCAGGAGCGCGAGCGAGGGGATGGTCTGGAGGACCCCGGTCACCAGGAGGATCGCGCCTCCCAGACGGGGCGAGCCCGCGGCGGCGATCCCGAGCGGGATCCCGATCGCGATCGCCGAGAGGAGCGCGAGGAGCACGAGCTCGAGATGGCGGACCGTGTTCCGCGCGATCGACCACGCGACGCCCTCGCGCTCACCCGGCCTGGCCGGGCCGGTGGCCGGGCGCACTTCCGCCAGCAACGAGTCGGCGGCCGCCTCGTAGGAGATCCCGTCGAGGACCACTCGCGCGTTCGCACGGATCATCTGCTTCTCCGAGATCCGCCCCGTGAGCGAGCGAATGGCAAGGAGGGCGCGCGGCTCGCGCTCCGGAAGATCGAGACGGTACAGCCAGACCGCGTCGTAGCGCGGGAAGAACCGTCGGTCGTCCTCGAGCACGCGAAGTCCCAGGCGCGCGATCTGGGCGTCGGTCGTGTAGATGTCGGTTCCGTCGATCCGGCCGCTCGCGAGCGCGGTGTAGGCGAGCTCGTGCTGGATGCCCAGGACGTGGCGCATGCGGAGCCCGTAGTGGCGCGCGAGTCCGGGGTATCCGTCGGCGCGTCCCAGGAACTCGTGCGTGAGCCCGAGCCTGAGATCCGGATGCCGGCCGAGGTCCGAGATCGTGCGTATTCCGAGCCGCGCCGCCACGCTTTCGGGCATCGCGATCGCGTAGCCGTCGTTGAAGCCGATGGGATCGCTCATGCCGAGGCCGAGCCGGGCGACATCGGCGCGCATGGAGTCCGCGTTCGCGCCGCCGGCCGCCGCGCCGGAGCGATGGAGCAGCACCTCCTCGATCGTGCCCGTGTACTCGGGGTAGACGTCCACCGCGCCCGACTGAAGCGCCTGCGCCACGATCTCGGTCCCACCCAGATTGTGGCGGTGCTCCACGCGCGCGACGCCTTCGGATCGCAGGGTTCTCGCGAGCGCCTCGCTCAAGATCCAGGACTCGGGAAACGCTTTCGATCCAACCGTGACTCCGGCTTGCACGCTCTGCGCGCTCACGAGGAGCGTGGCCATCAGCACCACGATGACGCGGTTCATCGCGACCAACCGAGCGCTTCCGGCGGAGCCTGCGCCGCGATGAATTCGGTCACGAACGGGTCCGCGGGGGCGCGGGTGAGCTCCGCGGGCTTGCCCCGCTGGACGAGGCGTCCCGCGCGCAGGATCGCGATCTCGTCCGACACGACGGCGGCCTCGGCGATGTCGTGCGTGACGAAGAGGACGGTCGTCTGCAGGCGCTCGAAGACCTCCCGGAGATCCCGCTGGAGCCTCGACCGGATCATGGGATCGAGCGCGCCCAGAGGCTCGTCCATGAGGAGCACGTCCGGGTCGAGCATGAGCGCGCGCATGAGCGCGACGCGCTGCTTCTGGCCTCCGCTCAGCTCCGTGGGGTAGCGGTCGAGGAGCTCCCGGTCGAGCCGGGTGAGGTCGAGGAGCTCACGGATCCGCGCGTCGACCCGATCCCGCGGCCACCCGCGGTGACGCGCCACGAGCGCGGTGTTCTCGAGTGCGGTCAGGTGGGGGAAGAGACCCCCGTCCTGGATCACGTAACCGACCCGGGGGAGGATCTCGTCGCGCGTCGCGGGGCTCATCGGAGTGCCCCCAACCCGGACCTGTCCCTGGTCGGGGCGGAGGAGCCCCACCACGAGCCGGAGGAGCGTGCTCTTCCCGCACCCGCTCGGCCCAATCAATGCGAGCACCGTTCGCTCGGGGACGACGAGCTCGGGGAGGTCGAGCGCGACGGTCCCACCGAAGCGCTTCCGGACGCCGGTCAGCTCGATGGCGGCGGACATGGCCGTCCATCGTAGAGGATGCGGTCCCGGGGACGGGGAATTATCGGGAGGTGCGGGGCTCCGATGGGTCAGCGGGTTGCGGTGGTCGAGGCGGACGGCGGCGTGCTGAGATCGATGGAGCGCTGGCGAACCCCTGGGGTGCCCGAAGCTCCGGGCCCTCCGCCCCCCAGCCCCGCCGGCCCGAGCGTGACCGAGTTTCCACTTTCGGTGAGCGTGGCCGCGGCATCGAAGACGAATCCGGCGGTCGGACCGCCACCGCCGCCACCGCCGTTGCCTCCGGAACCTCCGGCTCCTCCGGCAGCACCCGCGCCGCCGCTCCCGATCTCGAGCACGCAGAGCTGGCCTCCGGCACCGAACTGGCCGCCGGCTCCGCCAGACGCCCCGGCCGCGCCCTGGCCGCCAGCGCCGCCCCCCGCGGTCTGGATCACGCATTCGGTGACGGTCACGCCGGTCGCGCCGAGGACCACGACGCCGAAGGAGCCGCCTCCGCCGTCTCCGCCCTCACCGCCTCCGCCTCCCTCGCCGCCACCGCCGCCACCACCGCCACCGTTGCCGGAGCCGGGGTCGTTGTCCACGGCCCCGCCGCCGCTCGCTCCGCCGCCCCCGCCGCCACCGCTTCCGCCACCGCCGCTCACCCCCGCTTGGCCGCCGGCGGTGACGTAGTCGAGATTGGCCCAGAGGCCCCAGCCACCGCCCCCGGCGCCGTCCGTTCCGTCGCCCCCGGCCCCGCCTGGCTGGCCCGGTCCGCCGTCGAGATTCCCGCCCGATTGCCCGGCCGAGCCACCCGACCCGCTCGCCGTGCCCAGCCCGCTGTCGCCGACCGCGCCGACGAACCGCCCCTTCTTGCCGCCCGTGCCTCCAAGGCCGCCCGAGAAGGGAAAGCCGGCGCCCACCGTTCCGCCGTGGCCGGGGTTGTTGTCGTTGTCGCAGCTTCCATTGGCGCCATCTCCACCGTCACCGCCGGCGCGCCCCGCAATTCCGGCGGAGCCGTTTCCACCCGTCGAGCCCGCGCCCGCGGCCAAAGTGCAGTGAGTGACCGTGATGTTCGCGCTCTGGGCCAGGAGGAGCGCGTACGAGCTCTGCCCCGCGACCGTCGCGTTCGCGCTCCGGATCACGAGGCCGTCGAGACTCACGTCATGGGAGGCGACCGTGCCCGACACCGCAACGCGTCCTCCCGCGATGGTCGTCGGGTGGGTCGAAGGATCGCGACCCCAGTCGATCGGATCGAAACCGCCGTACACCTGCACGTTCGCGGGAAGCGTGACCGACTCGGCGTACGTTCCGCCCGCGACGAAGAGCGGTACTCCACCCGTGGCCGCCGCCGTGAGCCCCGCGCCGATCGTTCGAAGCGGTGCCGCGCGCGTTCCGGCGTTCGAGTCGGACCCGTTCGGCGCCACGTGGATCACGCCCACCTTGGGCGCCACGAAGACACTCACGGTGTCGGGCGCGCTCGGGAGCGTTCCATCGTTCACGATCAGGGCGAAATCGAGCTTCGCGATCTCCGAGGGGGCGGTGAACGAAGGCTGAGACCCCGTGAACGTCCCCGAGCCGCCGGTCACGTCGGGCCCAGCCAGCTCGGTCCACGCGTAGGTGAGCGATCCGCCGTCCGGATCGCTGCTCGCGGTGCCATCCAGCGTGACGGTGGCGCCATAGTCGACGTCTTGATCGGGGCCGGCGTTTGCGATTGGAGGCTGATCGGGGACGTTGCCCGTCGTGAAGCTGAAGACGAAGTCCGACGCTAGATTGTTGCCGGCGAGGTCTTCCAATCCGGTCTTGAGCGTGACCGTGTAGGGGGTGCTGAAGTCGAGCGGCGCCGCGGGCGTGAACGTCACGGTGGATCCCGCGACCGCCACCGTGCCGGACACAGGTGATCCCCCATTCACAAGGAAGGTCGCGGTCGTCGCGCTCGCCGGCGCGATCGCCTCGGAGAAGGTGGCGGAGATCGCCGTCGCGGTCCCGACGCCCGTGGCGCCATCCACCGGCTGCGTCGAGGAAACCGTGGGCGGCGTGGTGTCCGGAGCGAGGCCCGTCGTGAAGCTCCACACCTGATCCGATGCCAGGTTGTTGCCGGCGAGATCCTCGACCCCCGTCGTGAGGCGCGCCGTGTAGGTCGTGCTGAAGAGAAGGGGCACGAGCGGCGTGAACGTCGCGACCTGTCCCGTCAGGCTCACCGTCCCGAGGACCGGCACGACCCCGGCCGACAGGGTGAAGGTCGTCGCCGAGACGCTCGCCGGTGCCACCGGTTCGGAGAAGGTCGCGGAAACGTCCGTGCCTATGGGAACGCCGGTGGCTCCGGCGAGCGGACTCACGGCCGTGACCGTCGGCGGGGTGGTGTCCGGCTGCGGGCCCGTGGTGAAGGTCCAGACGAAATCGCTCGCCAGGTGATTTCCCGCCACGTCGCTCAAACCGGTCGTGATCCGGGCGGTATACGTCGTGCCGTACGCGAGCGGCGACGAGGGGGTGAACGTCGCGGTCGAGTCGGCGAGCGTGACCGTTCCGGCGACCGGATTCGTGCCGCTCACGAGGAACGTCGTGGTGGAGACGCTGGCCGGCGCGACGGCCTCGGAGAACGTGGCGGTGACCGTCGTCCCGATGGCCACGTTGGTGGCGGCGGCCGGCGGTGTCACCGCGATGACCGTGGGGGGCGTGAGGTCGGGCGGCGCCTCGGTCTTGAAGTCCCAGATGTAATCGTTCGCGAGATGATTGCCCGCGAGGTCCGTGACCGCCGTCGCGATCTGCGCGATGTACACCACTCCGTAGACCAGGGGAGCGGAAGGCGTGAACGTCGCCGTGGTCCCGTTCAGGGCCAGCGTCCCCGGGACCAGTCCCCCGTTCGCTCCCGTGCCGCTGACGAAGAAGGTCTGCGAGTTGAGGGTCCCCGGCGCGATCGCTTCGGAGAACGTGGCCGAGACGGTGGTCCCGACCGGCACGCCGACGGAGGACGGGAGCGGGGTCGAGGTGACGACCGTCGGCGGCGTGAGATCCGGCGCCGCACCGGTCGTGAACGTCCACGCCGTGTCGGAGGCCATCGCGTTTCCGGCGAGGTCGCGCACTCCGGTCGTGACGCGGGCGGTGTAGGTCGTGTTGGCCGCGAGCGGAGCCGAGGGCGTGAAGGTCGCGGTGAAGTCGGTCAACGTCACCGCCCCCGCAACCTGTCCCCCGCCGTTCTCGAGGGTGAGGGTCGAGGTCGACACGGTCGCGGCATCCACCGCCTCCGAGAACGTGGCCCGCACGGTGGTGCTGAGCGCGACGCCGGTCTCACCGGGCAGGGGGGCGACCGAGACCACGGTCGGAGGCGTCGTGTCCGGAGCCGGCTCCGTCGTGAAGGACCAGATGAAGTCGGAAGCCAGGGCGTTCCCGGCGAGGTCCTGCACTCCAGTCAGGCGCGCCGTGTACGTGGTTCCGTAAGCGAGGGGACTCGACGGGGTGAAGGTGGCGGTCGAGCCCGAGAGCCCCACCGTCCCGGAGACGGGGGCCGAGCCCGTCAGCAGGAAGGTGCTGGTCGTGACCGTGGATGCCTTGACCAGCTCCGAGAAGGTGGCCTGGACGGCCGTGGTCGTCGCGATGCCCGCGGATCCGTTTGCCGGGATCACGGCAGCCACCGTCGGCGGAATCGCGTCCGGGACGGGGCCGGTCGTGAATGACCAGGTGTACTCGGAGGCGAGCGGGTTGCCCGCGAGGTCCTTCACGCCGGCGGTCACGCGCGCGGTGTAAGTCGTGTTCGGCGCGAACGGAGCGGAGGGTGAGAAGACCGCGATCGAGTCGGCGAGTGTCACCGTACCCGCCACGGGGCCGGAGCCGGTCACCGCGAACGTCGTTCCGGTCACGGTCGAGGCGTCGACCCGCTCGGAGAAGGTCACCTGGATCGTCGAGGCGAGCTGGACGCTCGCCGCGCCGTTGACCGGGACCACCCTGGTGATGGTCGGCGAGGTCGTGTCACCTCCTACGGGCGGCTTCGGAGGGGGCGGGGTGGTCACGTGGCTTTCGTCGCAGGAGACCGTCAGGAAGGCGGCGAGGACCAGCGAGAGCCAGCGGAGTTGGGTACGCGCGAGGAGCAAAATTGACCCTGGCCGGAGGAGCACGATAAACCCACGAAAGTGAAGCCATAATCGTGCGACGGAATGCCGCCCGCGTCAACTGGCGGTACGACGATCCGGGATGGCTCGGGCCACCCGCCGACGCCGGCGGACGGACCCAAAAGAAAGCGGGGCCTCCTTTCGGAAGCCCCGCTTGGACCTGCTCTCGCGACCACCTACCCGCTAATTGCGGCGGTAGCGGTTGTTGTCGTAGTTATTGTTGTCGTTGTTGTTGTTGCCGTTGTTGTTGTCGTAGCCGCGATAATGCCGGGAACGCATGTCACGCTCCGTCCGCTGATGGTTTTGCCAATCCCGGTTCCGATACCAGCGTCCGCTGCGATAGTTGCCGTACTGATAGCCGCGCGCGGTTCGCCAGCTCCGATAATCCGAAGGCACGTACCGGACCTGTCGGGGCACCGACTGGTAGCTGATGAAGGCATACGGCCCGCTGGACCGGGTAGCCCGGTACCAACCGCCATCGTAGTACGTGTAGTAGTAGCCTCCGAACCGGTAGAGATCGTAGTCCGAGGTCGACATGTAGTAGACGTTCGTTCCCGGGACCAGCATGAGATCCGGATTGCGAACGTAGCCGATCCTCGGCCCGTCATAACGATCGCCGATACGAAGTCCGAACGACACACTGGCCGCATGGGCCTGCGGCGCCTGCACACCCAACGCGATAATCATCGCGAGGCCGGCGGCGCACTGTCGGATTCGTCTCATAGTTCCCTCCGCCTTTCGCAAATGCGTTCGCTTCGATGGTCATCCCAACCGCCCATCCCGTTCTTCCCACAAGGGGTAATAGCAGGAGCGGTGCCAGGACTGTCGTGAATACGCGTGACGTAAGTGGTTGTTAAACAAATGGTTGGACCTAAGTGCCGTTCCGTGCGGAGAGGCCTCTAGGTCTCTCTGTAACTCCGGGGTCTCACCCGACGGGGTTACATTTCAGAACGCGCGCTTGTCCGGACGTCGACGCGCTTCCAAGTGGATGGCGCGCCACTGGCGCTGGAGCTCCCGTCGCACTTTGGGATCCACCTTCGCCGCGTGATGGCGTGCCTCACGCTCGAGCTTTTCATAGCTCCGCATGCGATCTCGATCCAGCTCACCGCTCTCGAGCGCCTCGCGGACCGCGCAACCCGGCTCGCTCCGATGAGTGCAATCGCGAAAGCGGCAGCGCTTCGCCACCGCGTCGACATCGTCGAACGTGCGCGCGATCCCTTCCTCGCCGGCCCACAGAAGAACGGTCCGCATCCCCGGCGTGTCCAGAAGGAGTCCGCCCGAGGGAAGCGCCACGAGGTGCCGTGACGTGGTCGTGTGCCGACCGCGCCCGTCCTCGCGAATCCCCTGCACATCCATCAACTCCTCCCCCATGAGAGCGTTGACGAGGGTCGACTTACCAACTCCCGACGAACCGACCAGGGCCACGGTGCGCCCCGCGGCGAGGTACGGCCGCAGCGGCTCGACTCCGCCTTCCCGCACCGCGCTCACCGTGAGCACCGACACGCCGCGGGCCGCCCGCTCCGCCTCCTCGATCCGAGGCGCGGGATCGGCACAGACGTCGGCCTTGCTCAAGACCACGACCGGCTCCGCGCCGCTTTCCCATAGGAGGGCCAGGTACCGCTCGATGCGCCGTACGTTGAAGTTCTGGTTCAACGACTGCACGAGGAACACGGTATCCACGTTCGCCGCGACGACCTGCTCGGCCGTTCGCGTCCCCGCCTCCTGGCGGGAGAAGCAGGTGCGGCGCTCGAGCACGTGGTGGATGAGCGCCAGACCGCCGGGATGTTCGGGTAAGGCGGCCGCGACCCAGTCGCCGGTACACGGACGGATTCGCGATCCGAGCGATGCGTCGCGCCGGAGCTTGCCCGTCAGCTCCGCCTGATGAAGAGCGTCCGGGGTCGTCGCGATGCGGAACGAATTGCGCTGCTCTTCCATGACGCGGGCGGGTACGAGGCCGCTCGCCTGATACGGTTGGAATTGTGCGTCGAAAAACGGGGTCCAGCCCAATGCATGAAGCTGATGCAATGGATGCTCCTCTCGGTTGTTTGATTTCGGGGTGAAGCGCCGACGTGAAGATCGGCCGAGAGGCGGGCGTGGGGACGCGGCCTAGCGGCCGGAGGCGGCTCCTGAAAGCACAAGGGCAGTCGTCATAGTCCACACCCTCCATTGTTGCGGGGGTTCATCCCGCTCGACGGGCGCCGAGCTAGACAAAAAGGGTACGCGGACCGCTCCCCAGGGTCAAGCGCGAGGCTTGGTTGTTTGTAGCAGCCGGACCCCGGATTGCCAAACGCTGGGTAGGGTTGAGCCCGTACCGTTGTGTGACGGCGTCGCCACAAAGTAGCCACAAGCCTTGGTTTGGCTGCCTGACCCATGGTTCCTGGCGTTTGGTCCGGCGTTTGCTCTTGTCTCGTTGCGGGTGGTGACGGGGAGGGTCAGACCGCGTGGCGACCCATGACCGCGCGAATGCAACGGGGGCAGTGAGAGGAGACAGTCATGAACATTCTATGGGCCATCATCGTCGGATTGATCGTTGGCGCGCTCGCCAAGCTGATCATGCCCGGACGCGACGGCGGTAACATCGTGATGACCATCCTGCTCGGAATCGCCGGTGCGGTCGTGGCTACGTTCCTGGGTCACGCTGCCGGCTGGTATCGAGAGGGTCAGAGCGCCGGCATCATCGCATCGATCGTAGGCGCGATCATCCTGCTCTTCATCTACAGGGCCGTCCGCGGGAGACGTCATCTACCCGCATAGCCTGTAGCGTTTCACGACACGCCCGGCGTCCGTCACCACGCGGACGCCGGGCTTTTTTCATGCGCCGCCGTGGTATCGTACGGAGCTGATGACCCCCGTTTCCCAACGAAAGAGGAGTCCGGCGGCCCGGCCATCGCGCGCGGCGGCGGCGCCCCGTTTCGAGCTGACCCTCGCCTGGGTCGTGATCGCGATCGCCGCTACGCTGATCGGCTTGGCGTGGTACTTCCTCGACCAGGAGAAGAAGATCGCCGGCGCATGGGGCTACGCGCTCGACGACTCCTGGATCTACGCGCAGATGGCCCGCAACCTCGCCACCGGGCGCGGATTCTCGTTCAATCCCGGCGAGCCCGTGGCGGGCTCCACCGGCCCGCTCTACACCTTCATCCTCGCCTTCTTCTACGCGCTGTTCCACGAGGTCGTCTGGAGCGCCAAGATCTTCGGCGTCGCCTGCCAGATTGGCGCCGGCGTCGCGCTCTACTTCGCCGCGATCGCGCTCCTGCCGGGGCGACGCCTGCTCTCGCTCCTCGCCGCCCTCCTCGTGGTCACCTCGCCGCCCCTCGTGTGGGGGATGCTGTCTGGAATGGAGATCCCGCTCTACCTCCTCATCGTTTGCGCGGGGCTTGCGCTCTACATTCGGGGGAAGCAGACGCTGGCGGTCCTGATCTGGGCGGTGGGCGTGTGGGCGAGGCCGGACGGGATCTTCCTCGTCGCGCTCGGTTTCATAGCGCCCCCCAAGCAAGCGATCCGCCGGATCCTCGTGGCCACCCCCGTGCTCCTCGCCTACTTCGGGTTCAACTACATGATCGGCGGGCACTGGATGCCTCAGACCGTGGGGGCCAAGGCGCACTTTGGAATCGACCTGGTCGGGCGCACCTGGAACATGATGCGCGAGTGGGGCGCGCTCTGGGGCGTGCCGTACCGTCCCACCGACCAGCTCGAGGAGCCGATCGTCTTCCTCCTCCTGCTCCTCGTGGGCGCCGTGGTCACGCTCCGCAAGAAGCCCATCCTCGCCGTCTACGCCATCGGGTTTCCGATCGCGCTCTCGCTGTTCCGCGAGCACAGCGCGTCGCACAAGCGATACATCCTCTACGTGATTCCGTTCGCGATGCTGCTCGTCGTGATGGCCCTCGATGCGATCTCGCGCCGCTCTGGCGAACGCAAGGCGCCGCGGATCGCCGCGTTCGCCTGCGCCGCCTGTCTCGCCTGGCAAGCGACCTATCTGCCGCACGAGGCCGACGTCTACGCGTGGAATGTCCAGAACATCAACAAAATGCAGGTGCTCCTCGGCAACTTCGTGAAGCTCGTGACGCAGCCGGGGGACGTGGTGGCCACGAACGACATCGGGGCGATCGCGTACTTCGGAGAGCGCAAGGTGGTGGACCTGATGGGGCTCGTCTCGCCACAGAAGACGCTGCCCGAGAACCTCGAGCAATCCAAGCCGAAGCTCTTGCTGGTGTTCGTCACGTGGTTCAAGAACTACGCGGTACCCGATCCGAAGACGGACAACTTCCTCTTCTACGACGCCGATTCCACCTACCGCTACGAGCTCCTGGCGGGCGTGCAGCTTCGGAAGAACACGATCTGCGCGAGCGACCGGATGACCGCCTACGTCCGCCTCGGTCCCAACGAGCCGTCGCCGTCACAGCGCTTCCTGTACGTCTACTGATCAGCCGGCGAGCAACGCTCCGAGCTTGAGCGCGGTGTTCCAGTTCCGTCCCGTGGCGCGCGTGCCGAGCTTTCGCTCGATGAGCGCGACGGTGAGGCGCGAGCGCCCCACGCCGTCCGGGTAGACGATGTAGGCTTGGCGTCCCACGACGCGGACGACTTCGCGGCCGGTGATGGCCTCGTCGAGCGCTTGAGTCTGGGCCTTTCGCGGGGCGTCCTTGAGCGCGTAGACCAGGAGGTGCCCTGGGTCCTGTTTGGCTTCCTTGGGGAAGGGATTGGCGGCGAGGACGGCGCTCCATTCCTTCGACGTGCGGACGAAGAAGTGGGTCGTGAGTTTGAGGCGCCGCTCGGCTTCCTGCTCGAGCTTTCGCTCGAGCCCCTCTGGCGCGGCGGAGCCGGCCTCGAAGACGAGATTACCGCTCGCGAGGAGGGCGCGGGCGCCGGAGAGCTTCAGATCGCCGAGCATGGCGCACAGATCGGCCATGGCGACTCGGTTGTGCGATGCGAGATTGACGGCACGCAAGAACGCGACGGCGAGCATGGCGGCGGCCCCTCCGATGGGGAATGGACGCGCATGCTAGCATGGAGGAACCATGAGCGCTTTTCTCTTCAAGACGGAACCCGGGACCTACTCCTTCGACGATCTGGTGCGCGACAAGACCACGACCTGGGACGGCGTTTCGAACCCGGTCGCGCTGAAGCACATGAGCCAGATCAAGAAGGGTGACGCGATCGCGATCTACCACACGGGCGACGAGAAGCAGGTGGTCGGGCTCGCGACCGCCGCTTCCGATGCGTTTCCCGACCCCAAGCAGGACAACCCCAAGCGTCTCGTCGTGAAGATCAAGGCGGAGAAGGCGCTCCCGTTCGCGGTTCCGTTGAGCGCGTTCCGCGCTGACGACGTTCTCGCCACGACCGAGCTGGTGCGCCTGCCGCGGCTCTCGATCGTGCCGCTCACCAAGGCGCACTGGACGCGGCTGCTCGAGCGCGCGGGGATGAAGGGAGGCCGCTGATGCCGGCCAACGTCACGCTCGAGAGGGTGCGGAGCGAAGTTCTCGAGTTCCTGGGCGAGACCTTCGACCGCGTGCGCGGGATCTATCTCGACCGCGGCACGTCGTTCTTCGAGACGCTGGCCGACGTGACCGCGTCCGAAGCGTCCAAGCGGGCGTCGCCCGATACGGCGAGCATCGCCGCGCACGTGCGACACTGCATCTACTACCTCGAGGTCCTCCAGCGCCCGCTCCAAGGGGAGCCGCTCGGAACGCTCGACTGGCGCTCCATCTGGACGAACGATCGGCCTGTGGACGAGGGCGAATGGAACGAGCTTCGGGAGCGCCTCCGGAACGAGGCAGCGTCGGTGGAGGCACGGGCCAAGGACGACGCCACATGGGAGCGCGAGGATTCGCCGTGGGAGTTCATGGCGATCATCGTGCACACCGCGTATCACCTCGGCGCGGTGCGGCAGGCGCTTCGCGTCATCCGGGCCGAGCGCGTCTAGCGTTCCGGAGCGTGCGCGTGACCGCGGAAGCCAGCCGGCTCGAAGACCAGCTCCGGCGAGCGCTCGAGGGTGACGCGTGGCACGGGCCCTCGTTACTCGACCTCCTCGACGGCCTCACCGCCGCGCAGGCGGCCAGCCATCCGATCCCAGGCGCGCACAGCATCTGGGAGCTCGTGCTCCACGTGAGCAGCGACTACGACCTCCTCCTACGACGATTGGCGGGTGACGGACACCCGCTCACCGCCAACGAGGACTGGCCGGCGTGTCCGCAGCCGACCGAGATCAACTGGCACGAGACGGTGCAGGGGCTCAAGCGGGGGAGCGAGAAGCTGCGGCGGGCCGTGCGCGGGTTTCCGGACGATCGGCTGGACGAGCTCTTGGTTCCCGAGTCTCCCTACACCGCCTACGCGCAGTTCATCGGTGTCACGCAGCACAACCTGTATCACGCCGGACAGATCGCGCTTCTCAAGCGCGCCCTGACCGCGACCGAGCCCGGCTAACCCTCAGCGCACTTCCATCAGGAGCCGCTCCGGCGCCGGCGCATCCATCGGGAGACGCCGGAACGCGAGCATCTGATCCTTCGAGCTGATCGTGTTGTGACGGAGCTCGAGGGCCCCCACCATCATGTACTTGTGGGTCGAGTCGGCGTCCAGGAAGACGAAGCCGCGGCTCTCCGGATCCCAGAGCGCGTACTCGTGGAACCAGTCGACGAACACGATCATGAGCTCGGGGCGATAGCGGCTCAGCATGCGCGGCAAGGGCTCGCGCGGCGTGATCAGCCCCACCAGATCCACGACGGGACGCTCGCTGAAGTAGCCGATGGCGCCGATGTCGTTCGCCGCGATCCGGTCGCCAGGCTTCGTGATTCGCCGCGCGAACTCGCCCATCGTGCGCTGCATTTCATTGATGTTCTGGACATTCCATCCGTGCGTCTCCGCCTCGCCGCGCGCGAGGACCAGCTGCCATGCGAGGCAGACGACGGCGATCGTCGCGACCGCCCTCCGCCCTGTCGCGCCGCGGAAACGCGCGGCGACGGCCGCGAGCCCCACCGAGGCCATCGCGATCCCGAACGGGATGACGTAGAGGATGTACCGCTTGTGCGATCCGCTTCCCGCGTAGAAGAGCGAGAGCGCCATCGGAAACCCGAGTGTGTAGAGCGCGAGGATCGGCCGCTTCCGGAGGAGCAGCGCGCCCCCGATCGCGAGCAGCGCGAGCAGGAGCACCGGCTCCTCGAGCTCGTCCAGGCTCCGGTAGGGAATGCCCCAGAGCGCCCCCCACTCGCGGAGCATCGTGACCGTCCGCGCGGCCTCCATCCCGAAGTGCGCCTTCACGCCGACGGTCTGTGGCATCCATTGGCCGCCGATCGCGTGATTGAACGCGAGGAACGCCACGATGGGAGGCGCCGCGCAGAGCGCGCGCTTCCAGATCTCCCGCGGTGGACCGAGAACGACGGCGAGCCCCGCGAGGAACAGGCCGTCCGGCCGCACCCAGACGCCCGCGCTCCATAGGAAGGTCGCGAGGTTCCATCGCCCGCGCGCGTAGGCGTCGATGCCGAACGAGACGAGGAGGAGATAGAGCGCGATCTCCATCCCCGAGAGCGCTCCCCAGAGGAGCGCGGGGGCGGTGGCGACGAGGAGTCCCGCGAACAGGGCCACACTCGCCCGCTCGGGCACGAGCGCGCGGACCGCGCGATGGATCGCGTACGCCGATCCCGCGAGGCATGCGAGCCCGAAGATCTTCGCGCCCCAGACGACCTCGTGGAAGAGCAGGTAGAAGAAAGCGAGGATGAAGGTGTAGAGGGGCCCGGTCGAGCCCGCCACCGGCTCGCCGGGGTTGAACGCGAACCCACGCCCGGTGGCGAGATTCCGGGCCATCTGCGCGTAAATCCATGAATCGTCCAGCGAGAATCCCCAGCGTCCCGCGATCCGGTGCTCGGCCTCGAGGTAGAGCGCGGCCGCGGCCCCGGTGACCGCCAGGAGTAGGAGAGGAAGAAAGCGCTCGAGATCCGAGAACGCGCGTCGCGGGGCGGCTTTCGCGGCCC
>DATJGP010000016.1:0-4584 GCA_035494915.1 Candidatus Eiseniibacteriota bacterium | reverse complement strand
CATGTCGGTCGGATTGAATCCCGTGATCATCGGATCGAATCGCGCCTGGTCGGTCTTGGACAGCGACTTGTACGCCATGGCGATCTGGGCATCCGTAAAGGAGTAGTAGTAGAGGCGCGCGTCGGAGTCCAGATAATAGGTAGGCGCCTGGTCCCCCGAGATCCGATACGACCACTGCTGCTGGAGCGGAATCCCGAACAGCGTCGACCGGCCCACCCGCTTGCCCATGATGCCTAGGAAGTGCTGGACCGTGATCCCTTCCTGGATGTAGTTGGTCAAGTGAAAGTGGGAATCGTTGAATTCGTAGGTTCCCGTAGGCTTGGCGGCCGCTCGCGGCTGGGCTGAAGCACCCGGACAAAAGGACAGCGCCGCCGCGAGCGCGAGCGCGGCGAAGGTCGTAACGATTCCGTTGCTCGAGGCCCGGCGACTCCGGATTCTCAAGAATTCCCTCCCTCACGCACCGCTTCCGCGTATTCAAGTCCGCGCACGCCGTCCGGCAGCGCGAACTCGATCTTCGGCTGTTCCGTCGCCCGCTCCATCAGCTCCGCGAGTCTCGAGAACCGTTCCGACCGGAGCTGACGCTTCAGATCGTCTTCCCCGATCCATTCCTCCGTGTAGCTGAGCCCTGCGCGCTCCCCCATGTCCGTCGTGAGATGGCAGCTGCTGCAGCCGGGCTCCGCTCGAACCGCCACCATGAGCGCATGCAGCGCGGCGACGATGAATCCCGACTCGCGTGACGGCACGAACCACTGGACGGTCATTCGAACCGGCGTGGACACAGCATCCCCCCGTGTGAAAAAAAATGAATGAGCGATGTGATCCCCACTGAATCGTGAAGGGCACGTGTCGTGCCCGCAGTCAAGCGTTGTATCGCGAATCTTCCAAGTACATTGCATCATTGCAATTGCGCCGCGCTCAATGCACGCGTTTCATGCGCGTGACATGCACGCGGACTCCGACGCGATGGAGGTTCTCCGATATGTCGGGTCAAGCAAATTCGTTAAATAAATCTATACAGCGCGACAAATTTGAATACAGTGTGCGTAGCTGGGTCCGGTGAGCGCACCGTTACTTCGATCCCAGCAGGCCATCCCCAGGAGTTGTGGATCGAACTTTCGATTCGCGCAGCCGACGGGGATCGGCGCGACAAACCGGTGCTCCATGGGCACCATTTCGAGAAAGGTGGTCCTAACGGATGGCGGCACGCAAAAAGGCGCGCAAAGTTCGTCGTAAAGTGCGTCGCAAGGTCCGTCGCAAGGTTCGCCAGACTCGCCGTAAAGTTCGCCGCGTGAAGCGGAAGGTCCGCAAGGCCGTACGGAAGGTCCGCCGCGTCCGCCGCAAGGTGGCTCGCAAGACCCGCCGTAAGGTGCGGAAGGCAGTGCGGAAAGCAGTGCGCAAGACCGTCCGCAAGGTGCGTCGGCGTCGTCGGCGGGCCGTCCGGAAGATGATGGCTCCTCCCGAAACGCCCATGATGTAGTCATCCGTCGAACCCGACGGAGTCTCTCAGGCCCCGCGGCCGGGCGCTCACGGCCGCGGGGCCATTTATTTGCCCGGTCCATCCCCCACGACTTTCGTGGCACTGGACTTTCCCCGCCACGGGTGATACACCTCCGAAATATCGGACCTGGATCTCCCCGCGCGCGTTGCCGGACGCTGTGCGGCGCCGGGCCATCCGGGAGAGCCTGCTGACCACGGTCGTTAACATGGCTACTGGTTCACTGTCTCAGCATCACGCGCTCCGCGATGTCGCGGCGGAAGCGTCCCCGACGGGCATCCTCGTCCTCGATGACGTCAGCACGATCCTCTATGCCAATCCCAGACTCGCCGCGATCTTCGGCTACGCGGCCAGTGAGC
The DNA here is from genome assembly GCA_035494915.1 of Candidatus Eiseniibacteriota bacterium. Taxonomy (GTDB): domain Bacteria; phylum Eisenbacteria; class RBG-16-71-46; order SZUA-252; family SZUA-252; genus WS-9. The sequence goes on along the minus strand of DATJGP010000016.1, from coordinate 2,730 downwards.
TCCTCGGGCGGCCCGTCGAAGCGATCCTCCCCGCGGCGGCCCGCGACGAGTCCTCCGGGCAGCCCCACCGGTTCTGGACCAGTCCGGAAACGCGTCGCGCGGGCGTCGCCCGCGACATCCGCGGCTGCCGCAAGGACAGCTCCGTGATCTTCGTGGACCTGGGATGGACGCCGGCGTTGAGCGATGGCACCCGGATGGTCGTCGCGTCCGTGACCGACGCGACGGAGAGGCGGCTGCTCGAACAGCGCGCTCGCGCGGGGACTCCCGAGTTCGAGCGGCTGGTGACCGAGCTCGCCGCTCGATTCGTGAGCCTGGCGCCGGCGCAGGTCGACGAAGCCATCGTCGATGCCCAGCGCCGCATCGTCGAGGCGCTCGACATCGACCGGTGCGTCCTGTGGCAGCTCACGGAGGCCGATTCGAACCTGGTCGACACGCACACGTGGATCCGCCCCGAGCTGCCCACCGCCCCGCTCCATCTCTCGGCGAGGGAGCTCTTCCCCTACATCTTCTCGAAGATCATGGCCAACGAGACCGTGTGGCACGACTCGGTCGACGACGTGCCGGCCGAGCCCGATCGCGAGAATCTCCGCCGCTTCCACACCCGATCCAACGCCGTCGTTCCCATGGAGGTGGAGGGGAAGGTCGTGGGCGCGCTTTCCTTCGGCGCCCTCCGCGAGAACCGCACGTGGACGCCCGACGTGCTCGACCGGTTGCGGCTGCTCGCGGCCGTCTTCGCGCAGGTCCTGGCCCGCCGCCAGAGCCAGGTCGATCTCGAGCACGCACTGGCCGAGGTGGAGCGTCTCAAGGACAGGCTCGCGAGCGAGAACGTCCAGCTCCGCCACGAGGTGACGGTGCTCAAGGGGCAGCGAGCGATCGTGGCGGAGAGCGAGCCCATCAAGCGGGCCCTGGCGCAGGCGGACCTCGTGGCCGGCACCGACTCCACCGTCCTCCTCACCGGTGAGACCGGGTGCGGCAAGGAGGTCTTCGCCCAGGCCATCCACGACGCGAGCCGCCGTGGCGACCGCCCCATGGTTCGAGTCAACTGCGCGGCCATCCCAACCGCCCTGCTGGAGAGCGAGCTCTTCGGGCGTGAGCGCGGCGCCTACACGGGCGCGCTCTCGCGTCAGATCGGCCGGTTCGAGCTCGCCTCGGGCACCACCATCTTCCTGGACGAGGTCGGAGATCTACCGCTCGAAGCTCAAGTGAAGCTTCTTCGCGTTCTTCAGGACAGGACGCTCGAGCGCCTGGGAGGGACGCGCCCCATCCACGTGGACGTGCGCGTGATCGCGGCGACGAACAAGGACCTCCACCGCGCGGTGAAGGACCGCACCTTCCGCGAAGACCTCTTCTATCGCCTCAATGTGTTCCCCATCTCCATCCCGCCACTGCGCGACCGCATCGAGGACATACCCGTCCTCGTCTGGACCTTCGTCGACGAGTTCTCGAAGGCGTTCAACAAGACGATCGAGTCCATCTCCAAGGGGAGCCTCGCCGCCTTGAAGCGGCACGCGTGGCCGGGCAACGTCCGCGAGCTCCGGAACGTCATCGAGCGCGCGGTCATCGTGGCCAAGGGCCCGGTGCTCGTGATCGAGTCGCCCGGGTCGGAGAGCGCGACCGCGCCGGCACGCCTCAACCTCGTCGACGTCGAGCGAGAGCACATCAAGGTCGTCCTGGACCGGGCGCGCTGGCGGGTACGCGGGGATGGCGGCGCGGCCGAGATCCTCGGGATGAAGCCCACGACGCTCGAAAGCCGGATGGCGAAGCTCGGAATCCGGCGGCCCAAGCCCTGAATCACCCAGTGAGGGACATCGAATGAACCGCCTTCGTTCGACGGGCGCCGTCGTGCTCGGAACCCTCTGCGTCGCGGCGCTCCTCTACGGTGTCACGATGATCTACGCCACGCGCATCCTGTTCAACTCGGCGGTCTTCTCGGCCCGGGTCGCCGACAGCCTCGCCGAGCCGCCGGTCGCCCGCGTGGTCGCGAACCAGATCACCGAGCAGATCGTGAACTACCAGCGCGAGCTGACGCCCTATCGACCGATCGTCCTCGGCGCCGTGCAGCAGATCGTCGCGTCACCGCCCTTTCGGGCTCTCGTGCGTCAGGCGGCCCTGAAGCTCCATCCCATCCTGATCACCCACGGCTCCGATCTGTCCCTCACCCTCACGGACATCCAGGTGATCGCGAAGGAAGCCCTCGCCGCGCATCCCGGGGTTGCGGACAAGCTTCCTCCGAAGGCGCAGTTCGTCCTCGGATCGAGAGAGAGCTGGCCCACGGGGAAGCTCCTGATGCGAATCATCGGGATGGGGCACCGTCTCCAGCGGCGCGCCTACCTGTGGCTCATGGGCGGTGTGATGTTTGGGGGCCTCGGTCTTCTCGCTGCACGCCGGAAGGACCGCTATCTCCTCGGGATCGGCATCGGGCTGACCGCGAGCGCGTTCGCCATCGCCGCCTTCGCCAGGTTCGGCGGCCCGCTCGTGGCCAGCCTGGCCCGGTCGCAGACCGGCAATGACCTCCTCCGCGGGCTTTGGCCAGTCTTCATCGGCCCGTTGGCCATGCGCATGATCATTCTGGGCGCGCTCGGGATCGTCCTCACCGCGTCCGTGACGACGCTCCTCGAGCGGCTCGATCCGTCCGTCACGCTGAATCTACTCTGGCGGGTCCTCAAGCACCGGCCACGGAGAGCCACGACGACGATCGCGCGCGGCCTCGGGCTCATCGTCCTCGGCGGG
>DATJGP010000015.1:0-11694 GCA_035494915.1 Candidatus Eiseniibacteriota bacterium | reverse complement strand
GACAACAGCATCACTCTTGCTGATCCCGGCGCTCGTTGGCGCCGCTCCTCTTGGGCCGTCATTTTCCTACCAGGGTGAGCTGACTCAGTCAGGCACCCCTGTCGACGGCACCGTGCACTTGCGGTTCAGCCTCTGGGATGCACCGGGCACTGGCATTCCGCCCACCGGCGGCACCCAAATCGGTGCCAGCCAGATCGCGGCGGACGTCCCCATCCAAAAAGGGATCTTCACGGCCCTTGTCGACGCGGGCGGAGAGTTCGGCGCCAACGCGTTCAACGGCGATGCCCGCTGGCTCCAAGTCGAGGTATGCACGGATGGCACCTGCGCTTCTGCGACGGTGCTCGGGCCTCGCCAGATCCTCACCGGGGCACCGTATGCGCTCGGTCCGTGGCAGATGAGCGGCAGCAACCTGAGCTACGCCGGCGGAAACGTCGGCATAGGAACCGCATCGCCGGCGGCGCAGCTCCACATCCATAGCCCCATTCCCGCGATCTTTCTCGAGGACACCGCGACCCCATCGAACCAGTCGGGATACCTCTCATTCCGAAGCAGCACCGCGGGGGAGACGGGATGGGTGGGCTACGGCTCGGCTGGTAGTCCGCTCATGTCCGTGTTGAACTTTCGTCCCGCCGGCGACATCGAGCTGCACACCGCGTCGGGTACGGCACTGATAGCGAAATCTGATGGAAAGGTCGGGATCGGAACCTCGACGCCCGCCGAGCGTCTCGAAGTGCGCGGCAACATCCGGCTGGGATCCAGCGGAGAATACTTCGCGCCCGCCGGGTCGGAGAACCTGCGGGTCATCAGGGGCAAGGTGTCCTCTACCGGTGCACAGATACTCGGCACTGGATTCACGTGCTCGCGAACGGGAACGGGGACGTACCAGATCAACTTCAGCCCGGCCTTCCCAACGATCGGCGGTCAACCGGACATCACCGTCTCGCCGGAATCGAGCTCCGTGTTCTTCGTCGGGATCGTCACAACCGCCCTTTACAACGTCGCCACCATCCGCATCGTCAATGCGTCGAACACGGCCGTCGATGCCACGTTCCACTTCATCGCCGTGGGTCCACGATGAGGTCAGCTCGAGGAGCCCTGCTGCTCGCAGCGGCGACGCTTTCATGGACCGTCGCGACCATGACCGGGCCGGCCCGGAAGGCCTTGGCCTACGATCCGCTATCCTGGTCCATCGCCGACAATGGGGGCGCAGTCGGTGCTGTGGGCGGGAGCTATCGCCTCTCCGGCTCGATTGGTCGGTACGAAGCCGGCATGCTCGCCGGTAATGGCTACGTGCTTCGCGGCGGCTTCTGGCGCGGTGGCTCGCCTACGATCACGGGCGTGGAGCCGAGCGGCACAGCGCCCCTCGCGTTCCGCTTCCGGGCCCCGGCACCGAACCCAGTCCGATCGCACGCACGGCTTGCGTTCGACCTGCCCGCACCTGCTCCGGTGTGCCTTCGGGTCTACGACGTCTCGGGGCGCGCGGTCCAGACGAGGGTGTTGGGCCTCGTTCCGGCCGGCCGGCACGAACTCGCCTGGAGCGCGAACAGCAATTCGGGTCAGCCACTGCCCGCTGGGGTTTATTTCATGCGCTTCGAGGCGGGCCAGCATCGCGTGGAGAAGAAGATCCTCGTGCTGCCGTAACGCCTTGCGGACGACTTCGTTCTCGGCCAAAATCCTCGAGGAAATCCTGCCTTGCCTCTGATGCCAATCCCATCTCGAAGGGCTGATGACCGATCCCGGGCCCCCACCCGAGGGCTCCGCCTCGAACGACTCAAAGCCGGGGCCTCCCTCGCCGGACCTCCTTGTGACGGGGCAACTCCTAGAGAGGGCGAAGGCAGGCGACGGCTCGGCTCTCGAGGTGTTGATGGCGCGGTATCGACCGCGGCTCGTGCGATGGGCCACCGGCCGCCTCCCCCACTACGCTCGCTCCCTCCACGACACGGCGGACCTGGTCCAGGAGACCCTGCTTTGCGCCATTGAGGGACTCGATCGCGTCGAGGAAAGCTCACCGGGGCAGTTTCAAGCCTACGTTCGCCAGGCCGTGCTCAATCGCATTCGCGATCAGATTCGGTGGGCGAGTCGGCGTCCCAGAGACGGGAAGGCTTTGGAACATTTCAGAGACGCGGCGCCATCGCCTCTGGAGCGTGCGATCGGACGCGACATGGTGGAGCGATACGAGCGAGCCCTCGAACAGCTGAGTGACGTGGAACGCCAGCTCATTCACTTCCGGATCGAGCTGGACTTCTCCTACGAAGAGATCGCGGCCGCCATGGATCGCGGGAGCCAGGACGCGGCGCGCATGGCGGTACAGCGTGCCATCCGGAAGTTGGCCAAGGCGATGGGCGATGCACGCTGACGATCCCCTGGATGACCTCGCCAGCTCCGTCTCGGACGGGGCTTCGATCGATTGGAATCGCGTCGCGGCAGACCCCAAGGACGAGGCCGAGATCCAGGGCCTCCGGGACGTGGAACAGATCGCCGCATTCAGTCGAACGCTCCAGCGCTCCGGCGAGACTGATGGCGCGCCGCCCGTTGCCCCCGCCGTTCCTGCCAGCATTCGACCCCAACGCTGGGGCGATCTCACACTCCTCGAGCGCATCGGTGCGGGCTCGAACGGGGAAGTATGGCGAGCGTGGGACGCGACACTGCAACGCGAGGTCGCACTCAAATTCCTTCAAAGCCGTCGCATCGAAGCCTCGGGCACGGCACGCGAGGTGCTGCTGGGGGAGGCGCGAGCCCTCGCGCGCGTTCGCCACCGGGGTGTGGTGACGGTGCACGGAATCTCGGAGCACGATGGACGCCCGGGAATGTGGATGGAGCTCCTGCGGGGCCCCACGCTTGCCGAAGAGATCGAACGGCAGGGCGCTCTTCCGGTGAGTGAGGTCATGCGTATCGGCATCGGCCTATGCGCAGCGCTCGAAGCTGTGGACCGCGCCGGCCTCGTTCACCGCGACCTGAAGCCGGCCAACGTCGTCCTGGAACCGGACGGCCGCGTGGTGCTCACCGACTTCGGCCTCGGTTGGCGCCGGGCCGGTTCCACCGAGCAGGCGCCACGCGGCTGGGGCACTCCCGTCTTCATGTCTCCGGAGATCATGACCGGTGAGATACCCACGCACCGCTCGGACCTCTACGCGCTCGGCGTCACACTTCGGTGGGCCCTCACCGGGACGGCCCCGTTTCACGCAGTGGACTGGGAGACGCTGAAGGCGGAAGCGGGTCGCGGACCCACCGCGTCGCTCCTCACGGAGAGGCCCGATGCGCCCCCGGGTCTGGCCAAAGCCATCGAGGCGGCGATGGCCCCACGCGCGGACGATCGCGTCCTGAGCGCGGCAAAACTCGCGTCGTTGATGCAAGCCGCACGGGGCGCGCTTGGCGTGGCCTCGATCGCGGTCCTCCCGTTCGTGAATCGAAGCCGCACCGAGGACGACGAGTACTTCTCCGAGGGCCTCGCCGACGAGATCCGAGACATGCTCGCCAAGATCCGCGGGCTGAAAGTGGCGGCGCGAACGTCGTCGTTCCGGTTCAAGGGGGCCAAGGACGACTTGGCCACGATCGGCCAGAAGCTGAATGTCGCCACGCTTCTGGAAGGCACAGTCCGCAAGTCCGGCAACAACGTGCGGATCTCGGTGCATTTGCTCAAGGCGTCGGACGGGTACCACCTCTGGGCCGATACGTACGACCGAACACTCGACGACATCTTCGCGGTCCAGGACGATATCGCCCAATCGGTAGTGCGAGAGCTACGCGAGAAGTTACTGGGCGAAGAGGTGGATTCGAAGGTGGCTGGAGAAGTCCGAGCCGAGATAGCGCAGGCGGCGAAGGGGCGAGGCACGAACCCCGAAGCGCATCGACTTTGCCTGCAGGCGCAGCATTTCGGGGACCGCGGCAGTCGCGAGGAAATGCTGAAGTCCTTCGGCTATCTCGAGAGAGCGCTGGAGTTGGACCCGGCGTACGCGCTGGCCTGGGCGCTTCTGGGTCGGAGGCACATGAGGGCAGCGGACATGGGCTGGATCGAGTCGGAGGTGGGGCATAAACGCGGAAGGGAGCTCGTGGAGCACGCCCTTTCCTTGGAGCCGGACCTGGCGGAGGGGCATGCGTCCCTCGGTTGGACTCGTATGGTCATGGACTGGAACTGGAGCGGTGCGGAAGCGTCGTTTCGACGGGCGCAAGAGCTGATGCCTGGGAATACGATCGTGCTCTGTTACGCCAGCGCCATGGCCTCCAATCTGAACCGCCTCGAGGAAGCGATCGAGCTTGCCCATCGTGCGGTGGATCAGGACCCGCTCAGCTCGGTGTCCTATCTCACCCTGGGTCTCATGCTCTATCGCGCCGGCAGCTTTCCGGAGGCGGAGAAGGCGTTCAGGGTGAGCATCGAGCTTTCTCCCCAGAGGGCCAACCTACGGGCCTACCTCGCGTTTGTGCTGCTCTCACAAGGGCGCGCTGACGAGGCGCTCGCGGTAGCGCTGGAGGAGCCCGAGGGGTGGGCCCGCCTGGAGGCACTGGGATGCATTCATCACGCCGCGGGGCGACGGAAAGAGGCGGACGACGCGCTTCGCGAGCTGATCGAAACCCACGCGGAGACCGCCGCCTACCAGATCGCGACGCTGCACGCGGTGCGCCATGAGTCGGACTCGGCATTCGATTGGTTGGAGCGCGCCTATGCGCTCCGGGACACGGGACTCGCCGAGATGAAATCCAATCCGCGCCTTCGTCCACTGCACGGAGATCCACGCTGGCCCGTTTTCCTGGAGAAGGTTGGATTGATGGGAGGCACTTGAATGCCGCAGCTTATCCAACCGTTCGTTCCCGACGACTTTGCTGTACCGCGAGTCTTGGAGACTCCGGAGTTCCAGCTTCGGATGCTCACGGTTCACGACGTGGTCAAGGACTACGACGCCGTCATGAGCAGTGTCGAACATCTGAAGACGATCTGGCCTGCATCCGGCTGGCCGGTGGGACTCACGCTCGAGCAGAATCTGATCGACCTCGGATGGCACCAGAAGGAGTTTCAGACTCGGCGCTCCTTCGCCTATACGGTTGTCAGCCTCGATGAGTCCATGGTGTTGGGGTGTGTGTACCTGGATCCCAGCTCCAAGCGAGACTACGATGCCGTCGCATTCTTGTGGGCAAGGCAGAGCCAGCTGGAAAGCGGGCTGGAGGCGAGGCTACTGGCAGCGGTCCGGGGTTGGCTTACCGATGCGTGGCCCTTCAAGAAGGTCGCGTTTCCAGGGCGGGACATTGACTGGAATACCTGGCGGAGCTTTCCCGGGTGACCGGGGGCGGTTACGCGCGGGGATCCATCAAGTCGAGCCCAGCTCGAATGTTGAAATAAGGAGGCACCATGAGTGTCGGAGTGATCTACCGATTTCGTGCACGCGACGGCAAAGCCGCGGAGCTGCTCACGCTGCTGCAGGGAGCGCGAGACTTCAGCTTGACCGTCGACGGATGTGAAGGATTCGACGTCTATCAGGGAAAGGACGAGCCGCATCTGTTCGTGATGGTGGAGACATGGCGCTCGGAGCAGATACACGAAGCGCACTTCGAAAAGAACGCGCGAGGTTCTGGGTGGCTGGCACAAGTCGAGGCGCTCATGACCCAACCGCTCGAGCCGCTGCAAGCGAGCCGCTTCGTGCTCCGGTAGAGTCTATCAAGAGCCTCAGGCGAGTTTGGTTGGCTCCTCGATAAGAGGGGCGTGGTTACCGCTGCCTCGCCAGGTGGGCGTCGATCATCGCGAGATTGCCTTGGGTCGAGAACACGTCGGGATGCCTCGGCCCCAGCGCATGTATTTGGCAAACGAGTGCCCTCCGAGCGAGCGGCTCCGCTTCGTCCGACCTACCCGCGAGGTGCAGACAGGCGGCGAGATTCGCGAGAACGTACCCGACTTCACAACGCTCGGTCCGCCCACGGGAGCTGAAGATCGCGAGCGCTCGACGGTGCAATTCTTCGGCTTCGCGATGTCGGCTCTGTCCGTCCAGGATGGCGGCAAGCGCCGCAGCGTCACGAGCCACGTCCGGGTGCCACGGACCGAGCACGCGCTCTCGCAAGTCAAGCCCGCGCCTCGCGAGCGGCTCGGCCTCCACGTGGTTTCCTCTCGCGTGCTCCAGTCCCGCCAGGTTGTGATCGAGAGTGGCGAAGACGAGATGTTCCGGGTGCATGTGACGCTGCGCCAAACGAACCGCGATAGCGTAGGCGCGAGCGGCCTGGGCGAAGTGGCCCTCATACTTGTGGACCATTCCGAGCGTATTCAGGAGACCGATGGACAAGGTGCATTGGAACTGACGCGACCGCCTCAAAAGATAGAGGCCGCGCACGCAATGTCGCGCGGCCGCGGGGTACCGGCCAGCAAGACGCTCCCGTTCTGCACGAACTCCACTCCAAAGCGCTGCCATCAAGAGAAGAGCTCGCATGAGGGACACCGCACGGGCTCGGCCCGGCTCCCTTGCCTGGGCCGAACCCGGTAGAGGCTAGCCGCGGAGAATCGTCTGGTTGTGGTTGCCGGCGAGTCTGAAGAAGCTGACGATGAGAGCCGTAAGGGTAGCCATCTGGGAATCCTCCTCTTGAGTTGTCCTTCCCGCCTCGACGCCATCCCGGAATCGTGGCTCCATCGGGCGGGTTCAACCTCATCAACGTTTCGAGCCGGGCCACCGGACATGAAAAAATACGGTCCTGGAAACAGTTCTCCTTGTCGGCTGGCGGCAGCCTATAGCATGCTTCCGTAACTTACTGCCAACCAGGAGCTTGTGTCGGCATGGGAAGCGGAGACGTACCTCCTCCGGACGGATTTCTTCAGACGGGAGAGCTGATCACGCGCGCGAAGTCCGGCGATCGGAAAGCGCTGGATACGCTGATGGCGCGATATCGGCCACGACTCGAGCGCTGGGCCAGCGGTCGACTCCCGGGGAGCGCGCGTTCCCTCCTCGATACCGGTGATCTGGTTCAAGAGACCCTCGTCAAGGCGCTCGAAGGCCTTGATCGGTTCGAAGTCCGAGGCCCCGGCCTGTTCCAGGCGTACGTTCGCCAGGCAATTCTCAACCGTATCAAGGACCAGGTACGCTGGGCTCGCAGACGACCCACCGAGGAAGTCTCGGACCAGGTCGAGGGCACGACCCCATCCCCGCTCGAGCTCGCGATCGGCTCGGACGTCCTGGACCGGTACGAGCGTGGCCTCGCGCAGCTTTCCGACGAGGACCGCCGTTTGATCCATCTTCGGCTCGAGCTCGATTTCAGCTACGAGGAGATCGCTGCGATCACGGAACGAAGCACTCCTGACGCGGCACGCAAGGCAACCGAGCGCGCGATGCACAAGCTCGCGGACATCATGGGTCATGAGCGCTGACCAACCTGTCGATCCCCTCGATCCTCTGATCGAAGCGGTCTCGAAAGACGAGCCCGTCGACTGGAAGCTTGCCGAATCCGCGTCCGATCGCGACATCGACGCCTTGAACGCGCTCAAGGACATGCAGCGGATCGCCGACTTCAGCCGGCGGCTCCAGCGAGCCGATTCTGGGAGCGCCCCGACCACGCCGGCGCCGCAACCCAGGAGCGGGGGGGAGCTCGAACGCTGGGGCGACCTCATCTTGCTCGACCAGATTGGTGCGGGCGCCAAAGGTGAGGTGTGGCGCGCATGGGATCCCGCGCTTCAGCGCCAGGTCGCGCTCAAGTTTCTGCTCGGCTCGGCCGCCGAAAACGCGGGGACGGATCTCGTAGCCGAGGCGCGCGCTCTCGCCCGCGTGCGCCATCCCAGCGTGGTGGCGGTGCACGGCATCGCCGAGCACGACGGACGAGCGGGCATGTGGATGGAATGTCTCGATGGGGCCACTCTCGCGCAGGAGATCGAGCGGGCGGGCTCCCTTCCGGCAAGCGAGGTGGCGCGAGTAGGGATCGAGATCTGCACCGCGCTCGAGGCGCTCGAGGCAGTAGGACTCGTTCACGGAGACATCAAGCCCGCCAACATCGTCCTCGAGCCGAGAGGGCGTGTCGTTCTCACGGACTTTGGCCTCGGTTCGCGTCCGGCGCTCGAAGAGATGGAGGCCCGTCGAAGGTTCGGAACGCCCCTGTTCATGGCACCCGAGCTCCACGCGGGGGGTGTCCCGAGCCCTCAGTCGGACCTTTACGCGCTGGGGGTGACGCTTTGGTGGGCACTCGCGGGAAGGTCGCCCTTCCAGGCCCGGTCACTGCCCGATCTCAAAAGAGAGATGGCGCGCGGCCCATCCCAGAGCCTCGACTCGATTCGCCCCGACGCGCCCCGCGCTCTGGTGGATGCGATTCAGTGGGCCATGAACGCCGATCCAGGTGCGAGACCCCAGAGTGCGGCGTCTCTCACGAGCGGCCTAAAGATCGCCCTGGAGGCCAAGGACCCTCCAAGCGCTCAGCGATCGCACGGGGTGCGCGTTGCGGTGATCGCGGCGGTAGGAATCGTGGCCGTCGCGCTTCTAATCAGTCGATTCGTGCTGCGATCGGCAAGCGAGGAAGCGCCCTCGATCGCGGTTCTACCCTTCACCAACCTGTCGGGCGATCCGACGCAGGACTATTTGAGCGATGGCATGACCGACGAGTTGATCGCACGTCTCGCCCAGGTCGGCGATCTGCGCGTGATCTCGCTCTCGTCCGTGATGCCGTTCAAGGGCGCCAAGGTGCCGCTCGACGAGATCGCGCGAAAGCTTCATGTCCGGATGGTCGTCGAAGGCGCGCTCCTGCGCGCACGAGATAGCGTGCGCGTGTCCGCGCAACTCGTGGATGTCTCCACGGGGAGGGCTGTGTGGTCGGAGGTATACGAGCGGGACTGGGACCACATCTTCGCGCTCCACAGCGACGTCGCGCTCGCCACGATCGAGGGAGTCCGCGCCAAGATCACTCCTCGCGAACGGGGCCGCTTGACCATGGCTCCCGTCGTGAACGCCGATGCCCACGCCCTCTATCTCCACGGACTCCAGGCCTATCGGGAGCAAACGCATGAAGGGGTCGGGCGCGCGATCGTTCTATTCCGCAGGGCCCTTGCGATCGACTCCACCTACGTCGACGCGTGGACCTGGCTGGCCTATGCGTACGAGTACTCCAGCAACGTGGGATTGATGACGCGAAGCGATGCTGACTCCCTTGCAATAGCCTCGGCTCGGAGAGCGTTGACGCTGGATCCCGAGAATGGGCCCGCTCGAACAACCCTCGCGGTGATCCAGCAATTCACCTCGTGGGATTTTCCGGCTACTGAACGCAGGTTCCGGGAGGCGCTCGCCCTCTGCCCCGGGAACGCGGACGCGAGGGCCGAGCTCGTCGTCCTGCTGACCGCCCGGGGCCGATTCGATGAGGCGATCGTGGAAGCGAAGCGGGCCCTCGAGATCGACCCGCTCTCTTCGATGGCGGCCACGGTGTCCATGTACCCTCTCTTCGAGGGGCGTCGCTATGACGAGGCCATTCGGACGGGTAGGCAATTCCTGGCTACCCAACCGAACTTTCCCCCAATCATGCTCGTCCTCGGGCAAGCGCTATTCTTCTCAGGAAGGCATGAGGAGGGGATCGCGATGGTCGAGCGCGCAGCGAAGCTGGATCCGGAGCCGGTCTTTGAGGCTTGGCTAGGGCTTTTCCATGGCCTGATCGGACAGAGAGAGAAGGCCCTCGAATTGCGAAGTCAGCTGGTCCGTGCCGATCAAAGGGAGCATATTGACCCCTATTTCTTCGCTATCGTCGATACCGGGCTCGGCGAAAAGGAGCGAGCGCTGGACGATCTCGAGCACGCGAAATCCGAGGGTTCGGGCGAGGCGCCTCTTCTGCGCGTCGATCCAGCCCTCGATCCACTGCGACAGGAGCCGAGATTTCAGGCGCTTCTAAGGACGATCAAGACAGGCTGATGGGCTTCCTTCGACCATGACCACGCGAGTTCGCGTGGCGCTCGTTGTCCTTGCCCTGATCGTGATCGCCTGGTTCGCATCCGGTCCGATCATGACCGGGGTCGCGGCCAGCCGCGTCCGCGCGGCTGCCGCTGCTCGGGGGCTCACGGTTTCGTGGGGCAAACTCACGGTTTCCGGGCTTGGGCGGGTCAAGATCAGCCGGATCGTTGCGGAGCGCCGCGGGGCAGCCGGCGCCGCCGACTCGCTGTTTCAAGCCGACTCGCTCGAAGTCACGCCCGACCTCGGTTCGCTCTGGACCTTGCACCCGCGTGCCGGGGGCCTCGGCCTCTGGCATGCACAGGTCCGCCTGCCCGCGCGCAACCCGGCGGAGTCCGACACGCTCGTACCGGACGAGCGCCCGGAGCGCGCGTCCAAGGAGAATCCGGCCCGTGCGGCGCGGCTCCGGCACTCGGCGGAATCGTGGGTGCGGATGCTGTTGCTTCCCGCCCGCCGTCTGCCGCGACTCGAGCTGAACGACGTGCAGATATCGACCGCGGACAGTGAAGACGCGTCGACCCGGGGACTCCGGATTGCGCGGCTCGACCTCCAGCCGGTCGGGGACGGTATTCGCCTTTCGGCGTTCGGCTCGCTTCAGCTCGAGCAAGGCGTGCCGTTCACCGCGACATTCACCTACGACCGCCAGGATCGCATCCGCGGTGCGGCTCGATTCCTGATCCCGGATTCGACTCGCGCGCGTACGGATCCTTTCGTCCTGACGGTGCAGGGTACGCTGCACCAGGACGCCCGCCGCGGCCTCGTCACCATCGGTGAGGGGACGCGGGTCACGATTGGCCAGATCCCGTTCCAGGTCGACGGCCAGCTCGCGAGGCGCGGCCCCGCCCTTCAGCTCACCGCGAAGGCAAACGGCCTGACCGAGGAGCGAATCAAGGGCAGCTTGCCGCCCGCCGTGCTCGGACCGCTGCTCAAGGTGGGAACGCGCGGTTCGTGGGACTACAACGTGGCGCTCGACCTCGATCTCGCGCAGCCTGACAGCGTGCGGTTCTACGCGGACGTCGTCCCGCACCAGCTGGTGCTCGACCCTACCCGGACCAGCCTGCGGCTGCTCGGACTCAATGAGCCGTTCATAGCCGTCATTCTCCTGCCGAAGGGCGCCCGGCCGACACGCGAGCTGTCATCGGACAATCCGCACTTCCGGACACTCGATCGGATCTCGCCCTATCTCGTCCATGCGGTCGTCACCAACGAGGACGGCGGCTTCTTCCTCCATCGCGGGTTCAACACCGCGGCGATGAAGAATGCGATCGCCGAGAACTTGAAGGCCGGCGCCTACCGGCGTGGGGCGGGCACGATCACAATGCAGCTCGCGCGCAACCTCTACACCGGCCATGCGAAGACGCTCTCGCGCAAGGGACAGGAGATCGTGCTGGCGTGGATTCTCGAGCACCTCACCGGCGTATCCAAGGAGCGGCTGCTCGAGATCTACCTGAACATCATCGAGTGGGGGCCAGGCATCCACGGAGCCGACGAGGCCGCGCGCTTCTACTTCAATCGCGACGCTCAGGGCCTCACGCTCGATCAGTCGCTGTTCCTCGCCACGGTCATCCCGTCTCCGAGCCGCTGGCGCTGGCGCTTCGACGCCAACGGCAACGTCCGCGGCTACGTGAGGGCGCAGATGCATTTCATCGGCCGTGCGATGATCGCCAAGGGATGGCTCGCGCCCGAGGGGCTGCCGCCCGCGGATTCGCTGCGGGTGGACCTGGCGGGTCCGGCGCGGGAGAGCTTCTTTCCGGGTACGGCACCCGCTGACTCGGCAGCGACGCAGTCCCTGTAGGCACTTACTCACAACGCG
>DATJGP010000014.1:0-8150 GCA_035494915.1 Candidatus Eiseniibacteriota bacterium | reverse complement strand
GAGTTGTACGTGTTCAGCGTCCCGATGTTCTGCAAGAACAAGAGCTGCCCCCACGATGCGAACACCGTGGACATCACCGTCGCTATGACTCGGTTCCGGTCCACCGGAATCCCGGCGATGGCGGCAACGTGGTCGTCCTGGCCCATGGCTCGGAGCTGCTGGCCGAGGCGGGTCCGGAGGAACATGACCGTGAAGACACAAAAACCGGCGATCACGATGTAGGTGGCGAGCGGAACGCGGAGCAGCCGGCCCTCGACGGGGATCTGTACCTTGATCAGGTCGTCCACGGCGTACTGGATGCTCGTCAGGTCGATCGTGTTGCGAAGCCCATAGCCCTGAGGGAGGAGCATGTCCGGGTCCTTGAAGGGAATCAGGCTTCCGAGGGCGAACAGGAAGACGAGCTGGTAGAGGCCGTTCGAGAAGAAGCCCGCGATCAAGCCGGTGACCATTTCGCGGCCCTTGGCTTTGTTGAACAACAATCCCGTCGCTACACCCAGGAGGATCGCCAAGGGTGTCGCGATGAGCCACGCGGCGCCAAACCCCACGATTCCCGCGAGCTTCAGGTGCACGATGACGATCGCCGCGGCCTGGCCCGCCATGGCGCCGATCACGATCCCGAAGTTCAAGCCGAGGCCCGCGAGGATGGGGATCAGGAGCGCGAGCACGAGCAGCGAATTCCGGCTCACGCGGACGAGCATCTCGCCCAGCAGGAAGGACGGCGTGAGCCGGGCGACGAGAATGCCCGAGAGGCAGAGCACCGCGAACAGGATCGGCACCGACCAGTGTCCGAGGCGAGCCTTCAAATCCAATCTCACTTCGAGACTCTCGTCAGCGCGTACAGGATCATGCCGTTCTGGATGATCAGTCGCGCGGTCTCGCTGATATCCCCCTCGATCACCTGGCTCGTGACGGGAAGGGCGGTCGTGAGGATGGACTGGAACAGAACCGTTCCGACGAGCACGTTCATGATCGTGGCGCGGGACACGGTCGCCCCGCCGATCAGGATGCAGGCGATCGCGGGGAAGGCCATCAGGAGCGGGGCCGTGTAGAGCTGGACGAAGCCGAACGACTGGGAGTAGACGACGATGCCGATCGCGCCGAGCACGGTCGTGAGGATCGAGGCCTGCACCCGGGTACGCTCGTCGGAGATGCCCGCAGCCAGGGCGAACCGCGGATTGCTCCGCGCCGCCGCGATCGTGATGCCCATCCGCGTGCGGAAGAAAAGCCAGACCACCCAGCAAAGACCAAGGAACGCGAGCAACGCCCCGGTCGGAACCGTGACCCCGGCGACTTCGAAGGCGAGCCAGCGGTCGAGGATCTTGTCGTAGACGCCGCCGAGCGAGAGAGTGGTGCGGAGGCCCTTGCCGCCAATCGCCCACACCAGCGTCGGATTGTGGAACGGCGCGAGGAGCCAGAAGATGGACATGGCGGAGACGAGCGCGAACCCGAGATAGGTTCCGACCATCATCTCCTGCCCGCGCGTTCGGTTCAGAAGCCAGCCGTAGGCCGCGCCCACCGGCACCGCCAGCGCGACTCCAATTCCCATCGCGGTCGCCACGCCCGCGGCGCCGTGAACTCCAAAGTTCAGCGAGATCACGCAGCCGATGAGCCCGCAGATGATTCCGACGGGGAGGCCGAAGTTCAAACCGAGGCCGCCCTGGATGGCCGGGAGGAGCGCGAGGACCAGGATTCCGTTGCGCGCGACGCGCGCGATGCAGTCCTCGATCAGGATGGCCATATTCATCTTCGTGGCGACGGCCACCGCGAAGAGCGCGGCGAGGAAGGCGGCGATGAGGAGGCGAGGGAGGCCGATCTCCCCGAGCGCTGCGGGAAGCTTCACGCGATGGCTCGCAGCAGGGCGGTTTGCGTCGACGTGGCGACCCTCAGCGTCACGCCGCGCGCTCCTCTCCGGCCATCGCGAGTCCGAACGCGGCGTCCGGCGCGTCGGGAGGCAGGATCGTCTCCACGCGGCCGCGATAGATGATCGCGATGCGATCGCACAGCGCGCGCAGCTCGACCAGCTCCGACGACGTGAGGACAAGCGTGACGCCCTCATCACGGTTCAGCCGCGTGAGGATCTCGAGCACGCGCGCCTTGGCGCCGACGTCGATCCCGCGCGTGGGCTCGGAGACGAACATCAACCGTGGCCGCAGCGTCATGGCTCGCGCGAGGCAGACCTTCTGCTGATTGCCGCCGGAGAGCCGTCGCACCTGCTGCGCGGGGCCCGTCGTGCGGATGTCGAGATCGCGAATCATTCCCTCGGCATGAGCGCGCAGGGCACGAGGGTCCATGATCTGGAGCGCCGGCAGGGGGAACGGCCGCAAGAACCGGCCCTGCGATTCCAGAGCCGACAGGGCGATGTTGAGCTCGACGCTCTCCTCACCCAGCAACCCGACGCCGCGTCGATCTTCGGACACGAAGGCGAGACCGCGCTCCAACGCCACGCGAGGGCGATTCAGCGGGAGCTCGCGTCCTTCGAACGACACGCGCCCGGTGCCGGGGTACAGTCCCATGACCCCGTTCGCGATTCCGATCTTTCCCTGGCCGGCGAGGCCGGCGATCCCGAGGATCTCGCCCCGGCGCACCATCAGGGACACGTCCTCGACCCGCTCGCCGGGCATGTCGACGCGCAATCTCTCGATCTCGAGAGCCGCCTCGACTCCGGCAGGGAACGCACGTCGCGCGGCCACCTCGGCTGCTGGCCGCCCGACCATCATCTCCGCGATCCGAACCACCGTGGTGGTCTTCGGGTCCACGACGCCGACGACCTCGCCGTCCCTCAGAACCGTGGCCCGATCCGCGATCGCGCGTACTTCCTCGAGGCGGTGCGTGATGAACAGCACGGCCACGCCCGCGCGAGCGAACTCGCGCATGGTCGCCAGCAGCCGCTCCGCCTCGGTCTCCGTCAGAACCGCCGTCGGCTCGTCGAAGATCAGGACCCGCAGTCGCTCCTTGTCCACCTCCCTGGCGATCTCCACGAACTGCATGTGCCCCACGGGAAGTCCGGCAACGGGGAGCCACTCGTCCACACCCAAGCCAACGCGATCCAGAGCGCGCCGCGCGTCCTCGCGCATCCTCCCAACATCCAGCCGCTCGAGGCCGCGACCGAACACGCGCGACAGGAGCGACGGCCGCGTCGGCTCCCGGTTCAGCTTGATGTTCTCGGCCACGCGAAAGCCCGGCAGCAGCATGAACTCCTGATGAACCATTCCGATGCCCGCGGCGATCGCCTCACCGGGCCCCCCGAAACGAACCGGGCGGCCATCGAGCAGGACCTCGCCCGTGTAGCCGCCCGTTTCGTGGATCACCGGCATCCCGAAGAGGATGTTCATCAACGTGGACTTGCCCGCGCCGTTCTCGCCCAAGAGCGCGTGGATCTCGCCCGCCGCCACGGCGAGCGACACGCCCTTCACAACGCGAACGCCCTCGTACTCCTTGGTGATGCCTCGGAGCTCGAGGGCGGGCGCACCGGCGGGGGCGGCGCCTAGGCCGCCACCACCGCTAGTAGTAGATGTTGCTGACAAGGAACAGGTAGGAGTTGCCCTTGTTCGCGTCGTACTTCGAGATCGTGATCGGGACGCCGGCCTCCTGTTCCATGTACTGCTTCACCGTCGCGGGGTTCTTGTAGTCGGCCTTGCCCTCGACGGAATCGACCATCAGGTCGGTCATGGCGCGGATCGAGAGCATCACCTCGGGCACGGGCCAGGTGGCGAAGTGGCCGGTCATGTGGTGATCGGCGATGACCTTCTTGTTCTCCGCGTTGATGTAGGCCATGTCGCCCGCCTTGTCGGCCGGGATCGCGATGCCGAGCGCGGTCGGATAGCCGTGCGTCGGGCTTGGGCAGCACTGCTCGGGGATGTAGCCGCCGTTCTGGACCACGGTCTTGATCATGGGGTCCATCATGCCGCAGTTGGTGGAGAAGAACGCCGTCTTCGGCCCGAACTGCTTCAGCTCCCGCGGCACGTCCTCGACCACGAACTGCTGCGTGGCGTTGAGCCCGCCCTCGCCCATGGGATCCGGCGCGGTCACGAAGTGGAACTTGATGCCGTTCTTCGCGCACTCCTCCTTCATGATGTCGCGCCGCTTCGCGAGCAGGTACTGCGACATGTGGCGCGGGAAGGAGTAGTGGACGAGATCGGTCACGCCCATCGACTTCGCCACCTGCACGATGGTCCGCCCGCGCGCGAGCTGATCGGGCTGGATGGAGAGGTCCGCGGCGTCGTTCACCATCGAGGGATCCTCGTGCGCCTCGATGAAGGCCATCTTGATGTCGGGGCGCTTCTCCTTGATCTTGCGGAGCGCCGCGATGGAGCCCGGGATCGCCTGGCCCACGACGATCACCTTCACGTCCGGATCGTCCGCGAGACCCACGAGCTGCGAGATGACGGTCTCCTGCTCGTTCATGAAGTTGTCCGGGTAGGTCACGTGGCGCACGTGATCGGCGCCGTACTTCTTGATGACCATCTGGCCGGCGCGGAACTCGTCTTCACCTTGCGAGACGGTGCCGGTCATGATGCCGATCTTGAAGTTGATCGCGCGCTCGGGCGGCGCCGACGTGGCGACCGCGTTGGTCGCCTCGGTCTTGGAGGACGGCGCGTTGCCGCAGCCGGCGAGCGCGAGGAGCGAAACCGAAAGCGCTGCGACCAGGGCGAAGGCCGTGCGCGTGCGATGCGAGATCGACATGGGTGACTTGCCTCCGCCCGCCGTGGCGGGCCATCGGGGCCGGCGAGAAACGAGGATTGTTGGGCGAGTCTAGCACTTGCGAGCGAGGCCGACACCAGCGACGCGTGGTCCGGCCCAGCCGCCGATTCCATCGCGTCGCCGTCCGGCCGTGCTAGCCTCGCCCGACCATGCCGCCCCTGATCTTGATGACCGCGCTCCTGGAGGGGCTCTCGCTCACCCTCATCCAGGGCTATCTGCCGCTCTACCTTCGGAGGGCGCTCGGGGAGCCCTCCTATTTCACGATCGCGCTCGTGGTGGCGCTTCCGGCCCTCGGGGCCATGGTCGCAAGCAACGTCTGGGGGGGACTCTCCGACGTTTCGGGGCGGCTGAAACCGTTCATTCTCTTGGGTCTGACCGGCTACATCATCGCCCTCACCGGTATACCCGCCATGCACAGCGGTTTCTCCGTCCTCCTGCTCATGGGCGCCGCGTCGCTCCTCTACGGGACCACGGCGCCGTCCCTCAAGTCCTACGCGACGCTGGTCAGGCCGGACCGGAAGGAGTTCGCGCTCGCGGCGGTGCTGATGGCGCAGTCGATCGGGTGGCTCCTCGGGAGCTACGGGGCGGGTGGGCTGCTCGAGCACGAGATCGGCCCGGGGCTGAGGCTCGCGCTCTGGTCGTGCGCCGGCCTCCTCACGCTCCATCTCATCGTGTCGTCCATCGCGCTCCGCGACGTCCGGCGAGAGCCCGTCGCGCCGCGCCCTCACGAGAGCTGGGCCGCGCGCACCGCCGCCGACCTGCGGTCGCTCTACGAGAACCCCCGGCTCTTCCGCCTCTGCACGCTCGCGTTCTTCTTCGTGGCCGCGAACTACATCATGTGGGGCTTCTTCTCCGTGTTCATGGTGGAGCACCTCCACGCGAGCATCCACACGCTCCGGAACGCGCTCGCTGCGTCGAGCGTGCTCGGGATCATCTCGTTCCTGTACGTCGGTCCCGTGATCCGCCGCTTCCACGGCCGGCGCGTGCTCGCGGTCGGCATCACGCTCTACATGCTCATGTACGGTGGGATGGCGCTCGCGCGTGATCCCGTGATCGCGGGGATCATCTACGCGCTCCCGCTCTACAGCCTCGTGAACGTGAGCGCGAACGTGCTCGCGAGCGAGTACTCCACCGAGCGTCAGCGCGCGGGCGGGCTCGGGATCCTGAACGGGACCTATGCGCTCGCGACGATCGCGGGGCCGGTGACGGGAGGCCTGCTCGCGGATCGCGTGGGGCTCGGCGCGTTGCCCTGGCTGGCCATGGGCTTCATCGCGCTGGCCGCACCGGTCGCATGGCTCCAGGTGCGGTCGGCCCGGAACGATAGCGCGCTCGGCGCTGGGGCGTTCGAGTCCCCGGCAGGGGCCGGTGCGGGAAGAAAACCGCGTTGATGCGGTGTATTCGTGGATGATACACTCATCGCCGGACCGGGCCCGTGCTGCCGGAACCGCAACTGCTTCCCTAGAGAAGGCTTACGAATGCGACAGCACCTCGCCCTACTTGCCTCCCTCTGCGTCCTGGCCGTGAGCCCCGGCGCCAATACCGCGGCGGCCAAGGAAACCCCCAAAACGGACGACAGCAAGGCCGCGGTCAAGCCTTCCGACAAGCTCGAGTGGCTCGCCTTCGACGCCGCCACCCAGAAGGCCAACTCCCAGAACAAGCACATGATCGTGGACGTCTACACGACGTGGTGCGGTTGGTGCCGGGTCATGGAGAAGCAGACCTACGACGACCCGGAGGTCTCGGCCTATCTGAAGCAGAACTTCGTGATGGTGAAGGTCAACGGCGAGTCGTCGTCCAAGCTGCACTGGCAGGGGAAGGAGCTGACCGAGCGGGAATTCGCGCGCGCGGTCGGCGTCACGGGGTACCCGGCGACGTACTTCATGAAGCCGAACGCCGAGATGCTGGGCGGCGTGAGCGGCTTCGTGCGCAGCCCCGAGTTCATGATCTACGCCAAGTACATCAGCACCCGCTGGTACGAGAAGGGCAAGATCCAGCAGTACGTGGATTCGCTCCGCGCCGCCGCGGAGTAACTGCGCCGCTTGCCGGGCCCCGCAAGGTCCGCACTCTCTCGCCCCTCTGGCCGGTCCCTCTCGAGTAGGCTAAAGTGTCCCGTGTACCGACCTTCACAAACGGCTATTCCCTCCGAGCGAGGCCAATGACGTGAAGCCTGATGGGGGAGACGTGGCAGTGGACGACATCAAGCCCGCGAGCTCTGGCGTGCCGGATCGTCTGACCCGGCCGATTGTCCCCGCACTCGATGAATGCCTTGGGGTGCCGTTCCGTGTGCTCGACGATGGATTCGTGCGAGTGCTGGACTACATGGGCGACGATTCATCGGTGGTGCAAAGCGCGCGCATTTCGTATGGAGTCGGAACCAAGCGGGTGCAGGAGGACCGTGGCCTCATCCGCTACCTGATGCGGCACATGCACACGACTCCGTTCGAGATGTGCGAGCTGAAGCTGCACGTGAGAGTGCCCATGGACGCTTGGCGTCAATGGATTCGGCACCGCACCGCGAGCGTCAACGAGTACTCGACGAGATATTCGGTCGCGATCGACGCGTCGCAGACCACCCCTTCGAACGAATGGCGCGCGCAATCATCCACGAACCGGCAGGGAAGCGGCGACAATCTCTCCGAAGACACCGGCGCTCAGCTCTCCGCCGCGGAGCGCAGCATCCAAGAACACGCCCGCCAGGTCTACGAGGAGCGCATTGCCGCCGGAGTGGCTCGCGAGCAGGCGAGGAAAGACCTCCCACTCTCGACCTATACAGAAGCGTATTGGAAGTGCGACCTGCACAACCTTCTCCACTTCCTGAACCTCCGCATGGACGACCACGCTCAGTACGAGATACGCGCGTACGCGAACACCATTGCCGAGGAGATCGTGGCCAAGTGGGTGCCGCTGGTCTGGGAGGCTTTCCTGGATTACCGCAGGCACGGTCTTCAGCTCTCGCGCATCGAGGCGGAAGTCATTCACGCCCTCAACTCGGGCGACATCGAAGGGGCGCGGTCCTTGGCAACGAAGAACGGCCTCCTGACGGTCAGGAAGACCGGGGAGCTGGCGCCTAATCGGGAGCGCGCCGATCTGGAGACCAAACTACGCGCGCTCGGCCTGGTACCGCCCTGGATCTGATGCCGGGCTAGGCGATATCGTGAAGAGCCGGTAGAGCAGCCACGCTGTCCATGATGAGCGTCGGGGCCGGGCTCGCCCGCGTCTCATCACCCTCGCGGTACTTGCCCGTGCGCACCAAGGCGCCCACCATCCCAAGGCGCACGCTCGCGGCGACGTCGAACTCCGCGTCGTCGCCCACCATGAGAATTTCCTCGCGCGGTGCGCCGCATTCCGCCGCGATCGCGTCGAACAGCAAAGGCGAGGGTTTTCCGAGCGTCTCCGCCTCGACGCCGGACGCGTAGGTAAAGAACGCGGCCAGCGGGCCCAGGTCCGTG
>DATJGP010000013.1:0-11390 GCA_035494915.1 Candidatus Eiseniibacteriota bacterium | reverse complement strand
CTTCGACTTCGAGCAGCTCTTCGAGCACGCGATCGTCCACGTGCTCCGGCATCGCCGACAGATCGAGCGGTTTCTGGGGCGCTGACGGCTAGCGCTGTACCCAGGACTTCAACGGTGGGTAGTCGAGCCTCGCCTCGGCTTCATGCCGCGCCGAGGCGGCGTTGGGCGCCCAGCGGAAGATATCGACGGACGATTCGTCCTCGGCGATCCGATGCGGTGGTGCATGGCCGAGGAAGTCCTCGATGGGCGGATCCTCGATGACGCTCACCATCTCTCCCCTGCGGTCGAATCGCACGACGTAGGGCTTGTCGCCCACACGAAAGTCCTGACCGAGACCCTCGGGCACTTCCTCGACCCACACAGGCTCGGCGTGATGCGTGAACGCAGCGGCATACGCCTTCGCGAATGGCGCCAGGTCGAATGCCGCGCAGATTCGGAACTTCTCCTTGCTGCCGGCCAGCACGAGATAGATGGTGTTCATGCTCCGATTGTAGCCCAGCCTCCGGGCCCAACCCAAACCAACCACTACCGTTGCGCTCCGCTAAATGGTAGCTTCCCGCCCATGACCCTCTTCGCGCGGTGGGGCGCGGCACAGACGCTCGGGTGCATCGCGCTTCTCCTTCTCGCCATACCCAACCGGCCCGCATTTGCGCTCTACGAACACGTACGCGACGGTTGGGTCGCGGGCATCGGCATCGGGTTCAGCAAGGCCAAGATCGAGGCAGGACCTCGGGCCAACCACTTCGAAACCGACTGGGAAGAGGGAACGACACCGCGCCTCCGACTCGGCCACATGCTGGGCAAGCGCGCGATGCTCGGATACGAGCAATTCCAATGGGTCGACGAGCAGGGCTACGGCGATGCCTCGGTGCGCGTCAGCATGCAGACCTTCGGCGCCGCGCTCACGTACTTTCCGGGCAATCCCAAATCGGAGACGGGCGGCATCTACCTTCGAGCGGGGGCCGGTCTCTCCATCGCCAGGCTCGCGGTTTCGCCGCATGCCATCGGCGGCGTGGACTCGACGCACACCGAGGACCACATCGACGAGGGCGGAACCGCCTACATGCTGGGCGGCGGTTACGAATTCCGCGTCTCCAAGCCCTGTGCGGTGGCGCTCGATGTGACGGCCAACTACCACACGGTGGGCAAGGAGTTCTTCGACAAGGCGTGGTTCATCCCGGTCACGTTCGGATTGAACTGGTACTTTTGACGTGACCCTTCGCGCCCTGGCCGTCCTTCTCGCTCTCGCGGTCGCCGCGCCCGCCCTGGCCGCGCCTGCGAAGAAGCCGATCGTCCTTTCCCTGCTCTATCCGATTTCGACCAACCGCGACCCGCAAGCCGCAACGTCCGTGCACCTCTCCGTCCTGTATGGCCGGGTCGGCTCCGTCGATGGCCTGGGTATCCACGGCATCGCCTCGCTGACGGGCGGCGACGTCCGGGCGCTCCAGCTCACGGGCGTCTACTCGCAGATCTACGGCAAGGCGAAGGGGATCCACCTCACGGGGGGCGCGAGCTACGTGATGGGGGACGAGAGCGGCATCCACGTGAGCGGCCTAGCCAACATTGCCGGCGGCAAGCTCCGCGGCCTGCAGTGGTCGGGGCTCATCAACATGGCGGGGAAGGGCATGACCGGCATCCAGGCGACGACCCTCGTCAATCTGGCGGACGGGGACGCGCGCGGCTTCCAGCTCGCGGGCGCCGGTAACGCTTCGGGCTCCTTCGACGGATGGCAGGTGGCGCCTGGGTTCAACTACGCCAACGGCCGGATCGTGGGGCTCCAGTTCGGCAGCGTGAACATGGCGGTGACGAGCGAGGGAACGCAGATCGGCATCGCCAACTTCACCACCGTCGCGCACGGCCTGCAGATGGGAGCCTTCAACTCCGCCACGGAGCAGAAGGGGGTCCCATTCGGGATGGTCAATCTCGCGAAGAACGGCGACGCGGACTGGATCACGTACGGCAGCAATCTCGCCGCGGTGAACACCGGGATCTACACCTCCGTCCGGCGCTTCTACTCCATGCTCACGGTGGGGTGGCCGGACGTGCAGGGAGACGTGTCCAAGACGATGATCCTGACCTGGAACTATGGCTACGCCATTCCGGCGGGCCGGAAGACCAGCGTCGGCCTGGATCTCGGGTTCGCCCATTACATCCCCGAAAAGGTCGACGATCCCAACGAAAACGACCGTTTGCACTTCTCACTACAGGCACGGGCCATGGTGGAGCGCACCTTCAGCCCGAAGGCGAAGGGTTTCATCGGCGGCGGCGTCGCCCGGATCTCGGACGAGTACCGGATGGACGCGCCGTTCGAGACGGAGCCGCTCGTCTTCGGGGGGGTCGCACTCTACTGATGGAACGGAACCGGATGCGGTCCAGCGTGCGTCGTCGGGTAGAGAGCCTTGCGGCCAACCTTGCGCTTCTCGCGGCGCTGGCGATCCCGGCAAGCGCCAAGGCCCAGGAGGGGGGGCCGGCGGTCCTGGCCGACAGCGCGGCGGTGCTCAAGGCGCTGGGCGAGCCGAGCGGGAACGGGACCTACGTGGCCCAGCGGCGGCCGTGGTTCGCCGCGGGCGAGGTCGTCGCCACGAACCTCGTGGTCTGGGTCTACGACCGCTACATCCGCGAAAACGGCACCAATCCGGGCTTCCGGATCGGGATCAACTCGTTCGAAGAGAACATCCAAAACGGATTCGAGTACGACGACAACAATTTCGCCACGAATATGTACGCACACCCGTACCACGGGAACCTGTACTTCAACGCGGCCCGGTCGAACGGGATGACCTACTGGGAATCGATCCCGTACACCTGGGCGGGCAGCTTCATGTGGGAGTACTTCGGCGAGGTGCACCATCCGGCGGTCAACGACTGGATCGCGACCAGCATGGGCGGGAACACGCTGGGCGAGACCTTCTTCCGGTTCTCCCAGATGATCACCGACAACACCGCCACGGGCTCCAAGCGCACGTGGGGCGAGGTTGGCGGGACCCTGGTCAATCCCGTGCGCGGATTCACGCGCCTCGTGACGGGTGAGTGGTCGCAGGTGCACCCGAACCCTCCGGACCGCTTCCCGCACTCGAGCCACATGTCGTATCGCGTGGGACTACGTACGGTCGGGCGAGAGCAGCTCTGGACGGCGGACACGACGCGTGTGTTCATGGAGCTCGCGGCGAACATGGGCGACCCCTTCCTCGGGGACAACAAGAAGCCGTTCGACTCCTTCGAGTTCGGCGGACAGCTCAACTTCGGTGACAAGAAGACCCTGGGGCGCGCCCAGGCGATCGGACTTCTCTCGGCCACGCCGATGATGGGCACCGAAAACTCGAAGCACATGATCGGCTTCACCCAGCACTTCGACTACTTCAACAACAACGCCTTCGAGCTGGGCGGACAGAGCCTGGCGGCGACGCTCTACTCGCAGATGAGGTCGGGGGACAGCTTCGCGATCCGGACGCAGCTCCACGTGAATGCGATCATCATGGGGGGCACGAAGTCGGACTACGAATCGGTCTCGGGACGGTCGTATGATTTCGGACCTGGACTCGGGTTCAAGTTCGGCGGCACGTTCTACTATCGCGGGCACCCGTTCCTGCTCCTGTCGCACAGTGAGTTCTGGATTCATTCCGTGAACGGAACGGCGGCGGACCACGTGGTGAGCGGCACGCGGGCGCGGATCGACGTACCGCTGAAGCACGGCGTGTCCCTGGGGGCCGATTACGTGCTCTACCGCGCGGATCGCAACTACAGGGACTTCCCGGACGTGCACCAGCGCGTCCCCGAGCTTCGCACCGGACTCTCGTTCAATCTCTAGTCGTCCCCGGGGCGGGGGCGAGCATGCCGGAACACCCAACGAAAGGAACGTCATGAAGCGTACTCTTGTAATGGTCGCCCTTCTCGCGATCGCGGTCGCCGCCGTTTCGTGCGGCACAACGACGACGATGACCCAGCGGTGGTCGGATCCCGCCTACGTGGGCCAGCCAGGGCAGAAGATGATGGTCATCGCGCTCGCGAAGAGCGAGAGGAACCAGATGGTCTGGGAGTCGGCGTTCTCGCAGGCGCTCACGAAGGAGAAGGTCACGCCGCTCGTGGGCTCGAAGTTCCTGCCGCCGAACAACGCCGCGGACGAGGCGACGCTGAAGCAGGTGGTCAAGGAGTCGGGCGCGAACCTCGCCGCCGTGACGCGGCTCATCGCGGTGGACAAGGAGACGTCGTACGTTCCGGGCTCGACGTACTACACGCCGGCCCCCGCGTACTACGGAATGTACGGCTACTACAACAGCGCCTATGCGATGGTGCACGATCCTGGCTACTACCAGGAGAACACGATCGTGAAGCTGGAGACCAACGTCTACGATGTCGCGAGCGAGAAGCTCGTGTGGAGCGGCGTCACGGAGACCCTCAATCCCGAGACCGCGCAGGACGTGGCGAACTCGGTCGCGTACAAGGTCACCGAGGACATGGTGAAGTCGAAGGTCATCAGGAAGTAATGGTTGTTCGTTCGTGACGCACTTCGCCTGCTGACGCGGGGGCGCCCCTCTAGGCGGCCCCGCCGATGCGGGAACCCTCGCCGCATGCATGGGTTTTTCTGGTACATGTCCCTTCCCGTCGGACTCCGCCTCGCTGGTCTCGCCCTAGCCGTCGGGGGCTGCGCGGCCCACAACTACAACGATCCCTCGGGCCCTCGCTTTGCCGGTGGCCGTCCCGCACCATCGACTTCGGACACGCTCCGTGTGATCAGCTTCAACGTCGAGTTTGGACGCGAGATCGATCGCGTGATGGATCTCTTCCGCCACGAGCCCGCGCTCAAGGGTCCGGACGTGGTCCTGCTCCAAGAAATGACCGCGCGCAGCACGGCGAAGCTAGCGGCCGGGCTGCGGCTCCAGTGGGTCTACTATCCGGCGACCCGGCATCCAGCGACGGGGCAGGACTTCGGCAACGCGATCCTCTCGCGTTGGCCGATCGAGGCCGACCGCAAGATCATCCTTCCGTATCGATCCCGAGTGGGGCGGACGCAACGGGCCGCGGTGGCGGCGACGATCCGCGTGAGGGATGAGGAGATCCGCGTCTACAGCCTTCACCTCGCGACCTGGATCGGCAACGGACCGAAGTCGCGGCGGCATCAGCTCGAGGCGGTGCTCGCCGACGCGGATTCCTTCCCGAAGGCGATCATCGGCGGGGATTTCAACAGCGAGACGGTGCCGGAAGTGGCGGAGCGGCGCGGTTACGCGTGGCCCACGCGGCACCTTCCTCCCACGGCGTCCCTCTGGACGCTCGACCACCTGTTGTTCCGCGGGCTCGACGTGCCGAGCGCGAACGGAACCGGCGTGATCGAGGAGACGCGGGGCGCGAGCGATCATCGCCCGGTGTGGGCGAAGGTGGTCTTGAACCGCCAGCCTCGCTAGGGCGCCCAAGCGGCGCGCCCGGGCTAGCTGATCGTCTGGAACATCCGGCCCAGGCGTACGGCGTGGTGATCGCCGTCCCACGAGAAGTACCGGATGGCCGCCTTCCCCTTGATGAGATTGACCGGCAGCGGCCCCCAGAATCGGCTGTCGTGGCTGTTGTCCCGGTTGTCGCCCATCATGAAGATGGTGCCGGCTGGAACCTTGAAGGGACCGAAGTTGTCCCGATGGCTCAGCTCCGCGGGTAGCACGCGCGAATCGATGTGGATGACATACGGCTCCACTTGGCGGACCCCGTCGACGTAGAGCTCCTTGTTTCGGATCTCCACCGTCTGTCCCGACAGCGCCACGCACCGCTTGATGAAGTCCTGCCGCGGATTCTCCGGATACCGGAAGACGATGATGTCCCCCTGCTCGGGATGACGGAACGCGGGGAAGCGGTAGTAGAAGAGCCGGTGCCCGCCCATGCCGATGTCGATCTCCGAGCCGTAGAGCATCTTGTTGATGAAGAGATAGTCGCCGACCAGGAGCGTGTTCTCCATGGAGCCGGTCGGGATCTGGTAGGCCTGCGCCACCACCCCGCGGAACGTCACGACGAAGAGCACGCTGAAGACGATCGCCTTCGCCCACTCGCCAAAGGTGGACTGCCCGGACTTCCTGGACGCCGCGGCGGCTGCCGTGCGGTTCTTGGCGGTGCGTGACGACATCGGCGGTTCCCTCGTGGGATGGGGTGAATGGTTGCGACCGGCCAACCATTATACCGTACGAGAGGCCCGCCGGTTTCGGCTGGAACGCCTAGAGCGGCGAGGCGGGCGGACTGAGCCAGGCCATGACCTGATTCATGATCCAGACCCGCTGGTACATCGCGAGATAGACGACGACGCCGATGGCGAGGACGCTCAGGACCACGGCCCGGGTCCGCTGCTGCCGCATGCGAGTCCGCTGATCGATCTCGTAGAAGCGCCACAGGAGCTCGGCCTTCTCTTCCGCGGTGAGGGGCCGTCCCGCCATCAGCTTCTGGACCACCTTGGGCAGCCGCTGAGGGTCGCCGAAGTAGCTCCCGTTCCACTCCGGGAGCGGCTTGTCCGCTCGGCCAGGAACTCGCTCGATACCCTTCTCGTGTCGGTCCATAGGGCATGCGCCGGTTGCGCTCCGCAATGCGGCACGCAACGCGGAACGCAACGCTCTCCGGTGAAGTGGTTGTCTACGTGGTTGTGTAACTGACCCGGCCATCACGACCTGCACGATCCGTGCCCTCTGGCCTACTGCTTGCTTTTTAGCCAGTCAAACACGGCAGCCCCACGGATGGGGATTTGCAGAGTCCATCCGAAAGGGGAGAGCCATGAACCGCGTATCGGTTTCGCTCCGTATCACGCTCGGCACGCTCGCGCTCTTGGCCGGCCTCGCAGGCACGGCTTCGATCGCGCTCGCAGCACCGCCGACCCTCACGGTCCCGGGATCGCAAACCGTCCAGGAGGGTCAGCTCCTCACGTTCAACGTGAGCGCTGTGGATCCGGAAGGGCAGTCCATCCTCCTCTACACGACGTCGCGCCCGAGTGGGTCGACGTTCTCGGACCATCACAACGGCACCGGCACCTTCTCGTGGACGCCCGGCACGGGAACCGCCGGGAGCTACGGCGCGACCTTCGTGGCGGATGACGGTTTTGGCGGCACGGACACCAAGTCGGTCGCCATCGGCGTCGTGGTGGGCAACGATGCTCCGGTTCTCTTCGCGATCGGCGATCGCACGGTGGAGCGCGGCACGCAGCTCATCGTGTCGCTCACCGGATACGATCCCAACGGTGACGCCCTGACGTACTCGGTCTCCGGGTTACCGGCGTTCGGCACGCTCTACGACTTCGGCGACGGCAATGGCGCGCTCTCGTTCGAGCCCGTGGCCGCCACGCCGCTGGGCATCTACACGATGACCGTCACCCTCTCCGACGGCTCTCTCGACGCGTCGGAGACGTTCCACATCACCGTGGTGACGTCGGCGTCGCAGCAGCCGCCGGTGCTCGCGGCCATCGGCTCGCCGACCGTCCAGGAGTCCTCCCCGGCTTCGGTTTCGCTCTCCGCGACCGATCCGGACGGGGACCTTCTGAACTGGACCTTCTCGCTTCCGGGCTTCGCGAATGGCGTGGTGACCTCGAGCGCGCCCGGTGCCTCGAGCGCGCGTCTCGAACTCGCGCCCGGCTACTGCGACGCGGGGAGCTACCCGGCGTCCGTGTCGGTGAGCGACGGCGCGATGGACGACGGTGAATCGTTCACGATCGTCGTGACCGACAAGAACCGCGCTCCGGCGTGGAACGCGCCGGCGGGCGGATACGCCCTCACGGTGTCGGCGGGTTCGTCCGGCACGCTGTCGGTGTCCGCGAGCGATCCGGACGAGGCGTGCGGCGCTGCCGCGCCGAGTCTCTCCGTGGCGGGCTCCAGCGGCGGCTCCGCGCTCCAGACGTCGCTGAGCGGCGGCCAGCTTCAGGTAACCGCGTCGGGTGACGCCTCGGGCTCCTACACGGTCACGCTTCGCGCCGCTGACAGCGCCTACCCGGCGACGACGGTGGACGTCGCGGTCGCGGTGACGGTGATGCCGATCGTGGCCGGTCCCATCGCGCGCGCGTGGACCGACAGCGATCCCATCCGTCTCGACATCGGAAAGCCGCGCGAGCGGTTCTATCTCGAGGCGATCGATGGGTCGTTCGCCATCGGCTCGGTCGTGCTCGCGTCGATTCAGCTCGCGTCGGAGCCGGGCTCCGGCACCGTGGCCCTGATTCAGCCGCTTCCGGACCGCTTCGTCCTCGGCTCGGACCAGGACCGTAACGGCGCGATGGAGCTGCGCATGGAATTCAGCAAGGAGGATCTGCGCAGTCTGCTCGCCTTCGTCGATGCGGGCACGGCACCGCTCACGCTCACGGCGAGCTTGGACGACGGCCGCAGGGTGACGGCGATGGTCTCGTCGAACGTCGTGCCCGAGCGGGCGCGCGCTCTCCGGCGCGTGGGCCCGAATCCGCTCAATCCGGAAGCGGTGCTGAGCATCCACATGCCGCAGGATGGACGGCTTCGCGTGCGGGTGTACGACGTGACCGGCCGGCTCGTGCGCACGCTCGTCGACGACGCGTCGCGCTCGGCGGGTGACCACGAGATCCGGTTCGACGGCCGCCGTGACGACGGCACGTCGCTCTCGTCGGGGCGGTACTACCTGCGGGTGGAAGCGGCGAGCACGCTCGACACGGGCAGCGTGACCATCATGAAGTAGTCGACCGAGGCGGCGGGGGCGGCGATCAGCCGCTCCCGCCCGCTTCGATTCCCGCGCTCGCGCCGAGGAGCGCGCGGAGCAGCTCCCTCCAGATCGGCGCCAGCCACCACTTCAATCCAATGTCGAGTCCCAGCAGGACCAGCGAGAAGATCAGCATGCGCAGCACCGGCGTGCGCGGCGTGTCCTTGCGATAGAGTCTGGGAAAGCCCCAGAGGGCGCCGGCTGTCCCGGCGAGGATGAACGAGCCCACGCGGCAGATCGCCCACGGGGGCCACGCGAGCACCCCCGCCACCCAGTGGGACGCGGAGGGATCGGCGTGCGACACCACCCACCCGACGTATCCGTTCATGTAGCCGAGCAGGACTCCGCCGAGGACGAGCGCCGCCACTCCGACCGAGACCGCGCTCAGCACCAGCACGAGGACGTACTCGACGAGCACGCGGGGCAGGAAGAGGTGGATGTTGCCTTCGGGACCGCGCCCGAATGCGATCCAGGCCAGCATCTCGTCCCGGTACGCGCCGGCATGCCAGATCGCCTTGGTCGAGGCCTCGGAGAAGAAGGCGCTGGCGGCGACCGTGGAGAGGGACAGTCCCAAGGCCCAGAGCCCGGCGCCCGCGAGCGCGAGCCCCGCGCGGCGCGAAGCGATCCACCGCGCGTAGATCAGGGCGAGCGGAATCACGGGGAGGAGGGCGAAGAGGAACTGGCTCCGGAGCGGAATGAGGATCCAGGGCAGCAGGATGCCCGGGATGACAGCCAGGAGCAGAGCGGATATCATGAGGGCCGCAGTATCCTCGAATCCACCAACCCCCGACAAGGAGAAGTGATGCTTCCGGAGTACACGAGCACCGCCCTGCTCGATTACGCCCTGCCCGCGAACGAGACCGGCATGCGCGCCGGCCTCGAGACGGTGCGGGCTCGTTTGGGGAAGTCCTATCCGCTGGTGATCGACGGCAAGCGGATCACGACCCCGGACCACTTTCAAAGCGCGAACCCGGCGAACCCGTCCGAGTGCCTCGGCAATTTCTCGAAGGCGACCACGGAGCATGTGAACCAGGCGGTCGAGTCGGCCGCGCAAGGCTTCGCCTCGTGGAGTGCGATCCCCCCCGAGGAACGCGCGAACGTGATCCTGCGCGCAGCGGGCATCCTCCGCCGCCGCCGGCACGAGATGAGCGCGATCATGGTGCTCGAGGTGGGGAAGAGCTGGGGCGAGGCGGATGGGGATACGGCGGAAGCGATCGACTTCCTCGAGTTCTACGCGCGCGAGATGCTGCGCTACTCGGACCGCCAGCCGATCACGCCGAACCCGGGCGAGAGCAACGTGTTCGAATATCTCCCGCTCGGCGTGGGCGCCATCATCCCGCCCTGGAATTTCCCGTGCGCGATCGCGATGGGCATGACGGCGGCCGCGCTCGTGACCGGCAACACCGCGATCCTCAAGCCGAGCAGCGACGCTCCGCTCACCGCCTGGACCATCTTTGAGATCTTCGAGGAGGCTGGGGTGCCCGCGGGCGCGCTCCACTTCCTGAGCGGGCCGGGCGGGGCCATGGGCGATGCTCTCGTCGAGCATCCCCAGGTGCGCTTCGTGGCCTTCACCGGCTCGATGCCGGTCGGGATCGGGATCAACGAGAAGGCCGCGCGGGTGCAGAAGGGCCAGATCTGGCTCAAGCGCGCGATCCTCGAGATGGGGGGCAAGGACTTCACGATCGTCGACGAAGGGGCGGACCTCGAGGCGGCGGTGAACGGCGTCTACGCGGGCGCCTTCGGGTTCCAGGGGCAGAAA
The DNA here is from genome assembly GCA_035494915.1 of Candidatus Eiseniibacteriota bacterium. GTDB lineage: Bacteria > Eisenbacteria > RBG-16-71-46 > SZUA-252 > SZUA-252 > WS-9. Next base: position 961 of record DATJGP010000013.1, on the reverse strand, counting down.
TGCTCCGCCTGCTCGCGCGCGATCGTGCATACGAGCCTCGTCGCGGAGTTCGAGGAGCGGTTGAAGGCGAAGGTCGCCGGAATGACCATCGGCCCGACCGAGAAGCGCGAGAACTATCTCGGCCCGGTCGTGAGCGGCCGCGCGGAAAAGACAATCCTCGAGTACATGGAGATCGGAAAGAAGGAGGGGAGACTGCTCTCAGGTGGCGGCAAGCACTCCGATCCGGGCTTCTTCCTCCAGCCGACCGTCTTCGGTGGCATCAAGGCGGACGCGCGGATTGCCCAGGAGGAGATCTTCGGCCCGGTGCTCGCAATCATCCCGGCCTCCTCGTTCGAAGAGGAGATCGCGATCGCCAACGGCACCATCTACGGCCTGACCGGCGCCTATTACTCCAGGGATCGCGCGAAGATCGTCGAGGCCAAGCGGCGGCTCTTCTGCGGGAACCTCTACATCAACCGCAAGTGCACGGGCGCGCTCGTCGGCATCCATCCCTTCGGCGGCTTCAACATGAGCGGCACGGACTCGAAGGCGGGCGGACGCGACTACCTCGGGCTCTTCATGCAGGGCAAGGTGACGACGGAGCTGGTCGGCTAGGCCCCTCGTCCACGCGGTACCGTCGACCGGCGTTGGCGCTTCCGCCAACGCCGGTTTGCGTTTGTGTGCCGTTGGGTCGATGAGCGTGCGTCGTGCGCTCTGTGATCCGATGCATACCGTCGCGGTTCTTCCTACGATCCGCTAAGGCCTCGGTCGTCCGGCACGTCCTTCGCTTTGCCCCGCTCGCCCCCTGCCTCGAGTCCCATTCCATGGAGGTGAGCCGCGTGCCACGCTTCGTCCGTTTCATCCTCGTCGCCTGTCTCCCGCTGTTCGCGTTCAAGACGGCTCACGCCGCCCTCATCTCTCTGACCCTGGTCGGTGGCGCCATCGGGACGGACGGCTCGACGGTCCTCGGCGATCCGCTGGC
>DATJGP010000012.1:0-5100 GCA_035494915.1 Candidatus Eiseniibacteriota bacterium | reverse complement strand
GGCCCCGCTCCGCTCGCCGCGAAGTAGAGGAAGATGAAGCAGAACAGAACCGCCGGCTCCCCGTGATTCTGGATGGGCCAGAAGCCGTGCGGAAAATGTCCTTTGAAATAGGCCACCGCCATCTCGCCTGATGCGAGAAACGCTGCCGGCCGAGTCAGGAGGCCGAGGAAGATGAGCGTGCCGCACACGAGCTCGATCACGCCTGCGGTCACGAGCAGCGGTGTCAGTGTCACTCCCGGCGGCATGCCGCCGAACCAGCCGAGGAGCTTCATACCACCTGGGTGGATGAAGAGAAGCCCGGACACGATGCGGAGCAGCGAATGAGCGATGCCGGCCCAACGATTCATGACTCGAGTCTCCCCGCGCTCAGGGCGCCTTCCGCTCCGCCTCTTCCAGGATCTCCTCGACCTTCAGTCCATCTCCCGCGCGAAGGGCACGCTCCACCTCTTCCTCCGAGTCGTTTCCACGAATCAGATCGGAGAAGTAGCCCATGCACATCTTCACCTCGAACGCGTGGTGGCTGTGGGACTGCGCATGTCCGATCCAGGCGAGCCCAGTCGCGCGATCTCCGGCACGCAGCCGGATGACCCCGTGGAAGAGTGGGTAGAGGTTGACTCCGATGCCAAGCTCCCGTGAGGACCGCACAATATCCTTGAGAAGCGCGTGCGCCTGCCGGTCGTGTCCGCGTCGCAGGTGGATGAGCGCAAGGTTCTTGGTGCCCTCCAGGATGAGCGATGGGACCCGAAGCTCCCGGGACATGGACAGGGATTCCATGACATATCGTTCGGCCGGGTCGAGATCGTTGAGATCCACGTACAAGCTACCCAGATTGCCGATCGCCATGGCCTCTCCGTAACGGTCACCAACAGCCCGGTGCGCCTCGATGGTTCGCTCGAAGACTTCCCGCGATTCCTCGTGCCTGCGCATGAGGAACAGCCCGATGGCGATGGAGTTGAGCGCGGAAGCCTCGCTGGAACGGTCACCGAGCTTTCTCGCGATGGCAACGCTCTCCTCCTGGTACTGGATCGAGCGCTCGGTATCCATCTCGAAGATGGCATTCCCCATCTGACGCAGGTTGAACATCAGCGCGACCTCGTCGCCGATGCTCCTCGAGATCGCGACCGCCTCCTCCAGGTACTCCAAGGACTTCGGGACATCCTGCCGCCACATGGCAACCCGACCGAGCTTACCGAGCGTCCGCGCAAGCAGCGGCATGCTCCCTATCTCCCGTGCCTCCTCGAGGACGGGCTGGAAGATCTCGCCTGCCTTGATCCATGAGCCACGGATGGCCTCGATGTCGCCTCGCATGATGTCGATCTGGAGACGCTGCTCCCGATGCTCGCTCGAGCTCAGCATCTCGCGAGCCCTTTGAAGAACGGTCGAGGCCTCGTCGTACGTCGCATGCCGGATGCCTCGCTCGCCGACCTTCATGAGCTGGGCCGCAGCCAGCGTGACTTCATCGGCACGGCTGTAATGCTCGGCCACGAGCAGCGTGTGCTCGTCCGCCCGTTCTCCGCCGACCTCGATCAGCCAGTCGCCCACCATCTTGTGGAGCGCGCGCCGCTGGCGCGGGATCACCGTCTCGTAGGTCACATCGCGCAGGATGGCGTGGCGGAACACGTATTCCACCGTGCCGGCGAAGCCCGACTCCTCGCGCTGTAGGATCATCTCGCGGTCCCGAAGATCCTCGAGCATTGCCTGGACCTCGCCTGCGTCGAGCCCGGCCGAATCCTGGCTCAGCCGCATGGCGGCTGCGTCCCAGAAGATGCGTCCGATCACTGATGCCCGCTGGAGGAGCTGGTAGAGCGAGGGGGGCAGGGTGTCGAGGCGCGCCTGGAGCACGCCGGTGAGCGTGGCCGGGATGCGCACCGTCGAGAGTCGCGTCGTGTCGACCGACCAGTTGGGCTCGCCCTTCAGGATCACACGGTCGTCGATGAGCGCCTTGATCAGCTCCTCGATGTAGAACGGATTGCCATCCGCGCGATCCACCACGAGATCGCGCAGCGCGGTGGGCACCTCGGGGACGTGCTTCAGGAGCTCGCGCACGAGTCGGCGGCTCGAGAGTTGGGACAAGGGCTCGAGCTGGATTCGCTCGTGAAAACGCTGTCCTTCGCCCCACTGGGGCCGGCGTTCGTAGAGGCTCGGTCGCGACATGCAGAGCACGAAGAGCGGCAGATCGGTGTTGTCGCGAACGAGGTTATTGATGAGATCGAGCGAGCGATCGTCGGCCCAGTGGATGTCCTCGATCAGGAGCATCACGGGGTTGATCTTCGATGCCGTCGTGAAGAGCTCGCCCAGGTACCCCTGGGCCGTACGGCGGAAGGCGTCGCCGTCCTTCAGTGCCGCGGCGACATCGGGAACTCCCGAGAAGTCGAAGCCGACGAGCTGGCCGATGTAGTGCGCCTTCGTTTCCGAGCCCTCACCCAAGAATCCCGCGACGCCCTGGACGAACTTCTCGCGAACCTGCGTCAGTGGATCCGAGTCGAGGATCCGGAACCGGAACGAGAAGAGATCCCGCGCCAGAGAGTAAGGCTGGAGCATGGACGGCTGCGTCGCGCGCGCCTCGAACCACCAGACCACCTGTTCCTGAAGATCGATCCAGGTGTTGAATTCGTAGAGGAGGCGCGACTTTCCCACGCCCGCCTCGCCGACGACCGTCACCACCTGCGTCTCACCATCCTCGAGCGTGAGCGACATCGCTTCCTGGAGGAGGCGCAGTTCGATCTCGCGCCCGATCATCCGCGTCTCGACGCCTTCGATCCCCATGGTCCGGACGCGGAAGGCGCGCGGTTTGGCGCTGAGGACGAGGTAGATCTCGGTCGGGTCCTTCCGACCGCGCACCCGGAGCGCGTCCTGCTGGAGGAAGTTGAAGACGCCGCGCACGAGCGTGAAGGTCTCGTGGGCCGCAAGGATTCCGCCCGGAGGAGTTGCCTCCCGGACGCGCGCAGCGAGCGTGATGGGAGCGCCGCTCGCGGTGTAGCTGCCGCTGTCTCCGTCTCGCTCGAGGAGCACGGGTCCGGTCGTGATCCCGGCGACGAAGGGAAGGGGGTTGTCCTCGGTTGGCTCCCACGCCGTGCCCAACACCTTGCGCGACTCGGCGAGCGCGCGATCTCTCATCGCGAGGGCGGCGCGGATCGCGTTCTCGGGATCATCCTCGCGGGCGCGCTCGCGTCCCCAGAGGATGAGCCCAGCGTCATCGGTGCGGCTGTGGATGATGCCGCCCGCGTCCTTCGCGATCTCGCCAAAGGCCGCCCAGAGTGCGTTCACTGTGGCGCGCACGCGCTCGTTATCCGCCCCCGATTCGTAGAGGATCTCCGCCAGTTCCTTCACGTCGACCGCAACCGCGGTCATCTGCCGCTGCTGGTCTGACGGCGTACCCGTGCTGGGCGTCTCCCGCTCGCCTTTCGCCGCGGCGAGCTTGGCGAGCTGATCCACGGAGATCGTCTGCGTCATCGATTTGAGCGCCGTGGGCTCGTCGCTCGGTTTGATCTTGAGCGCCTTGGTGAGGGCCTCCACGAACTCGGTCGCGGTGCCGAAACGCTCTGTGGGCTTCTTGGCAAGCGCCCGCGCGAGCACCTGGTCCAGGGACTTCGGCAGATCACGGTTCCGCTCGCTTGCCTTCGGGATCGGCGCGTTCATGTGGGCGAGGATCACTTCGAACCCGCTCTCGTGCTCGTACGGTGCCGAGCCGGCCAGCGCCTCGAACGCGAGCACCCCCAGCGAGTAGATGTCGGCCGCCTTGTCCGCCTGGCCGTCGCCGCGCGCCTGCTCCGGCGCCATGTAGCCGGGCGTGCCGATCATGAGACCGGTGCCTGTCAGATCCTTGTCCTTGCCGCTGGAGCGCGCGATGCCGAAATCGGTGAGGAACGCGTTCCCCTCGCGGTCGATCATGATGTTCGACGGCTTCAGATCCCGGTGGACGATGCCCTGGCGGTGCGCGTAGTCGAGCGCGCCGGCGAGCTGGCGGAGCACGTGCAGGATCTCCTGCCGCGGCACCGTCCCGCGCTGCTGCACCTGCTTCAGCGTCCCGCCCTCGAGATAGCGCATGACGATGTACGGGGGGTCGCTCTCCCCGTCGAAGTCGTAGACGGGGAGGAGGTGCGGATGCTCGAGCCGGGCGATGAGCCTCGCCTCGCGCTGGAAGCGCTCCCGGAGCCCTTCATCATGGAGGATGGACGAACGGATGACCTTGATGGCGACGTGCCGGTCCATGCTGGGCTGGTAGGCGCGAAATACCGTGGCCATGCCGCCCGCGCCGATCTCTTCGGTGATCTCGTAGGCGCGCAGCTTCTTGCCGATCATCGGGTGCCGGAATCCTTGAAAGCGGGGTTGAAGTGGACGGAGATCACGATTGCGTAGCAAGAGGATAGCGGATTCGACGCGAGTCCGCCAGAGGGGGGCTAGAACATGCCGTTCTCGTTCGGGCCCTCGTCCATGACGGGCGTGCCGATGTCCCAGAGCTCGACGATCCGACCGTTTTCGAAGCGGAAGAGATGGACCACGGCAGCGCCCGGATCTTCGGGCTTTTGCCGCACGTGGGAGTGGACGGCGACCAGATCGCCGTCCTCGAGGGCGCGCTGGACCTCGAGCGTCTTCCTGGGATTCTGGGACGCGTTCTCGGCCATCGCGGCCTTCAGGCTGGCGGCGTCACCCCGGAAGTAAGGATTGTGGTGAAGGAAGCCGGGTCCCACGTAGTCGGCGTAAGCTTCGTCCACGCGGCCTGCCGCCGCCAGCCCGAGGAAGGCCACCGCGCGCTCCTTGAGCGACGTCGTCACGTTCATGGGGCTCCCTTTCGACCGTGTGCAGGGTCGCCTGATCTGGAATCGACGCTAGACCCGCCTGGACGCGCCCGCAAGAATTCCCTTGGACGACGCCGCCCAGATTGGTGCTGACGCCCGCGGCGCAGCGCACTAAGGTGGGGACATGGGCGCGCCCGGCATCGTTCGGATCGGACTCGCATCCGTTCGCAACGCTCCGTCGGTCGAGGAACGGCTCGCGAGGCTCGAGGCAGTGCTGGGCGAAGCGCGAGAGCAGCGAGCTTCGATCGTCTGCTTTCCCGAGACCTACGTCCCAGGTCTCCGCGGTCAGGGGACGGACGTT
>DATJGP010000011.1:0-4774 GCA_035494915.1 Candidatus Eiseniibacteriota bacterium | reverse complement strand
GCGTTGTAGAGCGCGTTCAACACGGTCGAAACCGAGGAGATCGTGTAACCGCCCGGGCGGACCACGTCTCCCAGGATGAAGACCTGGATCGTCCGGAGCTTTCCGAGCGTCACGTCCACGAAGGTGCTCGGCCGCCGCGCGCGGATGCCCGAGTAGACGGCGCCGAGGCGGTCCGTGATCAAACGCTTCGCCTGCGCGAGCGTGAGCCCGTTGAGGACGACCTGCCCGATGTCCGGCACCGTGATCGTGGCCTCGCGGCTCACGACCGACGCGTGCGTGAACTCGTTGTCCCCCCAGACCTGGACGATGACCTCGTCGCCGGGACCGATCGGATATTCAGGATCCACGGGGCCAGATCCGAGCGGCTCGAAGGTCGAGGGCGCGTAGCCAAAGATCTCGTAGCCGAACGGGAACACGGGTGCCGAGTTCGGCACGCGCGCCTGGACCTCCCTCGTGAACTCGGGATAGTCCTCGGGCTTGAGCGGCGCGCGCTGGGGCACCGCCATCAGGGGCGCCGCGGTGGTATCGGACTCCGGGCTTGGCGGCGTGTACCGCGAATCATCCCCCGTCGCGCTTCGATCCACGCCAGAGCCCGGGGCCTCGTTCGAGAGGACCTCGCGCACCTCGGTTTCCGTATAGCCCGCTTCCTTCAGGGCCTGGAGGATCTGCTCGCGCGTGAGCCCGGACGCTTTCGCGGCGCGGAGCGCGTCATCCTCGGAATGGATCCCGGCCTGGTCGGCCTTCTGCTTCAGCTCAGACGTGGATTGGGCGTAGGCGTGTGCGAAGGGGATCGAGAGAAGAAGGAGGGAAAGCGAGGTCCAGGGCGCAAGGGCGCGGGAATGGTGCGGTGTGGCCCGCAGCTTCGTCGTTCGACTCCATCCATGGTGTGGACGATTCGCGCTGGCGTTGGAGCAGAGTCCGGCGTCTCCTCGTCCGCACCCCGCATCCCACCGCATAGGTATCACGCGGCCGCGGAGTGGCGCAAGGAATTTTGCCGGTCAAAAAGATTTCGGGTGGGGTCGGGGCAGCTCGCGACGCGCGACGACTCTTATGGGAGGGCAACGTCAGGACTGGCGGTCTGGTTCAGGCGCTCCACGTGCCACCAGCCGTCCCCGATCTCGTCGATGAGCGGAATGCTGTCCCAGGAGCCGCCTGCCGTGTCGGCCGACTCATCGGCATAGCCGCCGATCGAGAGCGAATCCAGTAGGCCTCGCCCCGCCGCGACGATCGGTCGAAGTGGAGTCCCAGGGCCGATGGTTCCGGAGAAGTGATAGCCGAGGAAGGGCCATTGTGGATTCGGCAGGACCATCCCTCCGTAGAGCGCGCTGTCCTTCGAGACGAAGCCAAATCGCCCCGCCGCGGCTGCTCCCCTGTGGCCCCAGTCCCCGCCCCAGACCTCGATGGCCGTATCTTCGCCCATCAGGCAATGGAACGAGCCTTCATGGAGGCCCGTAACGCCGCCCGAGATGCGCGGGGGAACGGAGGTCCGGTAATACCGGCCGCTCATGGCGTAATGGCCGCTCGTGAGGTAGATCGTGTCGGCGTCCGCATCGAAGGAGCCGGTCACGGACTCCGTGGTCACACCATATCTGAGTATCCCCGTGACCGTACCCAGCTCCGCGCTCGCACTGCTCTTGGGACCGAGCAAGCGGCGTCCGAACGAGGACCACGGGGCGGCCGAGTTGACAGTGAAGGTGATGACGCCCGTCTCGGCCGAGCTGGCGAACAGGCCGGTGAACGTCTGCGAGTAATTGGTCGGAGTGGACGGGGTTTCGTGATTGCTGCCGCCGTCGTCGTTGCTACAGCCCGAGATGAATCCGGCGGTGAGGACGGCCAGGAGCCAGGGGACGAGGGGATGCGTGCGCGTCATGAGCCCTCGCTGCTACGTACCGGTCTCAAGGGGGGACTCCAAGGATACCACAATCGGGACTTGGTGTTCCGAGGGGCCTCAGCGGTACCGGAGCTTGATCTTGCCCCAGGTGGTCGGTTTCACGGGCGTCGCGACCGAGTAGTAGATGGTGAGCTGAGGGGGCGATCCGCCCTCGCGGGAGCTGAATCCTCGGGCTGTTCTGGTGTTGACCTCGTCTCCGATCAGCATCCATCCGTAATTCGCGAACGTCTGCGACGTCCAGCCGTGGACGTCGCCGGCGAGTCCGGCGGAGTGCCATATGTAGCTACCGAGACCACCCACGGTGAGGGAATCGCTCGCACTGACTGCGACATCGCCGCCGGCGCTGATCCAGGTGGAGCTCGGAAAGAAGGTGTTGAGCCACGTGGCATCTCCGGTCTGCGCCGGTGCACCCTGACCGAGGGGAGAGTCCGATGCCCCTTCCCCCCAATCCGCGAGAACTCTGAAGACGCGAATCTTCCGCGGCGTCGTGTCGGTGGGAACGTGAGTCAAGGTCAGCTGAAGCTGGACGCTGTCGATGATCGCGCCCGTCGGCACCGAGGAGAGGTCGAATGCCAGGAGCGCACGCCGGTTCGCACCGCTGGTGCGCCCGCAATAGACGTCGCTCCCCACCCCGCTGCTCAACGTTCCACTCTCGCTGAAGATGGTGTTGTCCTTTATCGGGGCGAGCGCGACCGTTTCCGCCCAGGCGGGCGTGGCGAGCGTCAAACCTAGCAGAAGGAATCCGGGGAAACGCATGGGACCAGGAGCGTACCCCAAGCCGCCCGGGAAAGAGAAGGGCCGCGGCCCGACTGCGGCCGCGGCCCGGAGCGCCCCCCTCGCTTCCCCCTCCCCACCTCACGGCGCCATGCGCGCATGCTCCTCGAGATCGCCTCCGGTCCCGTTCTCGCAGTATTCCGCCGTCCAGGTCCCGGACACCGTGCCTGCGTCGTCGGTCGAACTCCACGTCCCGCTCGCGTGCTCGGTTTGCGTGTTCAGGGTGCCAGCGCCCGTCATGGTCCCGAATTCGGGATCCGAAGTGAACGTGAGCGTCCTCGTCGTCCCCGTGCCCGTGGCGTCACCGGTCATCCGGATGAAGCCGCCGCTCGCGGGTGAATGGAGCCCGATCACGCGGTTCTGGAAGATGAGGAAATTCCAGCGTCCCTGCTGGACGAGGGCCGCATTGAGATACGTTCCGCAATAGACCCCGATCTCGGCCTGGCTGCCGACGATGACCTCGAAGTTGCCGGTCCCGTTCGGTCCCACGTATACGCCGGCGATCGCGGGGAGGAAGCCCTCCATCCGCTGCTTCCCGACCAGGGTGTAGCCGCCGCCGGTGACGAAGAGCGAGTCGGTCACGGGATCGTAGGTCCCGCTGAGATCGATGGTAGGGCCGGCATCGACGTTGACCACGGCCGTTCCGATGACCGTGGCCTTTGCGGCGCCCGGCACGTGCGCCAGGTTCGTCGTTTGAATGGTGAGGTCGATCCGGCCGTTCTCGCTCGCGCCGGTGAAGGTGCCGGTGAGCAAGGTGGACCCGGACGAACCGCCCGGCCCCACGGGATTCTTGGTGTCGTTGTTGTCGTCGTTGCACCCGGCGAGGCCGAGCGCGAGGACGAGGGCGGCTGCTGCGGCAAGGCGGCGGGCTCTAGCTGTAGCGATCTGGCGTGTGGTCACGCTCCATCTCCCTGGCAAGTAGGTGTCGTTCGCCGGAGGGATTCGGAGGTGGGCGTACGCTCCCCGCCACCGGCCGCCAGGCGCCCGGTACTCGGGGGGAGGTACGAATGAGCCTAGAGAGCGCCGGGGGCCGACGTCAACGCTGGCGTCCAAAAAAAAATCGCGCCGCCCGAAGGCGGCGCGATGCGGAGCCTAGGAGTGCCTGCGTGCGCTAGGGCGTGGAGGTCGTGCAGAGATCGGCCGTCCACGTGCCGTTGTCCACCGGCGACGAGCTCGCGTATGTGTGCCAGACGCCGCTCATGACATGCGTTGTCGTGTTGAGCGAGCCGGTCGCGCTCAACGTGTTGCCGCTCCCGTCATCGTGTCCGACGGTGATCGACCGCGTCGTGCCCGTGCCTGCGATGATCCCCTGGAACGGGATTCCCTGGTCGTCCCCGGTCTGGAAGGAAACGCCTACGATGGAGATTCCGGAGACGACGAGGTTCCAGTTGCCGGTGTCGGACACATCCGCGTTCTGGTACGTCCCGCAGTAAATCTGGATGCTCGACGAAGTGCCCTGCACACAGCCGAACTGGCCGTAGCCGTGGCCTCCGATGTAGCGGCCGGCAATCCCCGTGACCGAGCCAATGGTGCCGTACTTACCCCCGAAGAAGTACACGCCGTCGCTGAGATACAGCGAGTCCGTGGCGGCGTCATAGGTGCCGGTCAGGGGGAAGCTCGCATAGCCATCCGGCGTTATCGTGCCGGAGGCCGTGACGGACGCCGTCCGAGTCGCGTTTGCCTGCAGCGCGCCCGCGAGCGAGGTCGTGTTGACCGTGATCGTCATCATGCCGCTTTCGCTGCCGTTCACGTATGTGCCAAAGAAGCTGGTCGAGCCGCCACCACCGGGACTGGTAGGGGTTTTGTCCTCGTTGTCATCCCCGCATCCGTTGAACGCGAGCAGCGAAAGGATTCCCAGGGCAGCCAGGGTGAGATGAAGACGCGGGAACATCCTGGGGGACGGTGGCATGGGCTCTCCTGTGTCCGAGAGATAGATAGGTTTTCGAACTGGGAGGGCGGGAGTATAGGCGTTGAGCTCCCTAGATTACAAGCGGTTATTTCACCAAGGGTTACGTCGCTCTGTCCTGTCGCCCGCGAAATCTGTGCTAGGTTGACGGTCCATGGCTCCCATCCCCTTTCACCGCCCCTCGATGGGTCAGAGCGAGCTCG
>DATJGP010000010.1:0-18896 GCA_035494915.1 Candidatus Eiseniibacteriota bacterium | reverse complement strand
CGCGATGCGCCGATCGCGCGCGAGCACGACCGATTCGTGGTCGAGCATCGCGAGCTCCACGTCGGCCTGGAGCGCGTCCTGCTGTCCCGCGGTGCCGGCCGCGTACTTCTCCACCGCGATCGAGCGGAACCGCTGGAGCAGGTCCCCGAGCTCGCGGTTCACCTCGAGCCCGCGCGCGGCCAGGAAGTAGGAGTAGTAGAGCGTCCTCGCCTCACGGACGAGGTCGAGCCGGGCCGAGCGAAGGTCCTCACCCGCGGCGCGCGCCTCCGCCTTGGCGGCCGAACGCTCGGCGCCGCGCTTGCCGAAGAGGGGCAGCGTCTGGGAGAGCCCTATTTGATAGCCCGGCGCGACGACGTCCTCGTTGCCGAGCGCGCGGGGCGCGACCATGCCGTCGAGCATCGGACTCATGAGGCTTCCGGCCGCGTCGGCGCGCGCCTTGGCCTCGTCGACCGCCGCCGCCGCCGCGGCCAGAGTCGGATTGCGCTCGAGCACGGCGCGCTCGAGGAGATCGGGCTTCATCGCGGCGCCCGCGAGAAGCGAATCGAAGGAGGACGCGGCCGGAGCGGCGGATGCCGCGCTCAAGGACCCGAGCGTCCCAATCGCGGCCACGGCGGCCGCGAGCCATAGATGACGAGAAGCCATGATGGAACCCACCTCCCGTGGGCAGAATGGCGCGGCCTCGGCCGCGCGACGTGATGCGGACTCCGGCGCGCGCGAGGCGCGTGGACGGAATCGTGACGGCTAAAGGGAGGTGGAGATCAGTTCCTGAGAACGGTGGTGCGGGAGGGTCGTTCGAGATCCGGTGGGTGGAGTACGGGGAGCCACGAACCCGCGCGGATCGCCTGGGAGGCGTCGACGGCGGACACGGCATGCGAAACGAGAAGCGGGAGCGTATCCATGCCCGCCGATGCGCGGGAGGCCGGCACCAGCGGCGTGGCCTCCGTGGACGGAGTGGACGCGGTGCGGCAGCAGCTCGTAGCGCGCAGCGACGGACTCGCCTCGCCCGCCTTGGGCGCGTCGCAGCGGGAGCACGCTTCCGTGCGAGCCGGCATCTTCATCCGGCAGAGCATGTGGCCCTGGCTCGCGGGCGCGGCCTGGGCCATGAAGAGCGCCCCCAGGGCCAGGATCGAGATGAAGCGTCGTGCGTTCATGGCACCTCAGAGTACACGCGGGCGAGCCGTTCGTGACAGCGGTTCCTTGGTAGCATCGGCCGAATCCCGTCCTCCCTCCACTCCGCGGTTCGTCCGGGGCGAACGAGCTTTACTTCAACAGCTTCGACAACCTCCGGTCCTTGAGCGGGACGCCCCCGGTCTGGCACCCGGGACAGTAGAACGTGTCCCGATCAGCGTAGGAGACCCAGGCGATGGGCGTCCCGCACCGAGGGCAGGGCTCGCCCTTGTGATCGTGAACCACGTAATGCTCCACGGGTTCCTTCTGCGGAAGCTCCCCCGCGGCGCTCTCCCGGAGTTTTTCGACCTGACGCTCGACGACGGAGATCACCGCCGCGTGGAGGCGCGACGCTTCGTCCTCGTCGATCTGGTCGGTGCGCTTCATCGGGGAGAGGCGCGCCTCATAGAGGATCTCGTCGGAGAGGCCATTCCCGATCCCGGCGATGGCCTTGGGATCGGTGAGAAGCGTCTTCAGCTGCCGCGTCTCCGCGCGCACCGCTTCGAGGAAGCGCTCGAGCGTCAGCTCGCCGCGGGCGGGATCGGGGCCGAGCCGCTCGAGCTCCGGGACCGAGTCGATGTCATCCGCGAGCCAGAGCCGGGCCTTCTTCTCCGTGCCGTGCTCGATCAGGCGAAGCTCGCTTCCGTCGTCGAAGCGAATCCTGGCGGAGACGTTCTTCGGCGGCGCGCCGACGGCCGCGCGCACGCCGCGCGCCGGGCGCCGCTCCGCGGCCGCGGGCGCCACGGTAATCCGTCCCAGGCGCATGAGATGGAAGACGATGACGCGGCAGGACTCCGTCTCGAGCACGAGATACTTCCCCACGCGGCGGGGGAAGCTCACGAACTCGCCGACGAAGGACTCGGGCAAGGGCAAAGGGCGCATGAGGAGCGCGGGCTGGCGCACCTCGAACGCCTCGATCCTCCGCCCCGAGACCGAGGACGCCAGGTTCTCGGCGAGGATCTCGAGGAACGGAAGCTCCGGCACGGTGCTACTCGAGGCGCGTCGCGATGAGAAGCCGGCTCTGGAAGGGGTCGCCGAGCGGACGGCTCATGCGCACGCCGAAGCCCTCCTGGGGAAGCCACTCCGACACGCGCTCCAGGGTCCAGGCGCGTCCCTGATCGAAGTACATGAACATGACCAGCGGCGCCATTCCCGCGGACGCGTTGGCTCCTTCGGGCATCAGGCCGTGGATCAGGAGCGTGCCGCCGGGGCGGAGCGCCTCCTTCGCCTTGCGCAGGAGCGCGATCGCGTTCTCCTCGCTCTCGGTCTGGAGCACGTTCGAGAGGAGCACCGTGTCCACCGGACCGGGGAGCGGGTCCGTGTGGTAGTCGCCGGGCACGTACTCGATCGCGTCCTCGAGTCCCTCCGCGCGGAGGATGTCGCGCGCGGCCTCGATGACGGGCGGAAGCTCGAAGAGCGTTGCTTGCAAGTCCGGCGTGCGGCGCGCGTACTCGGCCGCGTAGATGCCGGAGCCGCCCGCCACGTCGAGGAATTTCGTTCCGGGGAGAGCCGGGGCCAGCTCGACCAGGCGTCGCGCGGCCTCGCGTCCGCCCGTGTGGACCGAGCGCACGTAGCGACGGGCCCGCTCGGGATCGCCCGCAAGGAGCGCGTCGCTCGTGAGGCGATGCCGCGGCGTGCCCTCGCGCACCGCCCGCGCTAACTCGTGCCACGTGAGGTAAAAGTCGGACGCCGCGTCGATCATCCCGGTCGCATCCCCGTCGACGCCCGGTACCAGGTACGGGGCGAGGTCGCGAGGAAGGACGAACGTGGGCCCATGGCGATGCACGACGCCGAGCCCGACGAGGCCCTCGAGGAGCGCCTCCATGCCGCGCCGATCGGCGCCGGCCGCGCGCGTGAGATCGTCGACGTTCTGAGGACGCTGATGGAGATGGCGGAACACGCCGAGCGAATGCGCCGCGAGCATCACGGCCGTCGACTGGTAGGCCGAGAGGAGCGCGCGTATGCGTCCGAGCGGTGCTTCCTCGGGGACGGGAACGCCGCGTGGCGGACCTTCGCCCGCGCTCTGGACGCCCGTGCGATACGGACGGTCGCGTCTTGGATGGCGCGGGCCGCGGTCGGCGCCGGACGGCGCGGGGCCGCGACGCTCGATCGACGGTGCCGGGCCGGCGCTCCGATCGCGATAGGGACGATCACCTTGAGGCCCGCGGTCCGGCCGCGGTCCACGGTCGCCGCGATCGCCACCGCCGCGGTAGGGCCGGTCAGGACGATCGCCGCGCTCGCTGCGATAGGGACGATCCGGTCGATCGCCGCCGCTTCGGTACGGACGATCCGGCCGATCGCCGCCGCTTCGGTACGGACGGTCGGGGCGAGGGCCGCGCGAGTCGCGATACGGGCGGCCGGGACCCGACGGTCCGCGATCGCCATAGGGCACGGGGCCCCGCGACCCGCCTTGCGGCCGCGTACCGCCCGACATGGGACGCCGCCCGCCGTAGCGATCGCCGCGCTGGCCGCGGGAATTCTCCGCCGCGACCTGGCGCATCATCTCGAGCTCCTCGGGCGGGACGCGCGTGCCGTACTGCGGGTGCTCCTTCGGGCCCGAGGACGAGGACGGAGTCCCCGCGGGACGGCCGCGCGGCGGACGCCGGTCGCCCGGCTTGCCGCCGGGGCCGCGCGCGTACGTCGGACGGTCGCTGGAAGGACGCTGCGATGAAGACGAGCTGCTGCGTGGACCTCGGCTCTGGCCGGGTCCGGGGCGCGGACCGCGTTTTCGATGGGGCGGCATCATGCCTCGCGTGATCTTCCGATCGGATGGGTTTTGGAATCGCTAGGGCGATTCCGGCTCAGGAGAGCGATGCGCGGACGATCTCGCTCAGCAGCTTGCCGTCCGCTCTTCCTTTAGCGCGGGCCTGCACCTCTTTCATGGCGCGCCCGAAATCCTTCGTCGACGTGATGGAGAGCTCGGTCAGGACCTGGCGAACCAGCTCGCGCGCTTCGTCCTCGGACAGCGGCTGGGGCAGGTACTCCTGCACCGTCTTGAGCTCTTCCTTGATCTTGCCCGCTTCGTCGGGCCGTCCCAGCTTCTCGTACTCGGCCGCCGACTCGCGGAGCTTCTTGGCGTAGGCGCCGATGACGGCGACCACTTCATCGTCGGACAACGTCGGCCTGGTCGTCGACTTCTTTTTCTCGAGGAGGATCTGGCTGCGCATCATGCGGAGCGTGGAGAGCCGCGTCTGGTCCCCTGCCTTCAGGGACGTCTTCATGTCCTGTTCGAGACGTTCCTCCAGCATGCGCGCTCCTCGGGTGGATCCTCCGGGTCGGCCTCTCGGGCCCCCCGGATCGGGACGGACGGGCAGTATAGCAGAATGTTGACAGGGGGCATGAAAACCAGCATGCTGCCGCCGATTCTACCCTTACAGCCGCGTCCCCGGAGGAACCGCATGGCCTCGCCTTGGGCCCGCGCCGTCCGTTTGCCTGCTTCGCTTCGCCCCACCGTCTTCGCCCTGCTCGCCGTCCTTGCCCTCTTCGGCGCCCGAACCGCGGGCGCGGTGGAGGAGCGGGTGTGGTTCTCCGCGGGACCGAGCATCGTCTTCTACGATCCCAAGGTCGCGCTCAAGGACGATCTCGGGATCTCGGTGTCGGGCACGGGCTACCTCAACCGATGGCTGGGCGTCGAGGGAACCTACACGACCGCGAGCCCGACGCGCGAGCAGCCGTACACGGGCGACGGATCCTATTCGCACTTCGGCGGCGGGCTGATCGCGACACCGGACCGGTTCGCCTGGACCCTTCCGTATCTCTACGCCGGCATTGGGTCGGTGAGCGGTAAGGATCTGGCCGGCGAGTCCAAGTCCCACTCCTCCTTCCACCTCGGAGCCGGCGTGCTCCTCCGCGCCGGTGAGCACCTCGGCTTCCGCCTCGACGCGCGCGACGTCACCTTCAAGGACGACACGTTCGGCGATGGCGAGCGCGTGAACATCGTGCAGCTCACGGGCAGCCTGACGGGACTCGCCATGGGCCGGCCGCGCGACACCGATGAAGACGGCGTGCCCGACAAGAAGGACAAGAGCCCGAGCACGCCCAAGGGCGCCGTGGTCGACGCGAATGGAGCGCCCCTCGATACCGACAAGGACGGAGTCTTCGACGGGCTCGACAAGAGTCCCGCCACGCCGCTCGGCGCGAAGGTGGACGCCCAGGGGGTCGCGATCGACTCCGACGGCGACGGCGTGGCCGACGGCATCGACACCTGCGACTCGACCGCGGTCGGAGTCGTGGTGAACGCGACCGGCTGCCCCGTCGATACCGACGGCGACCACGTCTTCGACGGACCCGACAAGTGTCCCGACACGCCGGCGGGCGCCGTGGTGGACGCCACCGGGTGTCCGGTCGACTCCGATGGCGACGGCGTGGCCGACGGCATCGACGTCTGTCCGTACACCACGGCCGGCATGGCCGTGAACGCGGGCGGCTGCCCGATCGAGCCTTCCGCGACGGCGCGCGCTCTCTCGGAGGACTACCTCATCACGCTTTCCGATCTCGAATTCGCGGCGGGCGGCGACTCGCTCGAGCCGGCCGCGATGGCGCGTCTCGACGATGTCGGCGCGGTGCTCGTGCAGTGGCCGCAAGCGAAGATCGAGATCGGCGTTCACGTGGACGACGGGCCGGAGCCCGGCTTCCGGATTCCCCTCACGCAGATGCGCGTGCGCTCGGTCTTCTCCTATCTCACGCGCAAGTATCCGTCGCTCAATCCGAAGTCCTTCTGGCTCACGGGCTATGGCGACACGGATCCGATCTATCCCAACACGACGTCCGCGAATCGCGCGCAGAACCGGCGGGTCGAGTTCCGCGTCATGAACTTGAATGCCGTGTATCAGGAGCGCATGAAGCGGGAGGCGTTCGGCTCGAGCCCGGCCACCCCGACGCCGGGACTCACGCCCAAGCCGCCCTCCGTCCCTCAGGGTTGAGCCCCAGGCGCAGACGCGGTACGCTGCAGGCGGAGTAGGCTGGCACCGGGGGCTTTTCCCCCCTCCGCACGTGTGAGGTCACGGTGACCGCCACGGCACTCCTCGTCTCACTGACGATTCTGTCCTTGGCCACGGCCGCGTGGCTCGCGCTTCGCTTCCGCGCCGCCGGACGGGCTATCCGTGCCCGCGATTCCGGCGCATCCGACCGCCTCCGCACGCTCGTCGCCGGTTCCCTCGAAGGATTCTGGCGGTGCGATCCCAACGGGCTCACCCTCGAGATCAACCAAGCGATGGCCGACATGCTCGGCGTCCCCGCGTCGAGCGTCGTCGGAAGGCCCTTCGGCGAGTTCGTGCCCCCGGAGTCGCACTCGATCGCGCAGGACGCGTTCCTCCGGGGCCTCGCGGGCGAGCCCGTCCAGTTCGAGGCCACGTTTCGCAACACCGAGAATCGCCCGATTCGCGTGCTCGTGACGACGCACCCCATCCTCGACGAGCGCGGCCGGTTCGTCGAAGGATTCGGGATCATCCGGAACATCAGCGATCGGCACCGCGTGGAGTCGGAGCACCGTCACGCGTTCTCGCTCCTCGAAGCCGCCTTCGAGTCCACCGCGGACGGCCTCCTCGTCGTGGATCGCGACGGGCACATCGTGCGGTTCAACGAGCGGTTCGCGCGGATGTGGGGCATTCCGGAGAGCGTTCTCGCGGCGCGGAACGACGATCGAGCGCTCGCGTCGGTGCTGTCGCAGCTCGAGGAGCCGGAGCTCTTCCTGTCCAAGGTGCGGATGCTCTATGCCGCCCCCGACGCGGAGAGCTTCGACACCCTCCGCTTCCGCGACGGCCGCGTGTTCGAGCGCTACTCCCTGCCCCAGAAGATCGCGGGGGAGATCGTGGGGCGCGTCTGGAGCTTCCGTGACGTCACCGACCGCGAGCGCGCGCGGCTGCAGCGCGAGCTCGCGATGCAGCGCGAAGCGACGATCGCGCGGAACCTGGATTCGGCGCTCTTCACGGTGCGCGTGGGGCCGGACGGAAAGCTCCTTCGCTACGACTACATCTCGCGCGGCGCCGAGGCCCTCTACGGCATCTCCGCGGGCGAGATGGAGCGCGACCCCACGTTCTGGATGCGACGCGTCCACCCGGAGGACCTCAAGAACGTCGTCGAGCCGGCCATGGCGCAGCTCCTCCGGCTCAAGCCCGTGATGATCGAGGTGCGCTACGAGAGCTCCCGCGGCCTCTGGCGGTGGCACCGCTCGCGTCTCACCGCGCGCATCGAGGAGGACGGCCTCCTCACCATCGACGGCATCGAGACCGACGTGACCGACCGCGTGCAGCTGGAGGAGCGGTTCCGCCACGCGCAGAAGATGGAAGCGGTGGGACAGCTCGCGGGGGGCGTGGCGCACGACTTCAACAACATCCTGACCGCCGTCCTCGGCTACGCCGATCTCCTGCTCGCCCGCATCGGACCCAACGACCCACATCGCGCGGCGCTCGAGGAGATCAAGAAAGGGGGCGAGCGGGCCGCAGGGCTGACGCGCCAGCTCCTCGCGTTCAGCCGCCGCACCCCCACCCAGCTCATCTCCGTGGACGTGAACTCGGCCATCCGCGGGGTCGAGCCGATGGTTCGTCGCCTGGTCGGCGAGCACCTCGAGTTCCGTCTCGACCTGGCCGACGGGCTCGGGCCGGTGCGCGCGGACCCGGTGCAGCTGGAACAGGTGATCGTGAATCTGGTGGTGAACGCGCGCGACGCGATGCCGGGTGGCGGCTCGATCTCGATCGCGACCGATCGCATCGTCCTCCGAGAAGAAGAGGCCTCGCTCACCGACATGGCGGAAGGCGCGTGCGTGCGGATCCGCGTCAGCGACACCGGCTCCGGAATCGCCCCGACCGTGCTGGAGCGCATCTTCGAGCCCTTCTTCACCACGAAGGAGCCCGGGCGCGGCACGGGGCTCGGTCTTGCCACCGTCTACGGCATCGTGCGCCAGCATCGCGGCAACATCCGCGTGACGAGCGTGGAGGGGCGCGGCTCGACCTTCGAGGTGCTCCTCCCCGAATCCTCGGGAGCGCCCACGACGCGACGCGACGCGACGCCCGCGTCGGACGCGCTTCCCGTCGGGAGCGAGCGCGTGCTCCTGGTCGAGGACAACGCGAGCCTTCTCGCGCTCGCGAAGGAATCGCTGACCGAGCTCGGCTATCGCGTCTTCGCCGCCTCCAACGCGGGCGAAGCGCTTCAGATCCTCGAGGCGGAATCGGGTGAGATGGACATCCTCGTCACGGACGTCGTGATGCCCGAGGTGGGGGGACGCGAGCTGGCCCGCAAGGTGGAGCGGCTCCTTCCCGGGATGCCGATCCTCTTCGTCTCGGGGTACGTGCGGGACCCGGAGCCGATGGTGGACAAGGACGGACGGCCGGTCGACTACCTCGAAAAGCCGTACACCCCCATGGCGCTGGCGCGGCGCATCCGGAGCGCGCTGGACGCCGCGCCCGCCCGGTCAGCCGGCGGCGCCGGCCGCGCGCGGTAGCACTCCCTCCGTCCGCGCGAATCCCAGGATCAGCTCGTCGAGCGGGACCGGCGTGAAGCCGAGCTCGGTGCGCGTGCGCGCGTTCGTGAGTGGGGCGAGTCGCGTGAGGTGGAGCACCAGCTCGCGCGGGAGCACGATCTGCCGCAGGAACGAGTGGGGCGGCAGGACCGGCACGAGATGCCCCAGCTCCTCGAGGAGGAGGTCGGGAATTCGCCGCCGCGGCGCGGGCACGCCCGTGAGCCGCGACATGCGTTCGTAGATGTTGCCGAGGGTCAGGCACTCCCCCGTCGCGAAGTAGCGCCGTCCGCCGTGGCCACGCACGACGGCAGCCGCGACGCAGCGCGCCACATCGCTCCCCTCGCTCACCGCGATCCAGACGTCGTCGAGGAGCCGGTACGGGAGCTCGCGCCGTAGAAACGCTCCGAGGAGCTCGCCGAGCGCCGTGGGCACGCGAGGAGACGCGAGCACGCCCGGGCTCACGACCATCGTGCGGAACGAGGCGGCCCGATTCGCCTCGAGCACCATGGCTTCCGCCTCGTACTGGATACGAACCGACTCCGACTCGTACTCGCCTTCGGGCGGAGTCTCCTCGTCCACGGAGCCCATCCACGGTCCCCGCTCCTGCACGGTGCCCGTGTATCCAATCTGGATGAACGTCGAAGCGCCGGCGCTGCGCGCTTCGTGGAGCATGGCCTCGGTGCCGTCGAGCATGATGCGGCGCTGGCGCTCGCGGTCGAGCACCGTGAACCCCGCGCGACGCGCGGCGTGAACGACGACGTCGCATCCTTCGGCCAGGCCGTGAAGGCTCTCCGGCCGCTCGAGATCCCCCGAGCGGAACTCGGCGAGCCGTGCCGCCGCGGGGGACGGCTCCGCGCGATGCGCGAGCGCGCGCACGGGCGCTCCCAGCCCCGCGAGTGCGGGCAGGATCGTGCGACCGAGGGTGCCGGTGGCGCCCGTCACCAGGATCTGTCGTGGTCTCTCGTGGGATCTCATCGTTGGTTGGAGGCGCCGCCCTTGCGGCGCTCGAATCGCCCCCTGACCCATGACTCTACCGTGACCGAGCGCGCGGCGAAAGGGGTGTCCGTCACGCGATTCGTCGCCTGGCTTGCCGCCCGAAGCGGCACGCGATCCGCACCCGACCGCCCGAGAACAGGTTGCGTTCTGCACGTTCCCCGTCCGGCGCGGCAGGCGCCTCGCATCGCGCCCTCTGGCTCGATCCAGCCATTGGGGCCGGTCCCACGCGCGATGGTGCTCCCCAGCCACGCTGCGTGCATTCCGCGAGCACGGGTCATCTCCTTGTCCCTCAAGACCGTCGCCCAGGTGCCGATGCATTCCATGGCTCGGGCCGGCCTCCCGGCACAACGCCTGCAATGTAGCGGGGCGTCGGGAAGCGTCCGCCCAGGACGCTGACACCCGAGGTTGAGCGGCGAAAGCCGTGACGCCTCGACCTTTCTTTGTTCGAAACAGTCATAGCGGAGGTGACGCCGTGCGCCAGGGACATCCGGCAGCGTGGCTCGCAATCGGGCTCGCGCTCCTCATGGGGGCTGCTCTTCCGAAGGCGGCCATGGCAGGTCCGTACACGAAGCTTCAAGTATTGATGCCCGGCGAGACCGCCGCGCCCGGAACGGGCACCGGCAAGACGGGAACCGCCCGTGCGCAGGTCACGGGGATCCCGTTCAACATCACCGTCCGCGCCTGTGACGCTACCTGGAACACGGTGACCACGATCAGCAACTCGATCCAGATCACCTCGACCAACGCGACGGCGACGCTGCCGGCACCGCAGCAGCTGACCAACGGTCAGATGACGGTGTCGGTCACGTTCAACGCGGCCGGCACGTTCACCATCCAAGCCCACGACCAGACGGACAACACGATCCCCGACGGCAACTCGGCGGCCGTGCTCTGCCAGGTCCTCGACCACTTCGACTTCCCCACGATCGCGCAGAAGCACAAGTACGCGGGCGTGGCGGAAGGGACGACCGTGACGGCGCGCGACCCGAACAACAACACGGTCACGGCCTACAACGGACCGGTCAGCCTTCGCGAGGTCACGAGCTTTGGCGAGGGCCGCATCTCTCCGGAAATCGTCACGATGGTGAACGGCGTGTGGAGCGGCAACGTCACGCTGTACCGCGCCGACGAGACGAGCATCAACCGCGGCAACGTGAACATGGAGGCGTACCTCGCCTCGAACCCCGCCAAGAAGGGAACGAGCGACCCGTTCGTCGTGCATCCGGGCGCCCTGTCCCGTCTCCAGGTGATTGTTCCGGGACAGACGCCGCTTCCGGGCAGCGTGTCAGGCTACACCGGCTCGCCGGCGACCCAGGGGGTCGGCACGGCGTTCACGGTAGGCGTGTTCGGAACGGACGCCTACTGGAACCCGGTGCCCGCGACCAACACGGTCACGATCTCGGCGACGGGCTCCTTCACGTCCAATCCCACGTCGGGAGCCCTGGTCACGCAGGGTTCCCCGTCCGGCGGCTACCGGTCGTTCTCGGTCACGCTGAACACGGTGGGCACCCAGACGGTCTCGGCGAGCGCCGGCGGCCTCACGACCGGAACGAGCCCCTCCATCTCGGTGATCCCCGCGGGGACGCACCACTTCGCCTTCAATACGATCACGGGGCCGATCACCGCCGGCGTGCCGACGTCGGTCACGGTGCGGGCGGTCGACTCGGGCGGCAACACGGTGCCGACCTACGCGGCGGACGCGATCCTCACGTCCAATACTGGTACGGGGAGCATCACGCCGAGCCAGATCACGTTCGCGAACGGAACCTGGACCGGCAACGTCGTCTTCAAGGGCGCCGGCGGCGCGGTCGCGCTCACGTGCGCCGACTACTCCGCCCCGCCGAAGATCGGAACGAGCAACACGTTCGTCGTGAACCCGGGCCCGTTCGCGGGACTCCAGGTCCTCATGCCGGGTGAGAGCGCGGCGGGCGGAACGGCGACCGGCAAGACCGGAACGCCGACGACGCAGTCCGCGGGCAACCCGTTCACCATCACCGTGCGCGCGGTCGACCAGTACTGGAACCTGGTCTCGGGCATCAACGACAGCGTCCACCTCACGTCGACGGATTCGTTCGCCTGGATGCCTGCGGACACGACGCTCAACAACGGCCAGTGCCTGATCCAGGTGCGGCTCCACAAGAGCGGCCAGCAGACGATCACGGCCTCGGACAACGACAACAACTCGATCCTCACCGACACGTCGAGCCCGATCACGATCGTCGGCGGAACGTTCGCGAAGCTTCTGATCCTGGCGCCCGGCGAGTCGCCGGCCCCGGGCACGGCGAGCGGCCGCACCGGAACCGCGACGGACCAGTCGATCAACTACGCCTTCACGGTCACCGTCTTGGCCACGGACGCCTGGTGGAACCCGGTGTCCGGGCCGACGGACGTCGTTCACATCACGTCCAACGATCCGCTCGCGCAGCTGCCGGCGGATGCGCCGATGGTGAACGGCAGCGTGGATCTCAACATGCGGCTCGCGACGGGCGGCTACCAGCAGATCACGGTCTCCGACGTCACCAACGGATCGAAGACCGGGAGCACGACGCAGGTCCGTGCGATCTCGAGCGGCTTCCACCTCCAGGCGGACGTCACGCCGTCGTCGGCGCGCGCCGGCGAGCCCTTCACCCTCACGGTGAAGGTGACGAACGACGCGGGCAGCGTGATCCAGGAGATCAACTCCTTCGTCACGATCGTGGTCAAGAATGCGGGCGATCAGAGCCCGGGCCGCGGCACGCTCCTCACGACCCAGTTCCAGCTCCTCCAGGGACAGCGGGTGCTGAGCGAGACGTACACGTTCTCGGAGCCCATCATCCTCGAGGCGCATGACGATGCCGGAAACGCGCCGGCCACGTCGAATCCGATCACCATCGTCCCCGGTCTACCGAGCGTGATCCGGCTCACGTCGAATCCGAGCTGGGTGGGCGGCAACAAGCACGCGACGCTCAACGCGCGGGTGGTGGACGCCTATGAGAACGGCGTGCCCGACCAGCTCGTCACGTTCGCGCTCCTCTCGGGCAGCGGAACCATCAGCCCGATGGACAGCACCACGGACGCGAGCGGCAACCAGCGGTGCGACTTCCTGGCGCCGCGCAATCCCGAGCACGACATGATCCACGCCACGTCCGGCGCTCTGTCGCAGGACCTGGACCTCGAGGTCGCATTCGTCGACCCGACGGCCGGCGGCGGCTTCGTCACCAACTATCCGAATCCGTTCCATGCGGGCAGCGAGGGCACGACCGTCGCCTACAAGCTGGACGACATGGCGAACGTCACGATCCGCATCTACACGACCACGGGCTCGCTCGTCCGCCGCGAGGTCTTCGCGAAGGATGCGTCGGGCGGCAAGCAGGGGCTCAACGAGTGGGTGTGGGACGGCAAGAACGGCAAGGGTGAGTTCGTCTCGAGCGGAGGCTATGTCGCCTTCATCGAGGCACAGGGCACGGGTGAAACCGTGAACGTAATCCGCCGCAAGATCGCGGTGGTCCGGTAAGGAGGGGGAGCGTCATGAACCGCACCGATCGGTGGATGAAAGTCTGGACCGCGGCCGCGGCGGCCCTCGTCCTCAGCGCAGGGACCGCGATGGCTTCGGAGCAGGAAGATGGAGGCGCGCCCGGCTCGTGGCTGTCGACGTACGTGACGGCGCGCACGATCGGCCTCGGTGGAGCGTTCGTCGGCGTGGCCGACGAGGCGACCGCGGCCGTCTGGAATCCGGCTGGACTCGCGACGCTCGTGCCGAACGAGCTCCGGTTCGAGACCTCGCAGCTGTTCGACGAGACCTCGATCAACGCGTTCAACTTCGCGGTGCCCGGGAACAAGCTGCCGAGCTTCGGGCTCAGCATCGTCAATCTGAGCTCGGGCAACTTCGAGCGCACGAACGAGCTGAACGACCCGCTCGGCACCTTCAAGGAAGGTGAGACGGCGTACATCTTCTCGATGGCGAAGGGGATCAACCCCCGCTTCGCGCTCGGAACCAACGTCAAGGTCGTGAAGCAGGCGGTCGAGGAGTCGAACGCCACCGGCGTCGGCTTCGACATTGGCGCGCTCTACAGCGTCACGCCGAACCTCAAGGTCGGTGTCTCCGCGCTCAACGTGGGCGGCCCGAACCTCACGCTCCGCGACACGAAGGAAACCTACCCGATGGAGATCCGCGGCGGCTTCTCGGCCATCGTGCTGAACGGCCGCGGCCTCCTCTCCGCCGAGATGGACCAGGCGGACGGACCGGGCACGCGCTTCC
Organism: Candidatus Eiseniibacteriota bacterium; assembly: GCA_035494915.1. GTDB lineage: Bacteria > Eisenbacteria > RBG-16-71-46 > SZUA-252 > SZUA-252 > WS-9. The sequence continues at coordinate 5,040 of DATJGP010000010.1, read as the reverse complement.
GCGGCGGCACCGAGTACTGGGTGCAGCCGATGATCGGACTCCGGGTCGGCATGGACGACCAGGAGCCGGCGGGCGGCATGTCCTATCGCTTCGCGGGCAAGTACCAGTTCGACTACGGCGTCCAGGATCACCCGCTCGGCCTCGAGCACCGCGTCGGTCTCACGTACCGGTTCGGCGGCTTCTTCGCGAAGGCGCAGGCGGAGCCCCAGGTGTTCTCCCCCACCGGCGAGAAGGCGACCACCAAGATCGACCTGAACGCCCGGACCAAGGCGGAGACCGAGAGCTGGACGCTGACGCTCGTCAACAAGTCCGATGAAACCGTCCGGACCTTCGGCGGTAAGGGCGTCCCTCCGGCCCATCTCCAGTGGGACGGTAAGGACGAGACCGGCCTTCCGCTGCCGGACGGAGATTATCGCTACACCCTCACGGTGCACGACGTCGAGGGGCGCGTCATCGAGAGCCGCACGCGCGTGGTCCAGATCTCGACGGGCGGGCCGCAGGGAGCGGTTCCGGTCATCCCGGTCCAATAGCTCAACGAGGGAACGAAGCCATGACCACCCGAATCGGCCGCCTCAACCGGACGTTCGCTCACCTCCTGCTCGCGGCGGCGCTCTTCGCGCCGGCCGCGGCGCGGGCGGGCGACAAGCAGCCGGAGATCGACAAGAAAGCCGCGCCTGCGGCGCTCAAGGAAGCGGGGCTCTCGTTCGAGGCCGCGCGCCTCCTGGCTGGAGCCGATCGTCAGGCGGCCCTCGAGGAGCTCGACGGCACGGTCGGTTCCGTGCTCAAGGGCGACCTCTCGGACGACGAGCAGGCGGCCGCGCGGGCGCTGTCCGCGCAGATCCGCTTCGAGCTGCAGGACTACACGGGCGCCGAGCAGGGATGGCGGAGCGCCGCTCAGAAGATGGGCGACAAGAACTACTTCTCGGACGACGCGGAGTTCGCGGCGATCCACATGAAGGAGCTCCAGGGCCGCGACAAGGAAGCCGCGGACGACTGGAAGGGCTGGATGGACAAGTACCCGCAGAGTCCGCTTCGCGGGGAGGCCACGCTGGCCCAGGCCTGGAACGCGCTCCGCCGCGGCGACGCGACGACGGCGACCAAGCAGCTCGCGCTCCTCTCCCAGTCGCAGCCGTGGCTCGACACCGATCCGCGCGTGACGCTCGCGAAGGGGACGCTCCTCTATACGCAGGGCAAGCCGGTGGACGCCCTCGCGGCCGTCGGCATCAAGACGACGGGACCGGCGGCTTCGTACCTGCGCGGGCTCTGCTACCGCGCGCAGGGGGCGGTGCTCCAGTCGGCAGCCTCCTTCCAGGAAGTGGCGGATCGCTATCCGGACTCCCCGCTCCGGGACCCGGCGATGCTCGCGAAGGCGGATGCGTTCCTCCTCGCGAAGGACTACAGGAGTGCGACCGAGGAATTCTCGCGCGTGAGCAAGAAGGCCGAGGATCCGGCGGTCATCGCTGAGGCCGAGGTGCGCGGCGCGGGCTGTCTCTATCTCTCCGGTCAGCCCGACTCGGCGCTCGCCATCCTGCGCGGCATCGCGGAGCGCTACGGCCGTTCCGACGTCGCCGCGCGCGCGCAGTTCCTCGTGGGCGAGGTCCTCATGGACCGCGGTCAGTACCCCGAGGCGATCGTCGAGATGAACCACGTGCTCCGGGACTACTTCCAGCACTCCGTCGCGGCGAGCGCGCAGTACGCGGTCGGCCGCTGCCTGGACGCGATGGGCCGGAAGCTGGACGCGACCGGAAGCTACCAGGCCGTGGTGGCCGGGTATCCGCTCGAGCCCGAGGCTCCGGCGGCGGCGTACCTCGCCGGCGTGGGACTTCTCTCGCAGAACAAGCCGCGCGTCGCGGCTCCGTACTTCCAGATCGTGCTCGATCGCTACGTGGCGCAGATGGAGCACCCCAACCTCGACATGTTCAAGACGTCCGAACGCCTCGAGGTGGTGGACGCGTCCCTCTGCCTTCTCATGTACTCGTATCACCAGGCGGGCGACCTGGGGCAGCTCGCGGGGGCGCCGCACATGCTCCTCCAGAAGATGCCGCCGAGCACCTCGCCCTGGCGCGCCTACGCGCTTCTGATCGACGCGGACGCGTCCGCGGCCCAGGCCCGGTATCCCGAGGCGCAGGCGACGCTCGAGAAGCTGATGCGGGACTTCCCCGACCACGCGGTCGGGGCGTCCGCGACGAAGCTCCTCGCCTGGAGCTACGCGCGAGAGGGGCGTGACAGCCTCGCCATCGCGACCGAGGAGCGGCTCGTGGCCCGCTACGGCGGCACCGGGCGCACCGACATCGTGTCGAGCGCGTATCTGGACATCGCGCACGACCGGTTCAACCAGAAGAACTACCGCGCGGCGGCCGACGCCTACGCGGTCTTCCTGAAGCGCTACCCGACCCACCCCAAGCGGATGCTGGCCCACTACCAGGCCGGCCTCGCCTGCCTGCGCCTGAACCGCGCCGGCGACGCGGTGGATCACTGGGAAGCGATCGTGAAGGACAGCGCGAGCACGCCGCTGGCCGAGAAAGCCTGGTCGCGCGCGGGCGACGTCTACTTCGAGGCCCAGCGGTACGAGGACGCGAAGCGGTGCTATCGAGGCCTGCTCCAGAACTTCGCGCAGACCGACGCCGCCGCCCTGGCAAGCCTCCGCCTCGGCCAGTGCGAGTACAACGCGGGGCATGATGCCGCGGCGCTCGCACAGTACTCCGAGGTGATCGCCAAGTTCCCCGACACGCCCTATTCCAAGGAAGCGCAGCGCGGGACCGAGGCGTCGCTCTATCGCCTGGGCCAGACCGCCAAGGGCACGGCGGAGCTGGCCAAGCTGGTCGAGCAGTACCCGACCAGCGCCTTCGCGGCGGACGCGCTCTTCCAGATCGCGAAGTCGTCCTATCAGGACAAGAAATACACCGAGGCGGCGGACGGCTTCCGCCGGGTCGTGAGCCAGTTCCCCGGCTACTCGGCCGCGGACGACGCGCAGTTCCTGCTCGCCGATTCCTACGCCAAGGCGGGCAACCTGGAGCAGTCGCGGCTCGCGTACGAGCAGTTCCTGGCCTTCTTCCCGTCCAGCGAGCTTCGCCCGACGGCGGAGTTTCAGCTTGGGCTCCAGTACTTCGGCGGCCAGGACTTCATGCGCGCCGCGGTCACGTTCACGCAGGTTCTGGGCGAGAGCGCGAGCACCGACGTGCGCGCGGCGTCGCGCTACAACCTGGCGCTCTGCCAGCGGCAGCTCGGACAGCCGGCGGACGCCAAGGCGACGCTTCTCCAGTATCGCGCGGACCACCCCAGCGACAAGCGCGCCGCGGACGTGGCGTACCAGCTCGGAGATCTCCACGAGGCGGCCGGCGAGAACGCGGAAGCGCTCGCGGAGTTCAAGACGGCGCTCGACTCGAATCCCTCCGGCGCGATGAGCGTGGAGCTCCTGTACCGCGTCGGACACAGCCTCGAGAACCAGAACGACGTCGACGGCGCCCTCAAGGCCTACAACCGCGCCGTGGCGTCGCCCGATCGCAAGAACCCGTACCGCCTGTCCGCGCTCGCCCGCTGCGCGGCGCTCTACGAGGCGAAGAAGGACTTCGCGCGGGCGTACACGGCATATCGCGACATCGCGCAGAACTCCAAGGACGGCGAATTGGCCGCAGCCGCGGCCGGCCGCGCCCAGCAGCTTATGTCTCAGCCCAGGGCGACCAAGAAGCGCTAACGAACGGCCGCCGCAACCGGCCAGGAACCGAAAGGAGCGAGGACGATGTTCGAGAATTTCGATTGGATCGAAGCGATGCGCACGAGCCCCGTGATGTGCGTCATCCTCGTCTGCAGCGTGCTCACGCTGGGCTTTGCGATCGAGCGGATCATCTACTTCTGGAACCGCCGCAGCAATCCGGACGCGCTTCTCGCGTCGGCGCTCGTGGCGCTCCGGTCCGGCAACAAGGACGAGGCGATCCGGGTCTGCGCCGCCGACAAGCACCCGTTCGGACCCGTGGCCGCGGAAGTCATCAAGACGATGGACGAGCAGCCGGAGAACTTCGAAGAGAAGCTCCACATCGCCATGAGCGAGCAGCGTCTCCAGCTCGAGCGGAACCTCGGCTTCATCGGCACGATGGGCAACATCGCGCCGCTCATCGGCCTCCTCGGCACCGTGTGGGGCATCATGCGCGCGTTCCATGACATGGCGCGCACGGGCTCGGCCGGTCCGTCGGTGGTCGCGGCGGGCGTCGCCGAAGCGCTCTTCACCACGGCCGCGGGTCTTCTCGTGGCGGTGCCGGCGGTGCTCCTCTACAACAACTTCGTGCGCCGCATGGGCGTCATGCTGACGGTCACCGAGAACCACGCGCGGACGCTGCGGTTGAACGGCGGCCTGCGCCAGTCCAAGCCTTCCGTCCAGACCACCGTTCGCGTCGCGTAAGGAGGCTCCGGTGCGCCGAACCCGCATGCGCCATGAAGAGGCGATCCACGAGCCGAACATGACGCCTCTGATCGATGTCTGCCTGGTGCTGGTCATCATCCTGCTCGTCTCCACGCCGATGGCGTTCCAGTCGAGCATCGGAGTCCAGCGCGCCTCCAAGGCGGGCCAGAAGGCAGCGTTCACGGCGAAGTCCGAGCGGGTGGAGATCACTCTCGTCTCGCCGGACGTTGTGGTCGTGAACCAGAACCAGATTCCCCGTTCGAGTCTTCAGGGGCTCCTGAAGCCGCTCCTCGATGCGAGCGCCTCCAAGCTCGTCATCGTGCGCTGCGGGCAAGGGATCTCGCATGGCGCGTTCGTGAGCGTCTTGGACGACGCCAAGGCTTGCGGCGCCGCTCAAATCGCCGTGGTGGGAGGCTGACATGCGTCGGATGCGCGTGCCCGGATATCACCTGCCGATCACCAAGGTGAACGTCGTTCCGATCATCGACGTGTCGCTGGTGCTGGTGATCATCCTCCTCGTGACGGCGCCCCTCATGTCGGTGGCCGACCTTCCGGTCGACCTGCCGCAGGCGCGGTCGCGGGACTCGGAAGACGAACGAAACATCAGCATCACGCTGTCGAGCACGGGGGCCCTCGCGGTGGAC
>DATJGP010000009.1:0-25839 GCA_035494915.1 Candidatus Eiseniibacteriota bacterium | reverse complement strand
TGGCCGCGGCTACGGGCACAGCATGCTGTCGGAGTTCTACGAGGACCGCGGGATGATGGACTCGGCGCTGGTGTACGCGGAGCTCGCGATTCGCTCGGAGCGGACGAATCCACGCTACTGGCTCCGCGAGGGGACGATCCTCTACGAGCAGAAGCGATACGACGAAGCGATCCCCAAGCTGGAGGAGGCGCTCCGGCGCGGAACCACGAGGGTGGCCGCGCATTTCAATCTAGGACTCGCGTATGCGCGGACGCAGCGGTTTGGAGACGCGGCGGATCAGTTCCGCGCCGCGATGGCGATGGACGGAGCCAATCCGGAGTATCCGCACCACCTCGCGCTCATGCTCTACGACAGTGGGTATCCCGATTCCGCGCAGGCCATGTGGGAGAGCGTGCTCGAGCGCTGGCCCAACTACGCGCTCACCGCGCGTGCGCTGGAGCGCCGGTTTCCGTCGCGGACCCGATGAGCTGAAACGCGTCGCGCACCTGCTGGTGTCCCATCGAGAGGAGGAACTGCGGGTTTCGTCCGTAGCTCTTCGCTCCGAGCACGAAGAAGTCGGGCTCGGGGTTCTGGAGCGATTCGGGCCCGTGAGCCACCTGCGCGAGGCAATCACCACCGGCTCCCGCCGAGCCGCGTATGGCCGCCGCGAGCTTCATGGTGCCCTCGGAGGCGTAGCAGTAGTGGACCTGGAGCTCCCGCGTCATCGCCACGTCGGGGCGATAGCCCACGAGCGCGAGCACGCGGTCGACCTCGAGCGTGCCGCCTTCGGCCAACGTCACGTGAATGCGGTTGCCATGACGCTCATAAGCCGCGACTGCGGCGCCCGGGTGGCGCGTCAGCCAGAGCGCGCCCGCCGCGATCTCGTTGGCCCTGCGGGCTAGCTCGAAGCGTGCGGGGAGCGTGTCCCCCTCGATCTCCGGAAACGGCACGAATCTCTCCCTGGAGATCCAGAGAATCTCGTGGACGGCGCCCGTGCGCGCCGCATGATCCAGCCAGACGAGCGCCGTGGCCGCGGAGTGGCCATCGCCAATCAGGAGCGTCGTGCCACGCCCGTAAGGCCCCGTCGCGGAGCGGAGCGATGGATCGAGATGCCGCGCGACGGCCCCCTCGAGCTGCTCCTCTCCCGCAGCGGGAAGCCCGCCCGGTCCGGTCGCATTCGGCTGGCCGTAGATCCCGGTCGTATCGATGACCACATCGGCATGGTCGAAGCGCGGAGCGCCGCCGCCCACCGGCTCCACGCGAACGAGGAATCCTCGTCCCTCCCGCCCGCCTTCACCCTTGGCGATCCCCTCGCGTCCCACGTGCGTGACGCGCTCGCCCTCGCGGATCGAGCTCGCGAGCTCCGGCAATCGCGCGAGCGGAACGAGATACCACTCGACCAGTTCGTCCGCGGTGAGAGGCGAGGTCTCGTTTGGAAGCGAGACGCCCTCGGCGCGGAGTCGCGCGCGGCCTTCCGGTGAGGAATTCATGCCGAACGGAGTGAACAGCGTGACCGCGCCGAACCGGCGGAGGTGCTCGCCGACCCGGCCCGCCTCGTAGAGGCGAACCTCGAAGCCGCGTCGCGCGCCTTCGAGCGCCGCTTCGAGGCCGATGGGACCGGCCCCGATGACGGCCACGCGCCGGGCCATCAGCCGAGCCCTAGGTGCTCGAGCTCCTCCTCGTCGAAACCGAGGTAATGGCCGTATTCGTGGAGGAGCGTGATCTTGATCTCGCGCGCCACTTCGTTGCGGGAGCGTCCGGCGCGCTCGAGATTGCGCTGGAAGAGGAGCACCACGTCGGGATAGCCGGAGGGGGCGGTCACCCTCTCTCCCACCGTCGAGCCGACAAAAAGCCCCACGATGTCCGGATTGATGTGCGGCGCCCGGTCGGCCACTTCGGCGGTCGGCTTGAGCTCCACCAGCACGGGCACCTGGGTGATGGTCTCCCGGATCACGTTGGGCATCGACTCGAGCACCTTGTCGAGGATGCCTCGGAAATCGGACTCGTTCATCCGGACCGGGAGCGGAAAGTCGTCGGGCTCGAGCCGGTGGGCTTCCGCGAAGAGGCGGTCGGCCCCTTCCAGATCGCCGAGCACTTCGAGAATGCGTCCTTCGAGCTCCGCGCGATCCGGGTCGTCCTCCTCGCCGCGCGGCGGCGCCAGCTCGCGCACCGCGCGAAGCGCCTCGTCGGCGCGCCAGAGAAGGTGGAGCGCCTCGACGCGGCCCAGCGCGGCGCCCCAGTGCTCGGGATCGTCGCGGAGCGCGGCTTCGAAGCGGTCGAGCGCGGAGGCGGCATCCCCTTCATCGAGGGCGTCGTTGGCTTCTTCGACGAGGGCGGCGGCGCGGGCTTCGGCGTTCATGGGCGTCAGGAAGGGCTGGACGCGTCCGTCGCGCCACGGATGGTGCGATCGAGGATCGTGTCGATCTCGCCCAGGCTGGTGTCGATCTGGCTGATCTTCAGACGCACGGAGTCGAGGTCTCCGGCGGCGACCCAGCGGTCGGTCTCGGTGATGGTCCGCCGCAAGGTCGCGATCTCGAGGGCGACGTGCTCGCGGTCCAGCATGTTCATGGCCGAGCTGCGCTTCTCGATCTCGTCGAGGCGGGTCGAAAGGGCGGGGAGGAGCACGCCGACGCGCGTGACATCCGAATCCCCGACCGCCTTGCGGAGCGCCTCGCGGGTGCCCGCCAGCTGCGTGCGGAGCTCGACGAATTGAGCGGAGCCCTTGCCCGAGCCCGCGAGCTGCTGGCACGAAGCGAGACCGAGAATGACGACTGAAGCGGCGGCTAGAACAGGTAGACGAGCGTGAAGACGCATAGCCACACCACGTCGACGAAGTGCCAGTACCAGGAGGCCGCCTGGAACGGAAAATTCTGCTCCGAGGTGATGCGGCCCTTCACGGCAGCTCCGTAGACCACGTTCAGGAAGATGATTCCCACGAGCACGTGCAGGCCGTGGAATCCCGTGAGCATGAAGAACGTCGCGCCGAAGATCCCGCTCTTGATGCTGAAGGCCGAGCCGTTCAGGAACCCGTACTCGTAGGCCTGACCGCACAGGAAGAGCGCTCCCAGGAAGATCGTCATGAGGAGCGAGGCGATCAGACCATCCTTCCGCCCCTTCTCCAGCGCCGTGTGCCCCAGGTGGAGCGTGAAGCTGCTCGTGACGAGGAGGAACGTGTTGACGGCCGGCAGGAGGACCTCGAAGTGCGGCATCCCCTCCGGCGGCCAGACTTTGAGATGTGTGCGCGAGTAGAAGATCGCGGCGAAGAAGGCGCTGAAGATCGCGGCCTCGGAGAGGATGAACATGAGGAACGCGCGCTTCTGGCGCGAGTCCGCCTCCACGAGGTCGCGCCCGACGAAGCGATCGAGGAGCAGCGTCCCCCACCACTTGCCGGCGCCGAACAGCGTGATCGCGAGGCCGACCCCGAGGACGCCAAGGCCTTGAGGATGCCCATGGGACCACAGGATGAGACCGACGGGCACGAATCCGAGGCCGAACGCGGCCACGATGGGCCACGGGCTCGGAACGGGATCGTGGGAATGATGCTCGGCTGCGAACGCCATGCGCGTCCTCCGAATCGGGTCAGGCCGGAATTCGGCGGCCATGATGCCCGGGAACGGAGTCGCCCGCAAGCGTTTTCACCGATGCGACGAGGATCGCCGAGACGCCTCGATTCCTAGCGACTCACCTTCAGGTCCCGGACGGCCATCGGACTCTGGAGATCCGTCGCCAAAATGACGGCCAGATTGGAGTACGGGCTCCAGTTCGAGACCTCGTCGCACGTCCGGAGCATCGCGTAATACCGGTAGCCGGCCGTGAACCCGAGAACGCGGAGCGAATCGGGCATCCCGGGCTGGGCCGGGACCTTGTTCCAGAGGTTGACCCTAGTCGCGGCATTCCACCACCCGAGGGTGTCCGTCCCGCTGATGCTGTACAGGCTGTAGCGAAGATCGTAGCGCGTCGCGCGGCCGTACAGACCGTCGTCACCCGGCGCGGTCCACCGCATGACGACGCTTTGAGAGGCGATGGTCGGATCGGTGAGCTGGGCTTCGGTGAGAGCTTGGACCTCTTCCGCGCTCCCGGTGCGCCAGAGCGAGGCGAGTCCGGATGCAACGACCAAGGCGGTGACTGCGGCGAGCGTGCGACTGCCCCGACGCATGCGCGTCATGAATCCTCCCGAGATGTTTGGCATGGATGCTGAGGAGACCGCAGGGGGATGCGGCTACTCGTGGTCGAGGCAGGAATCGTGCCGCACGTTTGTAGCCGCGCGAATGGCGCGCAAACCACGCATCGTTGGTTCGCGGGGACGCGGGGAGCGCGCGCGCGAACGCGAGGTGTGTACCGTTACGATCGGCGGCCGCACCGAAGAGGCGCAGCCGCGCGATCAGTGCGCCGTGCGCGTGGGCTCGAGCACACTCGCCGCTGCCGGAGCGTGTGCCGGCGCGGGCTTGTCGTGCGCTACGGATGCCGCCGCGTCGTGCGTCGCGCCTTCCGCGGGCTGATGCGTGTAGCGACCGAGGAGTCGATACACGAGCGGCACGATGAGGAGCGTGAGGAAGGTCGAGAAGAGCATCCCCCCGACGACCGCGATGCCGAGTGGCCTCCGCGACTCCGCGCCTGCGCCGATCCCGATCGCGAGCGGAAGCACGCCGAAGATGGTGGCGAGCGAGGTCATGAGAATGGGTCGGAGACGGATCTCGGCCGCGTGGATCACCGCCTCCGTCAGTTCCTCCCCCCGAGCTCGAAGCTGGTTCGCGTACTCCACGATCAGAATCGCGTTCTTGGTCACGAGCCCGATCAGCATGATGAGCCCGATCTGGGAAAAGATGTTCATGCTCTGCCCGAGGATGAAGAGCGAGATGATGGCGCCGACCACGGCGAGCGGCACCGAGAAGAGGATCGTGAGTGGGTGGATGAAGCTCTCGAACTGCGCCGCGAGCACCAGGTAGATGAACACGACGGCCAGCCCGAAGAGCAGGTAGAGGCTGTTGCTCGACTCGCGGAACTCCTTGGACTGCCCCGCCAGCTCGTGCTTGACGCCCGAAGGGAGCGCCGTGGCGGCGATCCGGTCCAGATCGTTGAGAGCCTGCCCGAGGCTCACCCCCGGCGCCAGGTTGGCCGTGATGGTGGCCGAGCGCTGCCGGTTGTAGTGATTGAGCTCCTTCGGCGCAACCGTCTCCTTCACCTTGATGACGCTCGCGAGCTGAACGAGCCCGTTCGCCCCGCGCAGGTAGATCCCCTCGATCGCCTCCGGCGTGGCGCGCGCGGTGGGCTTGAGCTGCGCGATCACGTCGTACTGCTTCGTCCCACGCTTGAAGTCGGAGATCGCCTTGCCGCCGAGGAGCGTCTCGAGCGTGCTCCCGATGTCGGTCACCGAAACGCCGAGCTGGGCCGCGCGATCGCGGTCGATGGTGATGTCGAGCTGGGGTGTGTTGAGACGAAGGTCCGTGTCCATGTTGACCAGGTAGCCGAGCTTCTGTCCCTCGGCCATCATCGCGCCCACGGCCTGACCCAAGGTCCCGTAGTCGTCCGCCTGGAGCACGTACTCCACCGGCGTCGACGAGAACTGTCCCCCCAAAGACGGCGGATTGATGACGAACGCCAGCACGCCGGGGATCGAGATGAGCTGCGGGAAGAGCTGCTGCACGACCTCCTGCGCCGATCTGGCCCGGTACATCGGGATCTTCACCATGGGGAGCATCGGAAGCGGCGTCGGGATCCACGCCTTGGGCCGGTCGTGGAGGGATTTGAGCCGGAAGAAGAGGAATCCGTTCGTCACGCGGCCCGGCCCTCCAAACCCGAGACCGGTCGCGGTGAAGAGCCCCGCGCGCTCGGGCATCGGCAGGAGGATCGCCTCGACCTGACGCATGTACTTGTCGGTGTAGGCAAGCGTCGATCCTTCGGGAGCGATGACGATGCCGAACGCGACGCCGCGGTCCTCCGTGGGGGCGAGCTCCTTCCGCATGAACATGAAGCAGACCACGCTCACGCCGACGAGGACGAGGGCGACTCCCCCGACGAGCCACGGCCTGTGAATGACTCCGCGGAGGACCCGGTCGTACACGCGGTCCAGCCAGCCGAAGAAGTTGTCGAAGGTCCGCGAAGCCCATCCCTTGCCGCCGCCGTGGAGCGGCTGGAGCATGCGGGACGTGAGCATCGGCGTGAGCGAGAGCGCGACGAAGCCGGAGATCGCCACGGCCACGGCGACCGTGAGGCCGAACTCGTTGAAGAGCCGGCCGACCGAGCCCTGGAGGAACGCCACCGGGATGAACACGGCGACGAGCGAGATGGTGGTCGCGAGGATCGCGAATCCGATCTCGTTCGAGCCGTCGAGCGCCGCCTTGAGGCGCGGCTTCCCCATCTCCATGTGTCGATAGACGTTTTCCAGCACGACGATCGCGTCGTCCACCACGAGTCCAATGGCCAGCACCATGGCCAGGAGCGTGAGGATGTTGATCGTGAAGCCCAGGAAGTAGGCCACCGCGAGCGCGCCGACGATCGAGACCGGGATCGCGACCGACGGAATGAGCGTGGCGCGGAAGCTCTTCAGGAAGAGGAGGATCACGAGGATCACGAGGCACATCGCGATCAGGATCGTGTGCGAGACCTCGTCGATCGAGTCCTGAATGAAGGTCGAGGAGTCGTAGGCTACGTCGAGCTTCATCCCCTGCGGGAGGAGCTTCGAGAGCTCGGGGATCGCGTCCCGAACCTCCTTGGCGACCTCGAGAGTGCTCGCCGTCTTCTGCTTCACGATGCCGAGTCCCACCGCCTGCTGCCCGTTCCAGCGCGCGAGGCTCCGTTCGTCCTCGGGGCCGACCTGCACCTCGGCGATGTCGGAGAGGCGGACGATGTCCGCGCCGCGTTGCGCGACGATGATCGCGCCGAATTCGTCGGCCGTCGTCAGCTCGCCCCGCGTCCGCACGGCGAACTCGCGCCCAACGCCCTCGACACGCCCGCCCGGGATCTCCGCGTTCTCGGCGCGGACCGCGCGCTCCACGTCCTGCGTGGTGACGGCGCGATTGGCCATGCGCTGCGCGTCGAGCCAGACGCGCATGGCGTAGCGCCGCTCGCCGCCGATGAAGACCGACGCCACGCCCGGAAAGCGCTGGATCTGCTCCTTGAGGGTGAGATCTCCGACCTCGGTCAGCTCGAGGCCGTTGTGTCGGTCGCTCGAGAGCGCGAGCCAGAAGATGGGCTGGGCGTTCACGTCCACCTTGGCGACGATGGGATCGTCCGCCTCGGTCGGGAGCGTGCCCCGCACGCGCGACACGCGGTCGCGCACGTCGTTGGCGGCTGCTTCCACGTTCCGCGAGAGCTCGAACTCGATGGTGATTACCGAGCCCTGCTCGCGGCTCGAGGAGTCGATCGTCTTGATGCCCTCGATCGTCGCGAACTGCTCCTCCAGCACGTCCGTGATCTCGGTCTCGATCACGCTCGGGCTCGCGCCTCGATAGAAGGTGGTCACCGACACGATCGGCGGATCGATGTCCGGGTATTCGCGGACCGGAAGCCGCGTGAACGCGATCACGCCGAACAGGATGATCGCGAGGCTCATGACCGTCGCGAAAACGGGACGCTGGATCGAGAGATCGCTGAGTTTCATGGGACTACTTCCTCGCCGTTCCGGACGCCGCCGTCTTGCCCGAGGCGTCCCCCTTGGGGCTCGCTTCGGGCTTCGCCGGCGCCGCAGCGCCTGCGCCGCCCGGGGCCGCGCCGCCTTGGCCTCCGGCTGCGTCCGCATGCGAATCGATCGGGATCACGCGCGCCTTGTCGAAGAGCTTCTGGTGCCCCGCCACCACGATGCGTGCGCCGGGCTCGAGCCCGTTCACCACTTCGACGACGTCCGAGAGACGGGTTCCGAGCTGGACCGCCGTGCGGGCCACGGTGGAATCCGGACCGACGACGTACACGAAGGTCTGGTTACCCTCGGCGAACACCGCTTCGTTCGGAATCGTGAGGGCGTTCATGCGCTCGCTCAGAACCGCGGAGACGTTGGCCGACATGCCCGGACGGAACTCGCCGCGCGGATTTCGGACGCGCGCGATCACCTGCGCGCTCCGCGTGCCCGGATCGAGCACCGGATCGACCACGTCGATGCGACCGCTCAGGAGCGAGTTCGGGAAGGCCGGCGTCGACACCGTGACCTCCGAGCCGCGCTTCAGCGTGGACAGGTAGCGCTCCGGAGCGGAGAAGATGACCTTGAGCTCCGCGATCTGCGCGAGGTCGGTGATGGCCGTGCCCGCGCGGAGATACGCGCCGGGGCTCACCTTCTTCGAGCCCACCACGCCCGAGAACGGGGCGACGATCCGCGTTTTCGAGAGTCGCGTGCGCGCGAGCGCCAGGTTCGCGTCGGCCACCTTGAGGGCGGCGGCCGCGTCGTCCATGTCCTGCGCGGAGCCCGCCTTCTGCTCCACGACCTCCTTCACGCGGTCATACGAGGACTTGGCCTGGTCGCGCGTCGCTTCCGCGCGGTCGACCTCGGCCTTGAGCTGCGAGTCGTCCAGACGAGCGAGGACCGTCCCCCTGGCCACCGGCTGTCCCTCGTGGAACGGGAGGCTCGTGACCGCCGCGTCGATCTCGGAGACCACCGTGATGGCCTCGCCGGCCTCGATGGAGCCGACCGCTTCGAAGCGATCGAACACGCGCTCGCGCGAGACCACGGAGGTCTCGGCCGGCATGGGAGGCATGCTGAAGCCGCCCCCCTTGGGGCCTCCCTTCGTGCAGCCCGAGAGAACGAGGACGAGAGCGAGCGCCGAGAGCGCGCGCGTCCGATGCAATGTGTGACTCATGGCCGGGTGGTCCCCCCTGTGGACGTGGACGCGGGATAGTTGCCCGACGTCAGGAATCGAAGCGCGGCGGCGGCCTTGGCCGTCCGCACGAGCGCCTGGGAATAGCGCTGCTGGGCCGTCGCGAGGTCGGCCCCGAGCCGCACCAGCTCGAACGCGGTGGTGCGACCGCTGTTGTACTGGAGAATCCCGATCCTCACCTGCTCGCGCGAGGCTTCCACGCCCTCGCCCGCGACCTCGAACCTCTTCGCGGCGCGCACGAGCGCGCGATGCGCGGTGCGGACGTCCTCCGTGAGCGTGCGGCGCGCCTCCTCGAGATCCTGATGCGCGCGATCGGTCTCGCCCTTGAAGCGCTCGTGCTCGCCGCGTCCCTGGCGGAGGAAGATGGGGAACGAGAAGCTCACGCCCGCGCTCCAGGTCGGAAAGTCGCGATGAATGACGTCCGTGAACGCGTCGCCGAACTTGCCGCTCACCGGGGCCGGCTCGGCGCCCGGGATGAAGGCCACATCCTGGGGCGTACCGCCGAGTCCCGTTCCTCCCAGGGACCCGAGCACATCGAGCTTGGGAAACCGGTTCCAGGCCGCGCCCTTCTCGCGCGCTTCCGCTGCCGCGAGATCTTCCTCGCGCGCCCTGATCGCCAGGTTCTGATCGAGCGCGCGCGACACCGCCGCGTCCTCGGACTCGATGGGAAACGACGAGGGGGGCTGGTCCACCGCGCGGAATCGCGGCACGTCCTTCGGCCGGCGGCCGATCAGGGACGCGAGGCGATCCGAGATGCGGTCCAGGTCCTCTTCGCGATCCAGGAGCGACTGCTCCTGCTCCGCGAGGAACACCTTGGCGGTCGCGACGTCGTTGGGGCCGACGAGCCCCGACTTCGCGCGAAGCTCGGCCTGCGTCTCGAGCGCTTGCGCCTGATCGCGGATGAGCTGCTGCACCGCGAGGTCGCGCTCGGCGGCGTGGAGATCCCAGTAGACCTGCTCGACCGTGGTCTCCACCTCGATCCGCACGTCGTCGTAGCGCGCGAGGGCGGCCTTCTCCTCGCGGCCGGTCGCGGTGGCTTCGCTCGAGGTGCCCGGGCCGAAGCCGCGAAGGAGCGGCTGGCGGATGGACAGCCGGCCGACCGCGCTATAGGACGGATTCACCGTCGTGAAGTCGGAATTGGACTCGGTCCGGAGCGCGTCCATCGATGCTTCGAGCTCGGTCCCCAAGGGAAGGAGGGTGCGAAGGCCACCCGTGCCCGCGCTCGTGCGGGTGGAGATGACATCGTTCGTCTCGAACGGAGACGTCCGCACCTGAGCGATCTCTCCCGTGGTCCCGTCGAAGAAGAGCTCGGGATCGAAATGCCCGCTCTCCCGCATGTGCGCACCGCGCGCCGCCACGACCTGGGCCGCCGCGCGCTGAGCGAGCGTCGATCCACCTTCGATGGCGGAGCGCACCGCGTCCGCGAGCGTGAGAGGCTCTCCGGGGATCTTGTCGAGCTGGTCGCTCAGGACGCTGTCGGGATTGGAGGTGGTGAGCGCGAAGGACTGCGCCTCGGCCCTGGGCGCGCCGAGCGTGCATGCCACCATCAACATCGCGAGTAAGGAAGCCCGCGCGTTGAGCCGTGCGGGCGAGCTACTGCCGGGCGACGACGAGGTTCCTGCCACGATCTTCCCTGCCCTCCCCATGGGCGCTTGAGCGCCGAAAGGTTCGATTGTCGAGCTAGCTTGCCTTGGATTCGCGAGGAACCACGTCCAGCGTGACCACCTCGACGCCGCGGACCACCGTGAGCGGTGACGAGACGCCCACCTCCCTCTCGGTCAGCTTCGCCTGGAGGTCGTCGATGCCGCGCACCGGCGTGTCCCCGAACGCCACGATCACGTCCCCAGGCTGAAGGCCCGCCCCCTCCGCCGGGCTCTCGGGCTCGACGGATTCGACGCGCACGCCGCTCTCGACCGGGAGCCGGTGGAACCGGGCGATCTTTCGCGCGACGGCGACGCTCTGCCCCGCGAAACCGATCGCGCTCCGGCGCACCCGTCCCTGCCGTATCAACTGCGCTGCCACCAGCTTGGCGGTATTGACGGCGATGGCGAAGCAGATGCCCTGGGCGGGCATGATCATCGCGGAGTTTACCCCGATCACTTCGCCCTGTGTTGTAACAAGTGGGCCTCCCGAGTTGCCCGGATTGAGGGCGGCGTCGGTCTGGATCACGTTGTCGATGAGGCGGCCGGATCGCGACCGGAGCGACCGGCCGAGGGCGCTCACGACCCCGGAGGTGACGGTCGCCTGGAAGCCAAAAGGGTTCCCGATCGCGACCACGAGCTGCCCCACGCGAACGGCGTTGGAATCGCCCAGGATGGCCGGGATGAGACTCGGGGCGGTGATGCGGACGACCGCGAGGTCGGTCTCCGGGTCGTCGCCGACCAGGTCGGCTGCGTAGGTGGACCCATCCGGAAAGCGGACGGTGATGCTGGACGCGCCGTGGACGACGTGGCTGTTGGTGAGGATGAATCCGTCCGGGGTGAAGACGAAGCCCGACCCCGATCCCCCGCGAGGCTGGTGCGGCATCGTGGGTCTACGGGATCCGGGTTCCGGATGCTGCACTTCGATCGACACCACGGACGGACCCACGGTTTCGACCGCGCGGACGACCGCCCTGGAGTAGGCGTCGAGCAGCTCGTCTGAGGATGGCTCCGGCTCGGGAGCTGGAACCGGGGTCTCGTGCGGTATCATGCCTGACTCAGATGCCGCGGCCCCCCGTTTGGTTGCGCCCCGGCCCTCGAAACCATTGTAAGGAGCCGACCTTGGACAGGGAATCGCCGAGCGCAGGACCCTCCGCGTACGAGATCGACCTCACCGGGCGCGGCGCGATCGCGTGCTGGCGCCTGGGGGGCGCCGAGGAGCGCCGCGGGGTCGGCATCCTGCACGGCCTGGGCGATCACGCGGGACGCTACGCCGAGCTGGGCGCCGCGCTTCAGGCGCGCGGCTTCGCCGTCGAAGCGATCGATCTCCCGGGGCACGGGAAATCGTACGGCAAGCGGGGGCACGTGGGATCGTGGCTCGACTATCGCGCCGCGGTCACGGCCTGGATGGACCGCGCGCACGCGGCCGCGCCGGACCGGACATGGACCCTTCTCGGACAGAGCATGGGATCGTTCGTCGCACTGGACTGGGCGATCGCGCATCCCGCGCGGGTCGAGCGGCTCGTCCTCTGCGCTCCGCCGTTCCAGCTAGGATTCCGGCCGTCGCTCCTCAAGGTGAAGGCGGCGCAGGCGCTGGTCCGCTTCTGGCCCGGGTTCTCGCAGGGCAACATGATCCTTCCGTCCATGCTCTCGCACGATCAGGACATCGTGCGCGCGCACATGGAGGATTCGCTCGTCCACTACAAGATCACGGCCCGGCTCTTCCTCGAGTTCCAGTTCATGCGCTCGTCCTTGATGAAGCGGGTGGGCGATCTCAAGACGCCGACGCTCGTCATCCAGGGAGGCGAGGACCACGTGGCCGATCCCGCGGGGAGCGCGAAGTGGGCCAAGATGGCCCCCTCGGGACTCGTCGAGCTCCGCCTCTACCCCGGCCTCTACCACGAAGTGCTCGCGGAGGTGGGGCGGACGGAGATCATCGCTTCGATGATCGACTGGCTCGAGAAGCCGATCGGCGCGCCGGGGAACGCAGGAGCAGCGACACCGCGTCACCCCAGCCGCTCCTGAGCCGCTCGCGCTCGCGGCGCGCGATGGCGGGACGGAATGTCGTGATCGCGCCATCGGCGCCAGGGATCGAGCCGCCTCGGTCCCACCATCCGCTGGCGATCCCGGCCAGATGCGCCGCGCCGAGCGCGGTGGTTTCCACGACCTGTGGACGCTCCACGGCCACTCCGAGCAGATCCGCCTGGAGCTGCATGAGGAAGTCGTTGGCCGTCGCGCCGCCGTCCACGCGCATCCGCGCGATCCTGGATGGCGCGACCGCGCCCATCGCATCCACCACGTCGCATGTCTGGAACGCGATCGCCTCGAGCGCCGCGCGCACGAGGTGCGCGCGAGTCGTGCCGCGAGTGAGGCCGCACCAGATCCCGCGCGCATCGGGGCGCCACCACGGCGCGCCGAGTCCGGCGAAGGCGGGCACGAGGTAGCTCCCGCCCGCATCCGGCACCGATCGCGCCATGGCCTCGGTCTCCGCCGCGGTCGCGATGATCCCGAGTCCGTCCCTTAGCCACTGCACCGCGGCGCCCGCGATGAACACGCTCCCCTCGAGCGCATACGCGACCTCGCCGCGCGGGCCGCACGCGAGGGTCGTCAGGAGTCCTCCCCTAGGCTGCGCGGCGCGGCTTCCGGTGTGCAGCATGAGGAAGCAGCCGGTTCCGTACGTGTTCTTGAGGCCCCCGGCGGTCACGCATCCCTGCCCGAAGAGCGCGGCCTGCTGGTCCCCAGCGACGCCCGCGATCGGAATGCCGTCGGGAAGTCCCGGCACACCGCGCGTTCGTCCGAACTCGCCCGAGGAAGGCTTCACCTCGGGTAGAAGCGCGCGCGCCACTCCGAAGAGCGCGAGGAGATCGTCGTCCCAGCGGTGGCGATGGATGTCGTAGAGGAGCGTCCGGCTCGCGTTGGTGGGATCGGTCGCGTGGACCGCGCCGCCCGTGAGCTTCCAGATCACCCAGGCGTCGACGGTGCCGAACGCGAGGTCGCCGCGGCGCGCGCGGGCGCGCGCCCCCGGCACGCGCGCGAGGATCCATTCGAGCTTGGTTCCCGAGAAGTAAGGATCGAGCCGGAGCCCCGTGCGCCGCGCGATCGCGCGCTCCTTGCCGGCACGCCGGAGCGCGTCGCAGCGGTCCGCGGTGCGGCGGTCTTGCCAGACGATCGCGTTGGCGATGGGCTTCGACGTCGCGCGATCCCAGACCAGGGTGGTCTCGCGCTGGTTCGTGACTCCGATCGCAACCACGCGCGCGGAGGGATCGGAGCCGAGCGCGGATTGGATGGCGCGCGCGCACGTGTCCCAGATCTCGTCACCGTCATGCTCGACCCAGCCGGGGCGCGGGAAGTGCTGCGGCAGCTCCGCATAGCCCCGCCCCTTCACCTGCCCCTTCCGATCGAGCAAGAGCACCGTCGTTCCCGTGGTTCCTTGGTCGATCGCGAGCACACGCTCGCCGTCATGCGCGCTCATCGCATCGCCTCCTCGATCGCGTTCGATTCCTGGTCGAGCATCGCCGTCATCCGGTGGATCTCATCGTTCTTGCGCTCCTCGGACCACTGGAGACGCGCCGCCATCCACCCCGCCGCCGCCGTGAGCGCCGCGCGGAGCGCGCGCGCGTCGAGCCAGAGACGCGTCCGCCGGAGGAGCACGTCGTCCAGCCGGAGCGCGAGCGCGTGGCGCACCGCGTGATCCACCTCCGCCTCTCCGATCGCGAGTCCGCCGGGGAGCGCGATCGAAGGGCCCGGCTCCGGAGCATCGCCCGGCACCGGGCGCGCCGCGGTCGTGCAGGGACGCGCCGGGGCTCCCAGCGCTTCGACGACTTGATCCACCACGCGCTCGGCGAGGCTCCGGTGCGTCGTGTACTTCCCGCCGATCAGCGCGAGCCGCGCGCGCCCCGGCACGATGCGGTGCTCCCGCGCGTTCGCCCACGGATGGGTCGTGCCGCCTCGGACGAGCGAGCGCACGCCGGCGAACGCGCGCACGGGACGCACGCCGCGAAGCGCCGGCAGCGCGCGCGACGCCTCCTCGAGCAGGTAGCGAATGTCCTCCGCGGGAGGCTCCACGCGATCGGGAGGCCGATGGTCGTCGACATCCGTGGTCCCGATGAGGGAGTGCCTGCCCCACGGAAGCACGAAGAAGACGCGCCCGTCCCGCCGCGACGTGAGGAGGAGCGCCCGTCCGTGCGTCAGAGCGGGCACGACGACGTGGGTGCCGCGGGAGCGTCGAAGGAGCGCGCCCGACGGACCGCCGAGACGGTCCACGTCCTCGGCCCACGGACCTGCGGCATTGACGACGAAGCGCGCGCGCACCTCGCGCTCCGCTCCATCGAGTCCGCTTCGGAGCCGGGCGCGCCACCCGGCCCCCTCCTCCGCCAGTTCCGCGACCGCCGTGTGCGTGACGATCGACAGCCCCTCGCGCGCCGCGTCCATCGCGAGGGCCACGCAGAGCCTCGCGTCTTCCATCTGCGCGTCGGCGAAGCGGGCGGCGCCCGTCAGTCCCGCGGGGTCGAGCCCCGGCTCCAGCGCGAGCGCCTCCGACGAGGACAGAGCGCCGTGCGCGCGAAGCTCCACCGGCGCCCCGCGCGCGAGGAGCGAGTAGAGCCCGATCCCGAGGCGGATCCACGCGGGCGAGCGGCCCGAGCTTCGGTAATGAGGAAGGAGGAAGGAGACCGGCCGGACGAAGGCGGGCGCGGTCCGAAGCAGGATCGAGCGCTCCCGGAGCGCCTCCCGCACGAGCCCGAACTCGCCCGTCTCGAGATAGCGGATGCCGCCGTGCACGAGCTTCGACGTGCGGCTGCTCGTGCCCGATGCGAGATCGTTCGCCTCGACCAGGACGACGCGAAGACCGCGGAGCGTCGCGTCGCGCGCCACGGCGACGCCGTGGATGCCGCCCCCGATCACGAGGATGTCGTCGATGGCCGAGCCCCTCCGTGGACACGTCCGCTTCAGTCGCGGCAGTCTAGGGGACGATTCCCGAGCCCGCCACCGGGATCGGTGCTATCCTCGCGCGGCTCCAAACCCCGCGCTTCGGTCGGAGACATCGCCATGAGCTCGATTCGAGGTTCCCTGTCGCTCGTCACGGGCGCGACGAGCGGATTTGGCGAGGCGATCGCCCGCCGCCTCGCCGCCGAGGGCTCGTCCCTCGTGATCACGGGAAGGCGCGCCGATCGGCTCGAGACGGTCGCGGCGGAGATCCGCCGCGAGCACAAGGTCGAGGTGACCACGCTCGCCTTCGACGTCCGCGACCGCGCCGCCACCGAGCGCGCGCTCTCTGGAACGGGAACGCTCCTCGCCATCGCCGACATCCTCGTCAACAATGCCGGGCTCGCACTCGCGCTCGAGTCGGTCCAGGGGGGCGATCCCGACGACTGGGATCAGATGATCGATACGAACGTGAAGGGGCTCCTCTACGTCACGCGCGCGGTGCTGCCGGGGATGGTGGCCCGCCGGAGGGGGCACGTCGTCAACATCGGCTCGGTCGCGGGGCATCTGGTCTACGCGGGAGGCGCCGTCTATTCCGCGACCAAGTTCGCGGTCCGCGCGATCTCGGACGCGCTCCGCTACGACGTGCTCGGCACGGGCGTGCGGGTGACCAACGTCGAGCCGGGGCTCGCGGAGACCGAATTCAGCCTCGTCCGGTTCAAGGGAGACAAGGAGCGCGCCGGCGCGGTCTACCACGGCATCGAGCCGCTCACCGCGGAAGATGTCGCGGACGCCGTGCTCTGGGCCGTGACGCGGCCGCCGCACGTGAACGTGCAGTCGATCCTCCTCATGCCCACCGACCAGGCCGGTCCCCACGCGCTCTACCGGCGCCCGTCGTAGCCAGCCCCGCGCTCACGGCCGTTCTGCTAGAATAGAAGCCTCGATGATCTCCCCCCGCCGCGCTTCAATGGCTCTCGCCCTCGTCCTGGGCACCCTCCTGTCGCTCGCTCCGATCGCCTCGCCGGATACCCCAGGCCTCGCGTTCTCGTCGAGCGGGCAGGGAGAGCCGACGCTCGTCCTGATCCATGGCGCCGGTCAGGATCGCCATATGTGGGATCGTGTGACGCCGCTGCTCGAGACGAAGCACCGCGTGGTGCGGGTGGACTTGCCGGGGCACGGCGAGTCGCCGCAAGTGACTCCGTTCTCGCTCAAGGAAGTGGCGTCCGCGCTGGACCGCACGCTCGACCGCGAGAAGGTGAAGAAGGCGGTGCTGGTCGGCCAGTCGTATGGAGCCTGGGTGGCGCTGGAAGAGGCCGCCGCGCACCCGTCGCGCGCGTCCGGGATCGTGCCGATCGATCTGCCCACGTACATCCTGGCCGACTCGGAGCGCATCGGAAATCTCGAGATGCTCCTGCGCAACCGCTACCCCGTGTTCGTGGCGGGCGTGTTCCAGCAGATGTCGAAGGACACGAGCCAGGTCGACTCGGTCGTGACGAGAGCGGAAGCGGTCCCCCGCGACGTCATGTCCGCGTATTTCCGCGAGTCGTGGCACATGGATCTCAGGCAACGAATCAAGAAGGTGAAGCAGCCGATCATGGTGGTGTTGACCGACGACTCCTGGCCCGCCGCCGAATCGTGGTCGAGCGCGCGAAAGCGGCTGGGCTACGAGACCGCGGGTCCCGCGATCGGGAAGCGCTTCTATGGATCCGGGCACCTCGTGCCGCTGGACCAGCCCGACTCCCTCGCCGCGGCCATCCTCGACTTCAGCGCGACGGTTCCCCGCTAGGTCCCCTCGCCCGCGCTACCTCCGCGCGAGCACGTGGTACAGATTCCCGAACTCCCCCGTCCTCGGCACATCGATGGGAAACGGATCGAAGCGGTCGTGGTACACCGCCGCGAGACGGAGCGGACTTCGCTCCAGAAGATCGTCCACGTCCTCCTGCGTCCAGAGGCGAAGCACGTGGTCCTCTTCGATCGACAGCTTCTCCTTGCCGCGTCGCGCGGTGATGCGGGCGTGCTGGTGGGAGCGCTTCGCCGCGAGATCCTCGCGGACCACGGTCCAGGTGAGCGTGGTCGAGATGTCGTTCCGGCGATGGCCCCAGGGGCCGAACGTGGCGAGCTCGGGAGGCTCGCCCGCGTAATTGAACTGCGCGATGTAGATCCCGCCCGGGCGCAGCGCCTCCGCGATCCGCTCGAAGTGCCGGAGCAGCTGATCGTCGTCGAGCAGGTAACCGATCGAGTTCACCAGATTGACGGCGACGTCGAAGCGCCCCGGCGGATGGAAGGCGTCCATGTCCCCGCGAAGCGCCCGGCCCCCGTACGCGCCGAGACGGCGCGACGCAAACGCCACCATCTCGGGACTCAGGTCGTATCCGAGGACGTCGTAGCCCCGCTCCGCGAGCGCCTCGAGAAGGCGCCCCGTGCCGCATGCGGGCTCGAGGATGCGGCGCACCGGGCCCTCGACGTGCGCGGCCCAGCAGGATTCGAGAAAGTCGAGCTCGAGCGCGAGATCCCAGCCGAAGGCGACGTCGTAGATCTCGGGGCTCGCGTAGAGGGCGGGTGGGCTCAGGTGGGTCATGGCTCCAAACCAATCAGAAGCGGGGCGTGTTGTCGCCATAAAAGCGAACGGGGCGGCGCTGGATGCGCCGCCCCGCGCTTGACGGAGTGCTCCGTGGTTCGGCTGCCTACGCCTTACGGACGTTAGCGGCCTGAAGGCCCTTCGGCCCACGAACGATATCGAACTCCAGGCGCTCGCCTTCGGCCAGCGTCTTGAAGCCATCGCCCTGGATCGCGGAATAGTGGACGAACACGTCCTCGCCACCTTCCTGCTGGATGAAACCGAAACCCTTCGCTTCGTTGAACCACTTCACCGTTCCACTCGCCACTTTGAAAGCTCCTTCGACTGCGGGGTACGACCCCAACACGCCGCATAGCGCGGCAAACGCCCAGCCAGCTTGGCTGGGTTCCGGAACGGATCGTGATGCCCCGCCCGGATACAAAAAAAGCCGCAGGATTTGTCTCTCCTGCGGCGACAGTCACACCATGTGTGCTTCAACTACCGACAGGACAACAACCGAAGTATCGGCCGCAACCCACGACATGTAAAGCAAAAACTTTCTTCGCCGGCCAAGGATGATAGCCTGTATCCATGTTCCAGCCACCCGGTTTCGAGGGACCCAGCGACGAGATCGCGGTCGCGTCTTCTCCGGCCGAGCCCGCCGTCGATTTCATCGATCAGCCGCTCGCGACCCTGGGACTCAGGATCGAGGGTTCTCCGGTCGAACCTTTCCTGCATCGGCTCGCGGCGGAGCTCAAGGCGAAGGGGATCCGTCGCTGGCAGCCCCGCTACTACCTCACGGACGAGTGGGGATGCCCGTCGGGCCATCCGATCATCGGGATACCGTTCTATCTCGCGGACAAGAGACTCGCGCGAATCGAGCGGGAACGGAACGAGCTCGAGAGTCCGCGCGAGGTGATGATGTACTTGCGTCACGAGGCGGGCCACGCGTTCAACTACGCGTATCGTCTCTATCAGACCGCCGAGTGGCGTGCTACGTTCGGCCCGTTTCGACGGCGCTATCGTGAAGAGTACCGGCCCGTTCCGTTCAGCCGCGATTTCGTGCGGCATCTGTCCGGCTGGTACGCGCAGAAGCATCCCGACGAGGACTTCGCCGAAGCGTTCGCGGTGTGGCTCACGCCGGGATACCCGTGGCGCGAGCGCTACGCCGGGTGGCCCGCGCTGGCCAAGCTCGAGTACGTCGAGCGCACCGTGCGCGCGTGCGGCGATCGGGAGCCCGTCGTCAAGCGCGCGCGCCCGGACATCACCGTCGAAGAGATGGAAGGCACCGTCCGTGAGGTCTTCGACGAGGCGGCCGCGCGCAATCGCTCGGCCATGGAGCTGAACCCGGACGACGAGCTGGTCGACATCTTCCTCCCCAAAGGGACCCGGCGGAAGCCGGTGCGGCCCGCGTGGGAGATCGTCGAGCAGCACCGGAACAAGCTCATCGACAAGATCGCGCACTGGACCGGCGTGCGGCGGCCGGTGGTTCGCGAGATGGTGGACTCGATTGTCGAGGCGTGCCGGGCCCGCGGGTATCTCGGGATGCGCGGCAAGGAGAGCGACTACCTGGTCGCGCTCACCGCGTACGGCACGGCGCTCGCAATGAACTACATGACGCGCGGCAAGTTCCGGAACGTGTGACGGCCCACGGCGAGGACGAATGACGGAGAACCCGCTCACCATCTGCATCCTGTACGACGCGTGGCACGAGCTCGAGGAGGAAGCGCCCGAGCCGCCGCCCGAGAATCCCAAGCGCGCGCGAAAGCGGCGCGAGAAGAGCGACCGCGAGGAGATCGCGGAGGCGCTCACCAAGCGGGGCCACACCGTGGTCGAGCACTGCCTCGACGGGCGACGGCGCAGCCTGAAGGCGCTCGCGGGCATCGAAGCCGACCTCGTCTTCAACCTCACCGAGTCCTACGGGGGCGACGACACGAAGGACTTGAACATCGCCGCCTATCTCGACCTGCTCCACCTTCCCTACACGGGCTCGGGGCCCTCCGGGCTTCTGCTCGCGCAGGACAAGGCGGTGGCCAAGCGTCTCTTCACGTTCCACGGACT
This sequence comes from Candidatus Eiseniibacteriota bacterium, assembly GCA_035494915.1. Classification (GTDB taxonomy): domain Bacteria; phylum Eisenbacteria; class RBG-16-71-46; order SZUA-252; family SZUA-252; genus WS-9. The sequence goes on along the minus strand of DATJGP010000009.1, from coordinate 5,875 downwards.
CCGCACGCCGGACTTCGCCACGGTGTACCAGGGCCGCTTGCAGTGGTCGGACGACCTTCACTTCCCCGTCATCGTGAAACCCAAGCGCGAGGACGGCTCGATCGGAATCGAGTTCAGCGCTGTGGTCGGGTCCATCAAGGAGCTGATGGAGCGGATCGACGCGCTCCATGCCGATCTCGACTCCCCGGTGCTCATCGAGGAGTACATCGAGGGGCGCGAGCTCTACGTGTCGGTGCTCGGGAACGAGCCTCCAACCGCGCTTCCCGTGGTGGAGCTGGATCTCTCCGACCTGCCCGAGGGGACGCCCCGGATCGCCGGAACCGAGGTGAAGTGGGAACGCGGGACCGACGCCTATAAGAAGACGAAGCTCCGGGTTCCCGAGGACCTGAGCGAGGACCGGCTGGCCGAGATCCAGGAGACCGCGGTGACGGCCTGCCGGGCGCTCGAGATCCGGGATTACGCGCGGGCGGATCTCCGGCTGACTCCCGACGGTCGGATCTACCTTCTCGAGGTCAACCCCAACCCCTGGCTCCACTCCACGGCCGAGTTCTCTCTGGCCGCCAAGCAGGCCGGCCGCGACCACGGCTCCCTCATCGAAGAGATCGTGGCCATGGCGGTGGCCCGGTACCGTGGCCGGACCCTGAACAGCCGCCCGGACTAGCCGCCGGTCGTTCCAACGCCTTTCGTTCCAACCTTCCCCGCCCCCTGCTGCATCCAATGGCTTGACAGGGCCGGAGGCATGCCCAAAACTGGACCCCCAATTCGATCCAAACACGTCATTTGGACCCCGCATCCCCCACGCTGCCCCGTCTGGCAAAGGAGCCACCGAATGAATCACATGCAGTCGAAGCACCGCGCCCAGCGTACGTTCCTGCGCGCCCCCTTGGCCCTCGTCGCCTTCCTCGCCCTCGGCCTCGCGCCGGCGGTGGCTTCGGCCGGGGTCAAGCCGCCACCGGTCACGCTGGATTATGAGAAGTACACGCTTCCGAACGGGCTCGAGGTCATCCTTCACGAGGATCACCGGCTCCCGCTCGTGGCGGTGAACACCTGGTACCACGTCGGCCCCGCCAACGAGATCGCCGGACGGACCGGCTTCGCCCACCTGTTCGAGCACATGATGTTCCAATCGTCCGGACACGTCGGCGAGGACCAGATCTGGAAGTACCTCGAAGGCGCCGGCGCCTCGTTCATCAACGGGACGACCGACTTCGATCGCACCAACTACATGGAGGACATGCCCGCAAACCAGCTCGAGACGGCGCTCTGGCTCGAGAGCGACCGGATGGGCTACCTCCTCGACACGCTGACCGGCCCCTCCTTGGCGAACCAGCAGGACGTGGTGCGCAACGAGCGGCGTCAGAGCGTGGAGAACGCTCCCTATCAAATCGTCGAGGAAGAGATGTGGCACATGCTCTTCCCCAAGGGACATCCCTACTACCCCTGGATCATCGGATCGCATGAAGACGTCCAGGCGGCCAAGCTGGAAGACGTGAAGAACTTCTTCCGCAGCTACTACGCGCCGAACAACGCGAGCCTCGTGATCGCGGGCGACATCGACAAGGCGAAGGTGAAGGCGCTCGTCGAGAAGTACTACGGCTCCATCCCCCGCGGAGCTCCGGTGCCGGCCATCACCGCCACCACGCCTCCGATCACCTCCGAGCGCCGCGCGACCGTCACGGACAAGATCACGCTGCCGCGCGTCTACATGGCCTGGCTCACCGCCCCGATCCTCAAGCCGGGCGATGCCGAGGCGGGAATCGCCGCGGACATCCTGGGCGGCGGCAAGGCGAGCCGGCTCTACAAGAGCCTCGTCTACACGAAGCGGATTTGCCAGGACGTCTCCGTCCAGCAGCAGTCGTATGCCCTGACCTCGGTCTTCCAGGTCTCGGCGACCGTCAAGCCGGGCCACACCCCGGACGAGGTGGAGAAGGCGATCAACGAGGAGCTCGCTTCATTCATCCAGACAGGCCCGACCGAGGCCGAGGTGGCGGCGACGCAGAACTCGATCTACTCGAGCATCGTGACGAGCCTCGAGAACCTGGGCGGCTTCTCCGGCGTGGCCGATCGGATGAACTCGTACAACCAGGCGGTCAAGGATCCGGGCTACCTGCAGAAGGATCTCGCCCGCTTCGAGGCCGTGACGCCGGAAGCGGTGAAGCAGTTCGCGGCGCAGACGCTGAAGAATGACGCGCGCGTCGTGGTCTACGCGGTGCCGGGCGACAAGAAGCTCCCGCCCGACCCGCCGGCCCCGCCCGCTCCGGCGAAGGATGAGGCGAAGATCGAGTCGAAGGAGCCGTGGCGGAACACGGCCCCCTCGGCCGGCGCGGAGACCCAGGCCAAGCTGCCGACGCCGAAGAGGTCCGTGCTCCCGAACGGTCTCACCCTCTACTTTGTCGAGTCGCACCGGCTCCCGCTCGTGTCGGCGAACCTCGTGTTCCGCTCCGGAAGCGCGGCGGACCCGACGGACCTTCCGGGGCTCGCGGGCTACACCGCCGCGATGCTCGACGAAGGCACGACGAAGCGCGATGCCCTCGCGCTGGCGGACCAGACCCATGCTCTGGGCGCCTCCCTCGCGACCGGCAGCCAGCCGGACGGCTCGAACGCGGGGATCCGGTCGCTCAAACAGAATTCGTCCGCCGCGATCGACATCCTTGCCGACGTCACGCTCCACCCCTCGTTCCCCGATCAGGAAATCGAGCGGATCCGGAGCGACCGTCTCACGACGCTGATGCAGCAGCGGGATCAGCCGTGGCCGACGGGCATCCGGGTGATGAATGCCTGCCTCTTCGGGCCGGCGCATCCCTACGGACACACCCAGATCGGCACGCAGGCGTCGATCGAGAAGACGAAGCGCGACGATCTGGTCAAGTTCTACACCTCGACGTACAGCCCGAAGAACGCGGCCTTGATCCTGGTCGGCGATCTGACCGAATCCGAGGCGAAGAAGCTCGCTACGGATGCCTTCGGATCCTGGAAGGGTGCGGCCACGCCGGCTCCGATTCCCCCGACGGGAACGATGGCCAACTCGCGGATCGTGATCGTGGACAAGCCGGGCTCGGTCCAGACGGTGGTGCTGGCCGGACAGTTCGGCGTCAAGCGCTCTGATCCCGACTACGAGAAGCTCGACCTCATGAACACGGTCCTAGGCGGGCTCTTCTCGAGCCGCATCAACCTGAATCTCCGCGAGGACAAGGGCTACAGCTACGGCGCCTTCTCGTTCGTGGGACAGAACCGGGGGGTGGGCAACTTCATCGCGGGCGCTTCGGTGCGCGCGGACGTGACCGGCCCCTCGGTGACCGAGGTTCTCAAGGAAGTGACGAAGCTCAGGGACGGCGGCGTGACGGCGGACGAGCTTCGGATGGCCAAGGAGGCGACGACGCGCTCCCTGCCCGCGAATTTCGAGACGACCTTCTCCACGGCCGGTACGATCGCGAACCTCTATATGTACGATCTTCCGCTCGACTACTATCAGACGCTTCCGTCGAGACTCTCCGCAATCACGACCAGTGACGTAGCCGCGGTCGCGAAGAAGCATCTCGCTCCCGAGCGGATGGTGGTGGTCACTGTGGGCGACAGGAGCAAAATCGAGCCGCAGCTGACGAAACTCAATCTCGGCTCGGTGGCGTATCGCGATCCGGACGGCAAGGAGATCACGGGAACGACGGGTAGCTCGGCTCCCGGCCCGGGATCGCCTGGCACGGGATCAGCGCCTTCGAATCATTAAATCTCTTAACAGTCGATCCTGGCCGGCACGACTAGGCCGGCGGGTACGAGAGAACGGGGTCGGATCTACGGATCCGACCCCGATTTCGTTTTTCATCAACCTACGAACCCCGACACGAGCGCGGTGTTTGCACGAGAGGGACGATGAGGCCGTCTACGTAGCCTTCTCTCCTGCCGCCGAACCCGACGGAAGCGTGACGCCGCCGCGGCGCGCCAGGAAGTCCTCGACGAAGAGGAGTCCGCTTTCCCCCGCGCGTCGAACGATGCTGAGGAGAGTCTCCATGCTGGCCACCTCTTCGAGCTGTTCGTTGACGAACCACTGGAGGAAGTTCCGCGTGAGGTGATCCTTGTCCGTGATCGCGAGGTCCACGAGATCGTTGATCTGCTTCGTCACGGTGAGCTCCCACTCCAGGGAGAGCTTCACCGCTTCCTCGGCGGTCTTGAAGTCGGCCTTGGGACCCGGGATCGCGGGAATCCGGACGCGACTGCCCGCGTCGACGAGGAAGTTGACGAAGCGCATCGCGTGCGCGCGCTCTTCCATCGCCTGCTTGTGAAAGTGCGCCGATAGTCCCGGCAGGTTCTCGCTGCCGAAGTGGGCTCCGATGGATACGTACTGCAGAAATGCTCCCAATTCGTTTCCGATCTGGGTGTTGATGGCCGCGGCCATGCGCTCGCTGATCAGCATTCGGTATCTCTCCGGTGTCGGTTCTCCGCGACGGCATCCGCTGCCGGATCCCCCGCGACTCGCGCTCCGTGATGGCGGACAAGTTCTGACCCAGACCTCCGCCGAAGTCAAGTACCGCTCCGCATGCCGTTGCAACAAGTGGCAAAGTACAAGCTCGACCGGTACATCATGTAACTCTTCCCACGCGATACATCACTCCGATCGACATGCATCACGTGCTCTACGCGCGCGACCGTGCGATGGGATCACGACCTGCGGAACGGGGTACGTGAGTTGCGTTCACCTCAGTCTTCTTGGCCTGTCGCTTGCTGCCCTATGACGTTGTCGCCGATGAGGCGGCTCGAACCACCACCCACCATTTCGGAAGCAGACTAAAAGGAGCGACATCGTGTCGACGGCAACCCACGAACCCGATCTCATCGCGCTCTCCATGACGGCCGGCCCCAACGCACCGGCGGTCGTGGACGCCACGGAGCCCGCGCTCGCGGCCGCACCGTCATCAGAGTCGGAGCGCTCCCGTGATTTCGAAGTGCAGCTCACGATTCAAGCGATCGCCTCGAGAATTCTTGGAGCCGCGCTCCTCGAGCGCGCGCAGGAGGCCGATCCCATTGCCACGTAGCCGTCAGGAGGGACGAGGGATGAACGAGACCGAGAGCATCGACCACGCCATCGTACAGGTGGAGCGGCTCTATCGATCCTTGACCGGTCATGAGGCGCCGCCCATTCGCGAGCACCCCTACGCGACGATCCCGCCCGAGAAGGTTCCGGAGGAGCACGTGCAGGAACAGGTCGACCGGCTGGTCGAGACCCTCACGGAATTCTCCGGAAGCTCCGGGACCCTGGACGGCTGGAAGCCGCCTATCTCGATGTGGGAAGGGCGCGCCGAGGTCTGGATCAGCGTGGACCTTCCCGGTGTGACGCGCGATCAGGTCCGGGTCTCGGTGATCCGGAACATGCTAGAGCTCCACGGCACCCGTCCGGCCCGCGCGGCCACGGAAGGGCAGATGGATCTCCGCTATACCGAGCAGATGTACGGAAAATTCCGTCGCATGATCCCGCTTCCGGCCGGCCTGGCGCTCGATCAGCTCCAGGCGCAGATGCGAAGCGGCATCCTCGAGATCCGGGTGCCCCGCGCGACGGGGAGTACCCAGGATATGACGTCCATACACGTCGGATGAGAAGTGAACCAGTGGCAGCTCGAACCGCGTCGACGGCTCCATCCGCGCGCGCGGGCGCGTCGAGGGTTCGGCTGCAAGGGGGTCCTACCACGATCCACAGGGAGGAATTCATGGAAGCGAAAGTCGACGTTCGCAAACTTCAGGTCCTGAACGATCGCATCAATCAGACCATCGACGCGCTCAATCAGGTTCGGCTGTCCGTTCACGGCCTCGGCCACACGGGGGTGATGCCTCAGATGAATCCGCTCGCCTATCTCACGCAGGGGTTTGGAACTCAGGGATTCGGAAC
>DATJGP010000008.1:0-6919 GCA_035494915.1 Candidatus Eiseniibacteriota bacterium | reverse complement strand
GAAGCCGGGATCGAGCCGCACGCATTCCTCGTAGAGCTTGAGCGCTTCCGTGAGCCGCTTGATGTCCCCCGCGAGCGCATTGCCCTCGAGATAGAGCGCGTACGCGCGGGCGTCCTTGGGCGCGTCCGCGGTCGTCGGCTGTCCATGGAGCGGAATCGCGAGCGCCTCCACCACGCGGTGGGCGATGTCGTCCTGCAGCCGGAAGAGATCTCCCAGAGACGAAATCACCGAGTGCGACGTGAGCAGCGTCCCGCCCGGCGCCTCCACGAGCTGCGCCGTCACGCGGAGCTGCTCGCCCGATCGCATGAGCGTGCCCATCACCACGCGATCCACGTCCGCCTCGGACGCGATCTGCTTGAGATCGGGCGCCTCCGAGGCGAAGCGCGCCGCCGTCGAGGTCGAACGAACCACGAGCGAATGGAAGCCGGTGAGCGACGTCGCGATCGCGTCGGGGAGGCTGAACGCGAGGAAGTCGGTCTCGGGATCCGACCGGAGCACGCGGAAGGGGAGCACGACGAGCCTCAAAAGCGTCTGCGCGAGCCGCGGCGTCTCATCCCCCGACGTGAATGCGACCCGCTTCAGCTCCTCGGCCATGGCGTCAGCGGTCTGCGGGCGCTCGGCCGGACGCTTGGCCAGCGCGTGGCGGATCACGCGATCGAGCGCGGCCACCGCCGGCGATCCCGTGAGCGCGGGGGGCTGCTCGTGGATCGTCGCGTGCAGGATCTCGATCAAGCTGTTCCCGATGAACGCGGGGCGCCCGGCGAGCATCTCGAAGAGGATCACGCCCGTCGCGAAGATGTCCGCGCGCCCGTCCACCTCCTGACCCGTCACCTGCTCGGGCGCGATGTAGCGAGGCGTCCCGATGAGCATGCCGGCTTGCGTCAGGTTCGTGACCTGGGTCGCCGCGTCGAGCGGACGCGCGAGGCCGAAGTCGAGGAGCTTCACGCCGTGCTGCGTGAGGAACACGTTCGACGGCTTGAGATCGCGATGGATGACGTTCCGCGCATGGAGCGCCGAGAGCGCCGCCAGGATGCCGAGCCCGATCGGAACGGTCTCGTTCACGGTGAGCGGCCCGTCGCTCAAGCGGTCCGCGAGCGACTCGCCTTCGAGCAGCTCCATCGCGAGGAACGGTTCCCCGCGGTGCTCGCCGATCTCGTAGATCTGCGCGATGTTCGGGTGATTCACGCTTGCCGCGGCGCGCGCCTCGCGGAGGAAGCGCTTGCGCGAGTCGTCATCCCCGGGCGCCCCCGCCTGCGCGGACATCACCTTGATTGCGACGAGCCGGTCGAGGTCCTTGTCGCGCGCGGAGTAGACGATGCCCATACCGCCCCGCCCGAGCTCGCGCGCGATCGCGTACTTGCCGATCGAGGTGGGGTGAGTCCCCGCGGGCGCCTCGGGCTCGGGTTGCGTGGGCTGCCTACGGAAGAGCTTGGCGAACGCGCCGAAGGGTCCGGTCGAGGGTTTCTGGGAATCGGAACTCATGGAGGGAGATGATAACCGAACGATGAAGATGCCCGAACTGCCCCTACCGCCCCGCCTGCCTCCCCAGCCAATCCAGCACCACCGTGGTGGGAGCCACCGTGGCTCCGCCACCTACCGCGACGACGAGGAACCGTTTCCCGTCCTTCGTCACGTCGATGCGATTGCGGATGGTGAAATCCCGGCTCACCGGAGCGTTGAAGAGAAGCTTCGGCAAGCCGAACTTGGGAGGCTTGCCGCCCACGCCGGGTTCGATCGAGACCGACATGACGTTGCGGCTGTTGTCGAGATAGAAGAGCTCACGTCCGTCCGCGCGCCAGTGGGGCTCGCTGCCCGAGTTGGTGGAGACTCTCCACTTTCCACCCGCATCGGGGAAGGTCTGGACGTAGACATCGCCGTCGTTGCCGGATTCGGTGGAGCCGTACGCGAGCAGGGTCCCGTCCGGAGAGAGCGCTGGTTGAAACTCGTGGAACGGCGTCGCCAACACGGGAATGTCGCGGGGAGGATCCTTCATCGGCGTTCCAAAGATGTCGAAGGTCGGACTGCCTGAGTCCCGCTTGTGCCCGAAGAGCCACCGCCCATCGTAGGACCAGGTCATGGGGGTGTAGGTCGCGGTTCCGCCAAGGAGGACCTTCTCCGTGCCGGAGCCACCGAATGGCTTCACCGCCAGATTCTGAAACCCGCCGCGCTTGACGCTATAGGCGATCGCCGATCCATCGGGCGCCCAGACCGCATTCCCCGCATCGTCCGTGTCCGAGAGCGTGAAGCGCGAGCCGATATTCCGCTCCACGTCAAACGTCCAGATCGACGAAGCTCCCGTCGCGGGGACCACCTGGACCGCGATCTGGCTGCCGTCGGGTGAGATCACAGGGCAGCGATAACCGGTCGCCGGTCCGACCTGGCCGATCTCCTTGCCCGTGCGATCCAGCCACAGAAGCCTCCGATTGACCCCGCCGACACCCGTCCGGTAGACGAGCGTCCCCTCGGTGGACGAGGAGAAGCGTGCCGATCCTTCGGACCCGGTCTCCACGTTCTGGGCCACGGGGAAGGGGTCGCCGGTGAATTTGCGGCCTCCAGCATTGAACTTCCGCGCGAGAAGGACTCCATTCTTCACGTACAGCAGATAGCCCAGGGCATATTCGACGCGAGAGCTCGCTTCACCCAGGGATGCCGTCTCGATCGAGCCGATCGTGCCGACGCGCAGGTCGCGTTGGAGGCCCACCGTCGTTCCGTAGGCGATGTAGAGGAAGTGCTTCCCGTCCGGCAGGAATTGAGGCCAGGCGGTGAACGCCTCGCCTCTCTTTCGGTTGATGATCGTCGCGCCGGCCGGGATTCCACCGGCGGCGGAGACCCATTGAACCGAGTCGGCCGCGGCGGTGCCATCGAAGAGAATGATGTTCTTCGCGCCCCAGGAGCCGTCTGCGCCGCGCGGCGCATCGGCGATGGCGATGGGAGGCCCGCCGTTCACGTCCACCTTGTAGAGCTTGGCGTTCGCGAAGAAGGCGAGGAATCGGCTATCGGGAGACCAGAAGGGGCGGGTGGCGTCCTCGGTGCCGGGAATCTTCTGCGCGTCGAGCGAGTTCATGGCGCGCACCCAGATGCAGGTCGCTCCCAGCGAGTCGATCGCATTGAATGCGAGCTTGCGCCCGTCGGGCGAGATGCGCGGCAGATCGATGCCTCGCACCTGCGCGGGCGCGGTCAGGTCGAAGATCACCGGCTTGGGCTTGGGCTTCGGTTTGAGCGCCGCGGCCGCGAGCACGAGGGTGGATACGAAGAGCGCCCCCACCGCGATCCACGCGAGGCGCTCGCGCGAGCGACGCTTCGCCGCGATGGGCGCGGGCACACCCGCCTGCGATCCCCCTTCGGCGATCCACTGGAGCTGGAGCTTCACGTCGTGCGCGGTCTGGATGCGCTCGTCCGGCTCCTTGGCGAGGCACGCCTTGACGAGCCTCTCTAGAGCCGGCGGCGTGAAGGGCGCCACCTGCGCGATCGAGGTCGGCTCGGAGCCCATGATCGCGGAGATGAGCGACGCCTGCGATTTCCCGGCGAACGCGCGCTTGCCCGTCGCCATCTCGTAGAGCACGCAGCCGAGCGCCCAGATGTCCGTGCGCTCGTCCGATTCCTTCCCCTCGAGCTGCTCCGGCGCCATGTACTGGAAGGTTCCGATGATGGTGCCTTCCGTCGTGAGCGGGCGGCTCATTGTGGGGGAGTTGATCCCCGAGATGGCCTGCTGCACGGGGCCCCCTCCGGAGCGCGCGAGGCCGAAGTCGAGCAGCTTCGCGCCCGAGCGCGCGAGCATCACGTTCCCCGGCTTGAGATCGCGGTGCACGATCCCCGCCCTGTGCGCGCGATCGAGCGCGTCCGCGATCTGGATGCCGAAGCGGAGCACGTCCTCGGTCGGGAGCGGGCCGCGCTCGATGCGCGTGGCGAGCGACTCGCCCTCGATCAGCTCCATCACGAGGTAGAAGTCCTGCCCCTCGTGGCCGACGTCGTGGACGATGCAGATGTTGGGATGGTTGAGGGAGGAGATGAGCCGCGCCTCGCGCTCGAAGCGCTGGCGGATCTCGGACGTATCGGCGAGATCGCGCGGTAGCACTTTGATCGCGACCTCGCGGCCCAGCCGCGTGTCGCGGGCGCGATAGACCTCGCCCATACCCCCGGCGCCGATGGGCGCGAGGATCTCGTAGGTGCCTAGCTTGGTTCCGGTGATTAGGGGCATTGAGGGCGGGAGTGTAGCGGGTTGGGGCTCGCGTGGAAAGGTTGGGCTGTACCGTGCGCTTCAAGGGAACGGGAGCGTTCTTCCTCCAGCCAGGGCTTGCTCCCGCCGATCCATCGGTCATACCCTGCACTCGGCCTGAACAAGCGCCCCCTATTGATGCGGAGGTGTCGAATGCCCTCGTTCCGGCTCGTTCTGCCTTGGGTCGTCGCCCTTCTCCTATTCGCCCCCTCGCCGAGCTCCGCCGAACCCGACCCGGAAGCGCAGAAGCTCTTCGAATCCATCGATTGGTTGGAGGGGCCTGCCACCGGTGCCCTGGGGGACAAGGCCACTGTCCAGATTCCCGCGGGCATGGCGTTCACCGGCAAGGAGGGAACCAAGAAGTGGATGACGTTGACCCACAACCTGCACAACGACGACATGCTCGGCGTCATCATCCCAACGAGCAACGATGCCCGCTGGTGGGCCCTCTTCGATTACAACGACGTGGGGCATATCTCCGATTCGGAGAAGGACGAGCTGGATGCCGTCGCCATTTTCAAGACGCTGAAGGAGAACAACGCGGAGGCGAACAAGGAGCTCAAGAAGCGCGGATGGGGGACCGTCGAGCTGGTTGGCTGGGAAAAGCCTCCCTTCTACGACGCCAGGACCAACAACCTGACTTGGTCGATCCGTGTTCACGGCGATCACGGCGAGGGCGTGAACCACTCGGTCCGTCTCCTGGGCCGCGAGGGATACATGAGCGCCGATCTCGTGCTGTCACCGGAGGAACAGGCCACGGCAATTCCGGCGTACGAGAACGTGCTGAATGGATTCAAGTACAACGAGGGGCACCGTTACGCCGAGTACCGCAAGGGAGACAAGTTGGCCGCATATGGACTGACGGCGTTGATTGCGGGAGGCGCAGGCGCCGTCGCCATGAAGACCGGGCTCCTCGCGAAGTTCTGGAAGCTGATCGTCCTCGCGGTGCTCAGCGCTGCCGCAGCGATCAAGCGGTTCTTCAAGACGATCTTGGGTTGGGGGAAGAACGAGGAGACGATCAAGCCGAGCTGACCCATGCCCGAGTGGATCTCGTTATTCCTCGTCCTTTGCTGGCTCCGCTCCTTCGAGTATCTGAGCTGGAGGCGGGCCGGCGCCATCGTGTTCCATGGTCCGCCCGGACCCAGGTGCGTGCCCGTGCCTCGCGGCCGCGTGGATGCGACGGAACGTGCCGGAGTGGTGGTGGGCAACCCGCTGAACCCGTTCGGCGGTGTGTTCCAATCGGGATCCGCTCGTGCGGGCGACTTGAGTCCGGCTGAGCTGCGGATGCGGTTGTCCAAGTACAGGGAATGCGTGCAGCCCCTGCTGCGGGCCGAGATCGCGCTATCCGTTCACCTCTTCCTTCTGCTGCCGGTGGTCTGGTCGATCGTGGGCATCACGCGATCGTGGCCGTACCTCCTGGGCGGGCTCATCGTTCTCCACGTGATCACGGTGGTCTCGTTCATGCGCGCCTACCGAGGAGTCGTCGGCCGTGAGGATCGATGGGCGGCCGTCCTGCCGCTCATCATCGCGCCACCCATCGCCGCGGCCGGGCACGTCGTACTCACGAAGCGGCTCGCCCTGCAGACCCACCCGGTCGCAGCCGCGCTTGTGCTGTGCGACGACGAGGCATTTCGAGATGTCGCCGCGCCCTACCTTCGCAGGATAGAATTCCCGGCGGCCGATGGAGACAGCCCGGCCGACACGCCGTTGGAGCGGCGAGCCGAGCTACGCGAGCTGATCGCGGAGCGGCTCGGCTCCGTCGTCCCGCTCTTGACGGAGCCGGCGCGGCGGTCCGAAGGCGCCCTGGCATACTGCCCGCGGTGCCTTTCCGAGTACGCGAGTGCCGTCGATGCCTGCTCCGATTGCGAAGGCGTGGCTCTGAAGTTGTTCGCCTGACCGGGGATCCTATCAAGCGATGAAGCTCCTCGACGGCACCATCCGCCTCTCGGCGACCGATCTCGCAAATCACCTCGCGTGCCGGCATCTCACGGCGCTGAATCGCGCGGTGGTGGAGAAGCGTCTGGGGTCGCCTCCGAAGCGGGCCGATCTCGACCTGATTCGAGAGCTCGGGGACAAACACGAGCGCGCGTACCTGGCCCATCTCGAGGCTCAGGGACTCGGGCTCTCGCTGCCGCCTGACCGCGAATCCGAGGATGCGGCGGCAGAGCGCACGCTTGCCGCAATGAATTCGGGCGTGGACGTGATCGTGCAGGCGGCGCTCCGTTCAGGGCGGTGGCTCGGTCGCGCGGACGTGCTCCGGCGGGTGGCGACGCCGAGCCGACTCGGCCCATGGTCGTACGAGGTCTACGACACCAAGCTGGCGCTGGAGACCCGCGGCGGATCGGTGCTCCAGCTCTGCCTCTACTCGGATCTGCTCTCGGGAATCCAGGGCCTCGTTCCCGAGTTCATGCACATCGTCCCGCCGCGTCCCGAATTTCCGGCGGAAAGCTATCGCGTCGCGGACTTCGCGGCGTACTACCGCCGCGTGCGACAGCGCGCCGAGGAGGCGGTGGACTCGCCCACGGCGACGCCGACGTACCCCGAGCCCGTGGCGCACTGCGACATCTGCAACTGGTGGAAGAGCTGCGATGACCGCCGTCACGCCGACGATCACCTGAGCCTCGTCGCTTCGATCTCGAAGCAGCAGACCCGCGAGCTGGAATCGCGAGGGATCACAACCCTCGCCGCGCTCGCCGGTGAGCC
>DATJGP010000007.1:0-15049 GCA_035494915.1 Candidatus Eiseniibacteriota bacterium | reverse complement strand
GAACGCAGGCGCCGCGCAGGCCCCCGCGTTCCTCGTCCTCACGCTTCTGTCGATCGCGCTCGGGTGGCTGTCCGTGTCCGCCGCGCTCCTCGTCGCCGCGATCTGGCCCGATCGGCTGAAGGCGATGTCGGCCGCGCTCACACTCTGGCTCCTGATGGTGGTGGCCTACGATCTCGTGATCCTGGGCGCGACCGCGCTCCTCCACGGCGTGCCGCTTCAGGCCGTGCTCCTGCCGGCGCTCCTCGTCAATCCGGTCGACCTCGTGCGCGTTCTGACCACGCTCGCCGTGGGATCGGGCGCGCTCCTGGGTCCGACGTCCGCGGTGCTGGTTGGCTTCTTCGGAACGGCGGGCGGTGCGGCCCTGGGCCTCGCGGTCCTTCTCGTCGAAACCGCCACGCCACTCTGGATGGCTGGGCGCATCATTCACGCGAGAGACTGGTGATGGCCCCGCTCGCACGCTTCGTCGCGGAGCCCTACCGGCCCCTCTTCACGCTCGGCATTCTCGAAGCGCTCGCCGCGGCGCTCGTCTGGCCGCTTCACGCGGCGGGCTGGATCGCGTATCCGGCGCCGCTCCACTGGACCCTCATGGTCCAAGGATTTCTCGCCTCCTTCGTGCTCGGCTTCATGCTCACGGCCTACCCTCAGTTCCATCACACGCGGAAGACGGAGCCGTGGGAGACGATCGTGGTGGTCGCGCTTCTCCTGGCAGTGGCCGTGTCGGCGGCCTTCGGAAATGCGATCGTGCCCCAGGCCGGATTCCTGGCGGCGCTCGTGTTTCTCATCGCCTCGGTCCTGCGTCGCATTCCGGAACGCCGCGGTGGGGCGCCTCCGGAAGAGTTCCTCTTCGTTCTGGCCGGATTTCTCTTCGGCATCGTCGGAAGCGCGTGGGCTCTGCTCGTCGGGCTGGGGCTCGCTCCGGAGCCCGCGCCGCGCGCGGCGCTCCGGCTCCTGACGCACGGCATGATGCTCTCGATCGTGCTCGGAATGGGCGGGCTGCTCGTGCCCACGTTCAGCGCCATGCGCAGTCCGCTGGAGATTCCGGGCATCGCGCGCCCCGGCGAGCGGCGACCGCGCCGCATTCTCTATGGCGCGCTTCTCGCGCTCTTCCTCGCGGCGGCCGTGCTGGAAACGCGCGGCGCCGTCGCGCTGGCCGCCTGGCTCCGCGCGATCGTGGGCGTGCCGGTTCTCTTCCTCGTATGGAAGATCGCGCGCCCCCTGGAGCGGAGCGATCGCGTCTCGAGCGTGCTCCGTGCGGCGGGATGGTGCCTCGCGACGGGGCTCGTGCTCGCGGCCGCGGCGCCCACGAGCCTGGCCGGGGATCACGTCCTCTTTCTCGGTGGATTCGGGCTTCTCATCCTGGGCGTCGCGACGCGAGTCGTGGTGACGCACGGTCCCTGGCCGCGGGCGGACGAGCCGCGCGTGCTTCGGTGGGATTCGCCCGCGCTCATCGTCGCGGCCATCACTGTGCGCCTTGCTGCGGAGATCGCTCCGGCGAAGATCCCGCTCTATGGGGTCGCGGGGCTCTTGTGGATCCTGGCCTGGATCCTCTGGGGACGGCGCGCACTTCTCCGTATCGCGCGGCATCCGCTGCCCGCGCCGAAGCCGGCGAGCCTGGGTCGGCCGCTGCCTCTCTCGTCGCGGTAAGGCCCGTCGCGGCGACCGTCCCGATCGGGTAGAGTACGCCGCGATGGCGATCGCACGGGATTTCCTGATCTGGCTCTCCACCAAACCTGCCCTGACGCGCCCCATCGCCACGACGGGAATGCGCCTCGGGTTCGCGCGCCGGTTCATCGCGGGCGAGACCGTCGAGGAGGCGCTCCAGGTGGCCCAGGATCTCAACGCGCGCGGCCTTCTCGTCGTGATGAACCAGCTCGGCGAGTACGTGAAGAGCCGCGAGGAGGTCGAGGCGACGTACGCCTCGTACGAGCGGCTCCTCCGCGAGATGGCGGCCCGGAAGATCGTGGGCACCATCACGGTCAAGCCGACCCAGCTCGGGCTCGAGCTCGCGCCCGATCTCTGCCGGGAGCTCGCATGCAAGCTCGCCGCGCAGGCGCAGGCCATGGGCACCGTGGTCGAGATCGACATGGAGCACTCGGCCGTGGCCGGCGCGACCGTCGATCTGTTCGAGCACGTGCGGAGCGCGTACCCGAATGTTGGGCTCGCGGTGCAGTCCTATCTCCGGCGCACGGAATCGGACCTGAAGCGGCTCGAGCCGTACCACCCCAAGATCCGCCTCGTGAAGGGGGCCTACAACGAGCCCGCGGAGGTCGCGTTCCAGGAGAAGAGCGAGGTGGACCGGTCCTATTTGGACCTGCTCGGCACCCTGTTCGCCAACGGCTTCTATCCCGCGGTCGCGAGCCACGACGATGTGATGATCGCCCGTGCCAGGGAGCTGGCTCGGGAGCGCCATTTCCGCCCGGACCAGTGGGAGGTCCAGATGCTCTACGGGATCCGGCGGGACCTTCAGGAGCAGCTCGTCCGGGACGGGGTACAAATGCGTGTCTACGTGTCCTTCGGGACACAATGGATGCCCTACTTCATGCGGCGGCTCGCGGAGCGCCCGGCCAACGTAGGCTTCGTGTTAAAGGCTCTCCTCAAAGGAGATAGGACGGCCCCCGAGGGCTCGATTCGCTGAATCTGGAGGCCCGAAAAGCCGTCCAAGTATTTGGTGGCTGATCGCCCCCGCCCACTCCCCCCGGGCGGGCCCCGTCGACAAGCGGTTCCTCGGAAGGCCGGTGTCCCATGAAGCAACTCCTCCATCAGCATCGAAATTCCATCGCCGGGATCGCGGTGCACGTCGCGGTCCTCTTCGTTCTCGTGGCCGCTGTGGCCTGGGGCGTGAGTTACGGTATCTCCCTCGCCTCCCCCGCCGACCCCGCCACGCCAGTGTCTCCGCTCACGACGCCTCCCATGACGGGAACGGCCGTGACGCCGTCGCCCGAGCGGCCGCCGATTCCGGCTGCCTGGCTAGGCCTTTCCGGAAGTCTCCGCGCCATGGTCGAGACGCCGGCGGCGCTCCGCTCCGACGCTGCGTTCACGCTGCTCGACCCTGACGCCCAGGCGCTGGATCCCGGCGTACACAAGACCGGTCTCTCGACTCCGGACGGCGACTCCTTCTACGTGGTCTCGATGCATCCCTACGATCCGGAGCGCGGCGCGGTGATCGGCACGTATCACGTCGGGTCCTGGCCGGCTCCGACGGGGAACCCGATCTACAACCGGCCCGCGGGCGTGATCGAGGTCACGCCGGACAACGAGGGCACGCCGCTGTCCGAGCACTTCCAGATGCGCGACTTCCTGACGCACGATCAGGGGGCGGTGTGGCCGAAGGCTCTCGTCATCAAGCCCAAGCTCGTCGACAAGCTCGAGCTGATCTCGCAGGAGCTCGCCAAGCGCGGACTGCCGAACAAGCTCCACGTGATGTCCGGGTTCCGCACGCCGCAGTACAACGCGCTCGAAGTGCATCCGGGCGGCCGCGCTCGTCTGAGCCGCCACATGTACGGCGACGCGTCGGATGTGTTCGTCGACGCGGACGGGAACGGCCAGATGGACGATCTGAACGGCGACGGGAAGGTGACGATCGCGGACGCGCGGGTTCTGTTCCAGGTGGCCGAGAGCGTGGAAGCGAGCCACCCCGAGCTGATCGGCGGACTCTCCGCCTATCCGGCCACGGTGGCGCACGGACCGTTCGTGCACGTGGACACGAGGGGGAAGCGCGCGCGCTGGTAATCGAGCGCGGGCCGGACGGTGCGCCGGTCTAGCCCGCGAGCATCCCTGCGAGCGCACGCAGATCGGGGGCCGTCAGAGATGACGGCCCCCAAACGTTGTGGTCCCGCTCGATGAAGACCGTCGTGAGTCCAAGCCGCGCCGCGGTCTGCATGTCGTAATCGGCGTACGCCGACACGTGCCACCAGCCGCTCCCAAAGGGCACGCCCCGCCTCGAGGACACCGCGGTCCAGAACTCGGGGGCCGGCTTGTAGCAGCGCACGTCCTCCGCGCAGATCCAGCCGTTGAGCCGGAATCCGAGCTGGTCCTGCACCTGCTTGCCGTGGCTCTGATCGCTGTTGGTCATCGCGACGCAGGGAGCGATGCGCATGAGCGCGCGCAGCCCGTCGGCCGCATCGGGATAGAGCGGCCATTCGCCCGCGTCCTCGGCGATCGCGCGCGCGGCCTTCTTCGGCATGCGGAGCACGGCGACCAGGCTCTCCGCCGCGATGTCCGCGTACGACCGGTAGGGACCGGCCTCGGCGCGCGCCTGATGATCGATCACCGCCTGGAAGCGCCGGTCGTCTATGTCGACGCCGTGCGCCGCGGCCGCGTCGACAAGGCCCCGACGCCAGTCGAGGACCGTGCCGAAGATATCGAACGTGAGGAGGCTGGGCCGATCCATGGCGATTCCCGCGCTGAACGCGGGCCCCCTTAGAACCGCGAGGCCACGAGCTTCGTGTCCGACTTCGCCCACGCGCGCCGGAAGCGCTTCTCCGCCTCCGCGGCTTCCTTCGTCTTCCCCTCGGCGCGGAGCGCCTGCGTGAGTCCGTAGAGCGACCAGCCCGTCTCGGGGTAGCGCGCGAGATCTTCACGATACACCGCTTCCGCGTCAGCCGAGCGTCCGGCCGCGAGGAGCGCCGCGCCGAGCGACTGGCGCGCGGTCTGCTGCCAGGCCGGCGGCTCGTCGTAATGGAGCGAATCTTGGAGTCCCGCAGCGGTACTCAAGAGCTGGATCGCCTCGTCGTTGTTGCCGCGCCGGAGCGCGATCTCTCCCGCGAGGTGTGCCGCGGCGAAGCGGAAGACCGGAGCGGCCGGATTCAATCCGAAGTAGACGTCCGGTGTCAGCGAGCTGGCGACCGCGGCGACGCTGTCCCGCTCCGCCTGGGCCTCCGCGTACTTGCCTCCCGCGGCGTAGGCCATCCCGCGCGCGTAGTGCCAGGCGCCGCGCTGGAAGGGCATACCCGTCTTCGGCGCCGGCTCGTTCAGCGCTTCCTCCCAGAGCCCGAACCTCGCCTGGGTCAGATACGGCGCGACGCGGAAGAACTCCGCCATCGGCATCGCCACCACGATCGAGTCCGGAACCGCGGTCGCGAGATCGCGCGCCGCCTGGAGCGCGTCGGCCCGGCGCCCGGACGAGAGGAGCGCCGACCACCGCATGTGGATGTTGTGGGGGTAATACATGATCGGATAGACGCCGGGCGGGTTGTACTTGCCGATGTAGGCGCGATCCGCCGCGATCGCCTTGGCGTTGTAGTCGACGGCGTCCGCGTAGCGTCCCACGCGCAGATGAATGTGGCTCGGCATGTGAACCAGGTGTCCCGCGTTCGGAGCGAGCTTGGCCAGCTTGTCGGCGTACTTCTCGGCGCGTCCCGGCTCGGGCGATTCCTCGACCGCGTGGATGTAGAGGTGGATCGCGCCGATGTGATCCGGGTGCGCCTTCAGCACGCCCTCGAGAATCGAGACGATCTCCATCGTGCCCGGCTGCGCCTTCCCGTCCATGGCCCAGTAGTCCCACGGGCGGAGATCCATGAGCGACTCCGCCGTGAGGGTCGCGATGTCGGGATCCGCCGGGTGCTCCTTGTGGATCGCGCGCATCGCGTCCGCGTAGGCGGAGTCGTGCGCGGCGCGGTTCATCCCGGCCGTCGCGTCGTAGCGCTTGGCGACCGCCTCGACCATGGCGCGCTCGAGCGGCGGCGCGTCCTTGCAGGCGAGCGCGCGCTGCGCGTATCGGTACGCTTCCGTCTCCGCCTCCGGGCTCATCGGCAGGTTGATGTTCGGACCGAGCACGAGCGCCGCGCCCCACCACGCCATCGCGCACGTGGAGTCGAGTCGCGCGGCTTCGAGGAACGCCCGCTTCGCCTCCTCGTGGTTGAAGCCGTACGCAAGCCTCAGCCCCTGATCGAAGTACTTCTGCGCGAGCGGCGCGCTCGTCTTGATCTCGCGATGCACCGAGCCCAGTCCCTCGAGGAGGGGTGCGGCCGAGCCGGATGAGGGTGCGGTGTGGTGGTTGTGCTGAGCTTGAGCGGGGGCCGCCGACAGGGCGGCGATGGCGAGCGCGAGGGAGACGCGGCGCAGCATCGAGGGTTCCTCCGAGGTTGTCGTGGGCGAATGGGTCGACGGGCGAACGTAAACTACATCCGTCCTGCCGCAACGTCATCCACCCGTACGGGCCCTCCGCGGTTCCGTGACCGCCCGTCCGGCTCGTCAGGGCCCCTTGCACGCATGCTCCCAACGACTTGCCCGCTTGGCAGCCCTCCGCAGGACGCTAAAGAGCGCTCCCCAACCTACCGATCTTTAGCTGAATGGAAATCGACGATCTGATCGCCCACCTGGACGAGATGGCCGCGAGCGGAGCGGGGCTTCAACGCCTTCTCGAGACCGCCGTTGAGGGCCTGAGCCGCTCCGACCCGCGCTTCGACTGGACCGGCGTGTACGAGCTCTTCTCCGATAACATGCTCCGCCTCGGCCCGTTCGTCGGCGCGCCCACCGATCACGTGTTCATCGGCGTCGGGAACGGCGTGTGCGGCACCGCGGTCGCCGAGCGGCGGAACATGAACATCCCCGACGTCCGCGAGATCACGAACTACCTCGCATGCAGTGTTTCCACGCGCTCCGAGCTGGTGGTCCTGATCCGCTCCGGCGACGTCATCCACGGACAGATCGACATCGACAGCCACCAGGTCGGTGCCTTCGACGAGGCCTCGGTGGCCAAGGTCGAGCGAGTGGCCGACTGGCTCGCCCGCGCCTACGACGCGCGCGGCCACGGAGCATCGTGAGCACCGAGCACTCCGCCACCGCCAGGCTCGCGCGCCTGCTGAGCCTCGAGAGCCTCGACGACGCGCTCGTCGAAGGGGCGGGACTCCTCGCCGAGGAAGCCGGCGTCGGCGCGGCCGCGATCTTTCTCGCGGACGGCAGCCAGCCGCTGCGCGATTTCTGGCACGGCTCGCCCGAAGGGCGCGAGCGTCATCGGCCCGGGTTCAAGAGCGCCGCGCTCGAGGCCGCCCGGACCGGAGCGAGGGCCCAACGTGAGGCGAGCGGTGAGACCTGCCCGCTTCGCGCGTTCCCGCTGTCCGTCGGCGAGCACGTGCTCGGCGCCATCTGCCTGCCGTGGGAGGACGGGGACGACCCCGAGCGCGAGGGACGGATCGAGACGCTCGCGGCGATCCTCGCCGCCAAGGTCCATTTCCACGACGAGATCGCGCGCTACCAGGGCCAGCGCTCGCGCGACGAGCGCTGGTTCAAGACGCTCGACAGCCATCTTCGCCTGCTCGATCGGGAGCGGCAGAAGTTCGCCGCGTTCGTCGGCCAGACCGACACGTTCGTCTTCGTGACCAACCGCGACGCCAAGATCGGCTGGGCGAACCGCGCGATGTGCGACCTCTTTCCGCCGGAGGGCGGCGGATCGTGGATCGGTTCGAGCTGCGCATCGGTGTGCGCGCGCCTCGGGGGCCCATGCGCCGAGTGCCCGGTCGCGCGCACGTCGAGCGAGGCCGTGGTCAGCCATCAGGAGCTTCGCGGGAAGGTCGGGAACGCCGGCGAAGGGCTCCTCTACCTCACCGCGCTTCCGATCTGCGGACCGAATGGAACCCCCGACGAGATCATGGTCATGATCCAGGACCTGACCGGGCTCGAGGGCCTGCGCCGCTCGGAGATGCGTTACCGGCTCCTCTACGAGCGCAACGTGGACGGAATCTTGATGGTGCGCCCCGGCACGTTCGGCATCACGCTGGCCAACCCCGCGGCGTGCGCGATCCTCGGCTTCACGCCCGCGGAGATCCAGGAGCGCGTCCTCGCGGACCTCCACGCGCCGGACGAGTGGGACCGGCTGAGCGCGACCTACGACGCCTGCCTCGCCGGCGGATCGCCCATCGCGCTCGAGTGCACCCTTCAGACGCGATTCGGCGAAGAGCGCACGGCGCAAGTGGCGGCCAACCGGTTCCGGCACGAGGACGAGGACGTTCTCCTCGTGAGCTTCCGCGACGTCACCGAGATGCGTCGCGCGCAACGGGCCCTCGAGCGGGTGGAGGAGCGCCTGCGTGCCGTGATCGCGTCCGCGCCGATCGTCCTGTTCGCGATCGACCGCGAGGGAATCTTCACGGTATCCGAGGGCCACGGCCTCGGAGTGCTGGGGCTGAAGCCCGGCGAGGTGGTGGGGAAGTCCGTGTACGTGCTCTACAAGGATTACGCGGACGTTCTCGAGCACGTGAGGCGCGCGCTGGCCGGGGACGAGATCGAGGCGAGCGTCGATCTGGGAGGCATCCACTTCGACGTCCGCTACGCGCCGCTCAAGGACGGGAGGGGAGCGATCCAGGGCGTGATCGGCGTCGCGACCGACGTGACCCAGCGACAGAATGCGGAGCAGGCGCTGCGCGACTCCGAGGAGGCGCTCCGGGTCAGCGAGGAGCAGCTGCGCCAGGCCCAGAAGATGGAAGCGCTCGGAGTGCTCGCGGGGGGCGTGGCCCACGACTTCAACAATCTACTCACCGTGATCATGACGCAGAGCGAGCTCCTCCGGAAGGATCTACCAGCGGGATCGAAGGAGAAGGAGAAGGCCGAATCGATCCACGGCGCAAGCGCGCGCGGCGCGATGCTCACGCGGCAGCTCCTCACGTTCAGCCGGAACGAGGTGCTCGCGCCCCAGGTGCTCGACGTGAACGTGGTGGTCGGTGAGATCGAGGGCATGCTGCGACGGTTGATCGGGGAAGACATCGAGATCACGTGCTCTTGCGATGCCTCGCCTGTTCACGTCCGCTGCGACCGCGGACAGATCGAGCAAGTGATCATGAACCTCGCGGTCAACGCGCGCGACGCGATGCCCCACGGCGGGCGGCTTCGCATCGCGGTCGCGACGAGCGAGGTCGGCGAGCCGGAGGCGCGCGAGCTCAACCTCGATCGACCGGGCCGCTATTGCGTGCTGCGCGTCGAAGACACGGGCGCGGGCATGGAAACGAAGACGCTCGAGCGGATCTTCGAGCCGTTCTTCACGACCAAGGGCCCGGGGAAGGGAACCGGGCTCGGACTCTCAACCGTCTACGGAGTCGCGCGACAAAACGGAGGGGGCGTGAGCGTTCGAAGCGAGCCCGGACGGGGCTCGACCTTCACCGTGCATCTGCCGCTCAAGGAGCCGGCCACCCAACCGGCGCCTCCGCCGATCGCGCCGAACCTCCGCGCACGAGGAGGCGAGACGGTCCTCCTCGTCGAGGACGAGCCGGGGGTGCGCTCGATCGGCAAGGACCTCCTCGAATTCCACGGATACAAGGTGCTGGAGGCGGAGAACGGCGTGCGCGCCCTCGAGGTCGAGGCGCGTCACAAGGGACCGATCCACCTCCTCCTCACGGACGTGGTCATGCCTCTCATGGGCGGCCGCGAGCTGGCGGAGCGGTTGAGCACGCGCCGGCCCGAGACCCGGATCCTCTTCGTTTCGGGGTTCACCGACGACACCGTGGTCCGCCATGGGGTGCTGGACGAAGGGGTGGCCTTCCTCCAGAAGCCGTTCACGCTGGAGAGCCTATCCCAGACCGTCCGCCAGGTCCTGGATGGCCAGCCGGTCGTCCCAGCGTCCCCGCCGTCCCAAGCACCCAAACACTGACCCAGGGCCGACCTCCGTCGGCTGGCGGTCCCCTCCCCGGTTCTTTATCCTGTGCAAATAGCGCCGATCGAGGCGTTCTAGTCATGGATGGCGCAGGTGGCGCCTCCCGCGGCGCACACTCAAGGAGGCTGGCGTGACTCCCGAAGACGACAACCGGCACAAGCGGCTCCTGGAGCTGGCACAGACCATCGCGGACGGTAAGCCGGTGGACTGGGACCACGCTCTGGAAGCCGACCCGGACAGCACCGACAGCATCGAGGCGCTCCGCATCCTCGAGTCGGTCGTCGCCGCCCACGTCGACCCTCCACCCAGCATTCCGCTCCCGTTCACGTGGGGGCACCTGGAAGTGGGCGAGAAGATCGGGGACGGAGCCTTCGGCGAGGTCTTCCGCGCGCTCGATACGCGCCTCCGGCGCGACGTGGCCCTCAAGCTGCTCTCGTCGGATCGCGCCGGGTCCACGCGCGCGACCGAGCAGTTCATCGGCGAGGCTCGAATGCTCGCCCAGGTCCGGTCCGAGCACGTCGTCACGGTCCACGGCGCCGACACTCATCAAGATCGACCGGGACTCTGGACGGACCTCATCCAAGGCCAAACGCTCGAACAGATGATCACCATCTCGGGCCAGAGAAGCGCGCACGAGGCGGTGACGATCGGAGTCGCGTTGTGCCAGGCCCTTTCAGCCATACACAAGAAGGGCCTCGTGCACCGTGACGTGAAGACCCAGAACGTCATGCGCGAGGAGAGCAGCGGCCGCGTCGTGCTCATGGACTTCGGCGCGGCCGCGGCCTTCCTTCCCGCCGAGCTGGGCGCGAGTGAAGGAGGGGAATCGGTCTATGGCACACCACTCGCCGTCGCACCGGAAGTTCTCGCCGGCGCCAAGGCCACGCCGTCATCGGACATCTACTCGCTTGGAGTTCTGCTCTTTCGCCTCGTGACCCGCCGCTATCCCGTCGACGCCTCCACCTTCAACGAGCTCATCGAGAACCATCGGACCGGGAAGCGGAATCGGCTGCGAGACGTGAGGTCCGATCTGCCCACTGGTTTCGTGAATGCGATCGAGCGTGCGCTCGAGGCCGATCCGGCCCGCCGCTACGCGAGCGCAGGAGAGATGGAGCAGGCGCTGCACCACTGGCCCGACGATCAGACCGCTCCGGCTCAGGAACAGCCCAAGCCCGTGAAGCCGCCCTCGCAGCACTGGCCGCTTCTCGCCGCGGCGAGCATCGCCGTGGCGGTGGGCGTGTGGGCCTGGATCCACTTCGTTGCGCCTCGGCCGATACCGACCGCCGCGGTCCCGGTGCACTCGGCGCTGGCGGCGAACGCCAAGCTCTACCGCGAGCGCGATGGCAAGTCGGAGCAGCTCCTGCCAGGCGCGAAGGTGGAGCCCGGAGACAAGCTCTACCTCGAGCTCACCGGCGATGACGCGATGAACGTCTACGTCTTCAATCAGGATGAAAAGGGGAGCGTATTCGTACTCTTCCCATTGCCCGGGCTCGATTCGGCCAATCCCTTACCGCCCAAGCAGAGCAACCGGCTCCCGGGATCACGGCAAGGCGTCCCGGAGAGCTGGCAAGTGACGAGCGCCGGCGGGAGCGAGGAGCTCTTCGTCGTCGCGTCGCGCACGCCGCTCGCGGCACTGGAGCAGGAGCTCGCGGCCGTGCCCAAGGCTCGCCCCGGCGCTCCGGTCGAGCTGGGCCAAGACGCGATGCATACCCTCCGGGGCATCGGCGGCATGGAGACATCGGATGTCCCAACGGCGAAGGCACCGAGACTCTCCGACGTGCTGGCCAAGGTTTCCGAAGATCCGGCGCGATCCAAGGATCTCTGGGTCTGGCAGACGCGCCTCGCGAATCCGGAAAACCGCGGCGACTGAACTTTGAAGTTTTTGCCTGTTTCTCTCCGCAGATTTGTTGTGCGTTAGTCCTCCGCTGAGTCGTTTACCACCATTGAATGGGTGGAGACCCGCCGAAACGATGTGGGGATTTCGGCGAGCCGACTGCCCGGTGTCCCTCCAGCCACGAACGAGCCATCGTCGTTCGGCGAGCACGCCACATGGAGCGTGGGGCGGCGGATCCGGCTGGGGAGACGGATGGTCCGTTCCGTGCGGCGTTCAGTCACTGCCGGGGCGGGCACCGCCGCCACCACGCGGAATTAACGCCAAGGCTCGCTCTCGCTTTGCGTTCCGGCCCATCCCGCCCCTGCGCCAATCCTTGAAAAACCTCGGTATTTCTGCTACATTCAATACCCGAACGCCTCCCGATCGAGGCAAATCCGAACGCCGGAACTACGAGCCAGCCATCGACCCGACCTCGGCTTCCATGACCTCCCGCCCTGCCTGGACCTCGCGAGCCCTCCATTGGTCGCTCCGGATTGGCGTTGCCATGTGTTTCATCGGGCATGGGGCCTTTGGAATTCGCGTCAAGGAGGGTTGGTTCCCGTTCTTCCACGCGCTCGGGTTCGGGGACGAGGTGGCCCGCCGGATCATGCCCATCGTCGGCACCTTCGACATCACGATGGGGATCGCTGCGCTCCTGAGTCCTTGCCGCGCCGTGCTCCTCTGGATGTCGGTCTGGGCGACCTTCACCGCGTTCCTGCGCCCGATGGCGGGTCAAGGCTACTGGGAAGTGCTGGAGCGCGCCGGGAACTACGCCGTCCCGATGACGTTCCTAGCTCTGAGCGGTCTGGGACGTACGTGGCGCGAGTGGTTCGAGCCGATCATGCCAAGCGACACGCCGTCTCGGCACGGAATCACGTTGGAGCAGGCGGGACGGATGCTGCGGTTCGCCACCGCGCTCCTTCTTCTCGGCCACGCGGGCTACGGCGCCTTCATGCACAAGACGATGCTTCAGGATCATTACGCCGTGATTGGCATTTCCAATACAGCGGCCGCGGTCTCGGCGGTCGGCTGGTTCGAGGTCGCGCTCGCCGCGGGCGTTCTCTTCGCGCCGGTACCGGCGCTCCTTCTCTTCGTGTGCGTCTGGAAAGTGGGAACCGAGCTTCTCTATCCCATGAGCGGATCACCGTTCTGGGAATGGGTCGAGCGGGGCGGAAGCTACGTGGCTCCGTTCGCGCTCCTGTTGACCCAGATGCAGGCGCGCCAAGCGGTCGAGCCGGCGCCGCGCGTGGCTCCAGCGGTCGAGGAGCGGTTGGCGTGACCCAACCCATCCGCTGGGTGGCGCTCACCGTCGCGTGTGCTTGCTTCGTCACGGCCGCGTTCGCGGAAACGCTCACGTCCCAGCCCGCCACCAAGATGGCGGGCGCCCTGCCCGACACGACGGTCGTCGACAGCATCAAGGGGGCGCACACCGTCTTTCCGCGCCCGAAGGCGGATCTCCCGGCCAAGCTGCGCGAGGGTGGGTATGTCCTCGTCTTCCGCCACTCGATCACCGATTGGTCGCAGCGCGACGCCGACGTCACCAACTTCGAAGACCGGACGACGCAGCGCAATCTGAGCGCTGAAGGCGAGGCGAAGGCCAGGGAGATCGGCGCGGCGATCGCGGCGCTCAAGATCCCGATCGGCCGCGTCATCGCGAGCCCGATGTGGCGCTGCCGCGACACGGCCCAGCTCGCGTTCGGACGGCACGAGGTGTCGAACGATCTCTTCCAGCGCGGCGGCCAGAGCCGCGCGGTCCGCCTGGATCTCATGAGCACGCCCACGGAGAAGGGAAAAAATCTCGTCCTCGTCACCCACCAGGACGTGATCATCCCCATCGTGGCCGGCCTCGCCCGGGATCAGCTCAAGGAAGCCGAAGCTCTCGTCGTGAAGCCGCTCGGCGACAAGAAATTCGAGGTCGTCGCGCAGATCGGTCCCGAGGACTGGGCCCGCCTCGCCGCAGCCAAGAAGCCGGCGCACTAGCCGGTCTCGCCACCGCCTCCCAGCCCCCCGCGCGGAAGTAGCTTCTCCACGTAGCCCAATCTACGTAGACTCCCGCACCATGCGGCAGCCGACGGCCTCATCGATCCGGCGCTCCAAGGGCGGAACTAGCCGAGCCGCGTGCGCGCTCGTCGCCATCGCGGTCGCGTTCCCCAACGAGGCGCACAGCGCGGGTTTCGCCGTCTACGAGCAGGGCGTCGCAGCAACCGCCCAGGGCGGCGCCTTTGCCGCGCGGGCACCCGACGCGAGCGCCGTCTACTTCAACCCCGCCGCGCTCGCAACCCACGAGGGCAAGGAGGTGATGGTCGGGACGACCGGCATCCTCCTCCACGGCGGGCACTTCACGTCGGGTACGACCGGCGACCGTTTCGACCAGGTCGACAACACCACCTTCCCCTCCTACCTCTACGTCACGCATCGAGTCTCGTCGCGCTGGGCCTGGGACGCGGGCGTCACGTTCCCGTCGGGACTCAAGACCGAGTGGGGACCGGAATTCGAAGGGCGATTCATCTCGCGGATGTCGAGTCTTGCGGTGATGAACGTGAACGCGAACGTCGCCCGATCGCTCGGCTCGGATTTTTCCGTCGCGGCGGGTGTGGATGTCGCCCACGTCGATGTGAAGGAGCTGTCGCGCAACATCGACCTCACTCCGCTCGGCTTTTCCGGATCGGAAGGCTTCACGAGGATGCAGGGAGCCGGCACCGGTGTGGGATGGAACGCCGCGGCGCGATGGGCCCGCGGCGCGTGGTCCGCGGGCGCATCGTATCGCTCGAAGATAAGGCCCGGCATCGACGGCACCATTGTGTTCGAGGACATCCCACCCCCCTTGGCGCCGCTCTTTCCGGATGGAGGTGTTTCGGCCAGCCTCCCGCTGCCGGCGTCACTCGCGATTGGAGTCGCGCACACATGGGGGTCATCCTGGGAAACCGAAGCGGATCTGGTCTGGATGGAATGGAGCGCGTTCGAGAGCTTGAATATCGACGTAGAGAACGAAACTCAGGCCGGCGGTAATCCCGTGGTCCAAGACATCGTCCAGCATGAGAACTGGCGGAATGCGCTCAGCTACAGGCTGGGCGCGGCCCGGCACCTGGGCGCACGGCACACCCTTCGGCTCGGAGGGTACCGGGATGTGACCCCTGTCCCGGCGGATCACATGCGCCCGCGGATTCCGGATTCCAGCCGCTCGTCGGTCCAGATCGGCTATGGATTCGCGTCCGAATCGGGCATACTCATCGACGTAGCGTACCAGGCCATTTTCTTCGACGACCGTACCGCGGTCGGCTCCGCGACCGATCCCACGAATCCCGTCCTGCCCGGCGAATACGGCAACTTCATCGGCCGGATCGGCTTGGGTTTGGGGTACCGGTTCTAGGCACGAGGACGGAAGGCATGCGCTCGACGCTCCGGCTGTACCCGCTCTTGATCGCGCTGGCCGCGCTTCCGGGATGCAGCGACGACGATGGTGGTGAGGGGACGTTCCATCCGCGCCCGCAACCCACGGTCGAGCTTGCGAGCCCCGAGATCACGCTCGGCATGCTGCAGCACGCGTACGAGGCGCGCGATTCCGTGACCACAGCGCGCGTCTACGACGAGAGCTACGC
>DATJGP010000006.1:0-10805 GCA_035494915.1 Candidatus Eiseniibacteriota bacterium | reverse complement strand
CAGGCGCTCCAGTCGGAGCAGCAGCTCACCGCCGCGCAGGCGCAGCTCGCCACCGTGCGGCTGGATCTGGAGAACCAGCGCTGGACGCAGCAATCGAACCTCGCTTCGGTGAGGCGCCAGTGCGACGTCGCGGTCCGACAGGTCGAGGCGTCGCAGGGGCTGGACAAGCAGGGGATGATCCCGAAGCTCGAGATGCGCCGGCTCGAGGATTCCGCCAAGGAGATGCGCACGCGGCTCGACGTCGAGACGCAGCGGCTCGCGATGATCTCCTCCTCCATCGACCCTCAGGTCGCGGTGCAGAAGGAACAGGTGCGGCGGCTTCAGGCCATCGCGGCGTTCCAGCGTGGGCAGGTCGCCTCCATGACCGTGCGCGCGGGGGCCGCCGGGATCGTGCAAGAGCTGCCGCTCGAGGTCGGCCAGTGGGTGACCTCGGGAATGAACCTCGCGATCGTGGCGCAGCCGGGCCGGCTCAAGGCCGTGCTCCACGTGCCCGAGACGCAGGCCCGCGACGTCGTGCTCAACCAGTCGGCGTCGATCGATACACGCAACGGCATCGCGCGCGGCCATGTGATCCGCATCGATCCCGCCGTGCAGAACGGGACCGTCACCGTGGAAGTCGCGCTCGACGGCAAGCTGCCTCCGGGCGCGCGCCCCGACATGAGCGTCGACGGAACCATCGAGGTGGAACGCCTGTCCAACGTGCTGTACGTGGGGCGGCCGGTGCTGGGCGACGCTGAGAGCGCGACCCATCTGTTCCGCCTCGATCCCGATGGCGAGCACGCGACTCGCGTGCCGGTGCGACTAGGACGAGGCTCCGTGAGCGAGATCGAGGTGGCCGGCGGATTGCGCGCCGGCGACAAGGTGATTCTGTCCGACATGTCGGAGTGGGACGACCACAAGCGAGTCCGGCTCCGCTGACCGGAACCGAGGAGACCAACGTGAAGGCCAAGGGCGAGACGCTGATCCGGCTGGACGGCATTCGAAAGATCTTCTACACGGACGAGGTCGAGACGCACGCCCTCTCGGGCATTCATCTCGAGATCCGCTCGGGCGATTACCTCTCCATCGCGGGGCCGTCGGGCTGCGGGAAGACGACGCTCCTCTCGATCCTCGGACTCCTCGACACGCCCACCGAGGGCACGTACACGCTGAACGGACGCGCCGTGTCGGGCCTGAGCGACGTCGAGCGGGCGCGCGTCCGGAATCGCGAGATCGGCTTCATCTTCCAGGCATTCAACCTGATCGGCGACCTCACCGTGTACGAGAACGTGGAGCTGCCGCTCACGTACCGGGGGATCGGCGCCGCCGAGCGGAAGAAGCGCGCGGAGTCGGCGCTGGAGCGAGTGGGCATGGCGCATCGCGTGCGCCACTACCCCGCACAGCTCTCGGGCGGCCAGCAGCAGCGCGTCGCGGTGGCGCGCGCCATCGCCGGCGATCCGGTCATCCTGCTCGCGGACGAGCCCACGGGGAATCTCGATTCGCGGAACGGCGAGACGGTGATGGGGCTCCTGCGGGATCTCCACCGGGGCGGCACGACCATCTGCATGGTGACACACGATCCGCGTTACGCGCTCTACGCGGAGCGCACGGTGCACATGGTGGACGGACAGATCGTGCGCGACGAGGCCGAGGCGCGAGAGCTCGCCGCGCAGGGAGCCGAAGCGTGAGCCGCTGGGTCATGGACGTGCGCTATTCGGCGCGGCGCCTCTTGAGCCGCCCAGGATATGTGGTGCTCGCGGTGCTCACCCTCGCCCTGGGATCGGGGGGACTCGCCGCCATCATCAGCGTCGCGCGCCCGCTCCTCTTCGAGCCCCTTCCCTATCAGCGCGAGAGCGAGATCGGCGTGCTCTACCACCAGGGCGACTGGACCGAGCAGGAATTCCTGTACCTGAGGCCTCAGTTCCAGGGATTCCGGTCGATGGCGGCGTATCACGCCATGGGCTCCACGCTCGAGATCCCGGGACGACCGCTCCGGCTGCTCGAGGGAATCCACACGTCCGCGGAGCTTTTTCACGTGCTCGGGGCGCAGCCGTTCCTCGGGCGAACCTTTCGCAACGGTGACGATGTGCTCGGCTCGGAGCCGACGGCGGTCATCAGCTATGACCTGTGGCGCGATCTCGGGTCCGACCGCTCCATCGTCGGGCGTCGCTTCAATCTCGGTGGCGAGATGAAGACGGTTGTCGGGGTGATGCCGCCCGGCTTCTGGTTTCCGTCACCGTCGGTACAGGTCTGGACCGCGGCGCCTCTCGATCCCGAGAGCCGCGTCGGCAACTACACCCTCATCGGCCGCATCGATCCCACGGCCCGGATGGACCGGATGGAGGTCCCCCTCCACGCGCTCACCGCGCGACTGGCCGCCCGGTTCACGTACCCGGCGCAGTGGGACAAGACTCGCGCACCGGAGATCACCCCGGTGCGCGAGTTCCTGGTCGGCGACATGAAGCCCGGGCTCCTCGCGACGCTCGCGGGGATGGCGCTGATCCTCCTCATGGCGTGCGTCAACGTGTCCGCGCTCATGCTGGGGCAGGTCGGCCGGCGCAGCACGGAGCTGGCGGTTCGCTCGGCGCTCGGCGCGGGACGGCAGCAGATCCTGCAGCAGCTCGTGATCGAGGCGGCGCTCATCGGCGTGCTCTCCGCGCTCGCGGGCGGGCTCGTCGCGTCCGTTGGGTTCCGGACGCTCGTGCGCGCGCTCCCGCTGGGCGAGCTCTCGGGCGCGGCGCACCTCGACTGGTCGCTCTACACCGCCGCCATCGTCGTGGCCATGCTCGCCGCGCTTGCGACCGCGCTCATCCCGGCGATCGTCGTCTGGCGCGGCGATCTGCGCGGCGCGATGACCCACGTGCGCACGGGCGGGCTCTCCGCCCGCGGCACCAGGCTCGAAGGGAGCCTCGTCGTGGCGCAGATCGCCCTCGCGGTTCTCCTCGGCGCGGGCGCCGGCCTTCTCATCCG
The DNA here is from genome assembly GCA_035494915.1 of Candidatus Eiseniibacteriota bacterium. Classification (GTDB taxonomy): domain Bacteria; phylum Eisenbacteria; class RBG-16-71-46; order SZUA-252; family SZUA-252; genus WS-9. The sequence continues at coordinate 7,856 of DATJGP010000006.1, read as the reverse complement.
GAGTGTCGCCAACCTGCACCGGATCGAGCCGGGCGTGCGCGTGGAGCGCGTGGCCGTGATCGACGCCGCGATGCCGACGCAGCTCTCGATCGACGACCGTCATCGCAGCGTGCTCGACCTCCTCCCCACGCTGCAGGCGCTTCCCCGCGTGCGCTCCGTCGCGGCGACCGAGAAGCTGCCGCTCCGCGGGTCGGGCGATTCGTGGGGCATCGGGATCGAAGGAAAGCCGGACCTCCCCACGAGCACCACGTACATGCGTCTCGTCACCCAGGACTACTTCAAGACGCTCGGCGTGCCTGTCCGAAAGGGGCGCGACTTCTCGTCGTCGGACCGGAACGACACGCGGCGCGTCACCATCATCAACGAGGCTCTGGCCGCGAAATACTTCCCGAACGAGGATCCGCTCGGCCGGATCATCAACACCGGGTTCGAGGGAGGCGAGCTGATCGTGGGCGTCGTCGGCAATGTCGCCGAAGCCGAGCTGACCGACGCACCCGCCCCCGCGCGCTACATGCTCTACGGGCAGACGCCGTTCGTGCCGCAGCAGGTGTCGTACGTGCTCGCCGCGGATCGCCCCGAAGCCGTGGACGAGGTGCTGCGCGAAGCCCGGGCCACCGTGGAGCGCCGCGGGCAGAACCTCGCGGTGCAGGACGCGGTCACGATGGGCTCGGTTCTCGACAAGGCGATCGGCGCGCCGGGTCGTGTCGCGATCTTGCTATCGCTTCTCGCCGGCCTCGCGCTCGTGCTGGGATCGATCGGCGTGTACGGCATGATCTCGCAGTTCGTGTCCCGCCGGACGCGTGACTACGGCGTCCGGATCGCGCTCGGACTCACCCCCACCGGCGTGATCTCGCACGTGCTCGGGCGCGGTCTCAAGCTGGTGGCGCTGGGCTGCGCCTTCGGCATCGGCGCCGCCATGGTGCTCACGCGACTCCTCTCCTCGCTTCTCTACGGCGTCCCCGCGGCCGACCTCCCCGCGTTTGCGGCTGCGGTCCTGGCGCTGGTGATGGTGGGGACCGTGGCCGCCCTGGTCCCCGCACGCCGGGCCAGCCGGACCGATCCGGTCGCCGCGCTGCGGCAGGAGTAGCACACTGGCGTCCAGCCCGGGCTGAGCTACCATGAAGCCCGTGAATGCCAACGGCTCCGCCATCCTCGTCGCCGACGACCAGGCCGACGTCCTCGAGGCGCTTCGCCTGCTCCTGAAGGGCGAAGGGTTCCGCGTCGAGACCGCGAGCTCGCCCGCCGGGGTCCTGCGCGCGCTCGGAGAGCGCGAGTTCGATGCCGTGTTGATGGACCTGAACTACGCGCGCGACACGACCTCCGGCCGCGAAGGGCTCGACCTGCTCGGCGAGCTGCGCACGCTGGATCCCACGGTCCCGGTGGTCGTGATGACCGCGTGGGGCAGCATCGAGGGGGCGGTCGAGGCCATGCGGAAGGGCGCGCGCGATTACATCGAGAAGCCGTGGGACAACACGCGTCTTCTCCGCACGCTGCGCACCCAGGTGGACCTGGGACGCGCGCTTCGTCGGAGCGAGCGGCTCGAGAGCGAGAACCGGCTCCTGCGACGCGAAGGCGCTCCGGAGCTGATCGCGGATTCCCGCGCCATGCAGCCGGTCCTCAACCTGCTCCGGCGCATCGGGCCGTCCACGGCCAACGTCCTCATCACCGGCGAGCACGGCACGGGGAAGGAAGTGATGGCGCGATGGCTGCACGAGCTCAGCCCGCGCGCCGAGCGGCCGCTCGTGACGGTGAACGCGGGGGGGCTCGCGGAAGGCGTGTTCGAGAGCGAGCTCTTCGGCCACGTGAAGGGCGCGTTCACGGACGCGCGGGTCGACCGCATCGGATACTTCGAGATGGCGGACGGCGGGACGCTCTTCTTGGACGAGATCGGGAATCTCAAGACCGCGCAGCAGGCCAAGCTCCTCCGGGTCCTCCAGACGGGGGAGCTCACGCGCGTCGGCTCCTCGCGAGCCAAGCAGGTCGACGTCCGCGTGCTCGCGGCGACCAACATCGACATCCGGCAGGAAGTGAGCGAAGGCCGCTTCCGCGAGGATCTCCTCTACCGGCTCAACACGGTCGAGATTCATTTGCCCCCGCTGCGCGAGCGCGCGGAAGACATTCCCCGCCTCGCGACGTCGTTCCTGGCGCGTGCCGCCGCGCGCTACGGCAAGCGGATCGTGGGCTTCACTCCCGAAGCGCTCGCGGTCATGGCGGCTCATCCGTGGCCCGGAAACGTCCGGGAGCTCGAGCACGCGGTGGAGCGCGCCGTGCTCCTCGCGTCCGAGGACGCACGCATCGGCCCCGCCGAACTCCTGCTCCGTCCCGTGGCGGAGGGATCGGGCCGTCTGGAGGACATGACGCTCGATGAAGTGGAGCGCCATCTCATCCGCCGCGCGCTCGACCGTCATGAAGGGAACGTGAGCCGGGCGGCCGACGCGCTCGGCCTCAGTCGGAGCGCGCTCTACCGCAGGCTGCAGCAGCATGACCTCACCCCCTGACGGGGCGCGCCACGGCGGCCTGAGCTTCGAGCGCCGCCTCCTGATCTGGGCGCTCCTCACCGGCCTTCCCGGCACCGCGCTCGCGCTCGTGCTCCTCTGGACGGGCGACTTCGACGTCCGACTCCGATGGACCGGAACGATCCTCATGCTCCTCCTCTGGACCGCGCTCGCGGTGCGGCTGCGCGAACGCGTCATCCGCCCCGTGCAGACCCTCTCCAACATGATGTCCGCGCTCCTCGAGGGGGATTACTCCATCCGCACGCGGGACACGCGCCCCGAGGACGCACTGGGGCTCGCCTTCCGCGAGATCAACGCGCTGGGGCAGACGCTTCGCGAGCAGCGGCTCGGCGCGCTCGACGCGAGCGCGCTCTTGCGCAAGGTGATGGAGGAGATCGACGCGGCCGTCTTCGTCTTCGATCACGAGGGCCGCCTCCGGCTGGTGAATCGCGCCGGCGAGCGCATGCTCGCGCGTCCGTCGGAGCGCCTCCTCGGATTGACCGCGCACGACCTTGCACTGGATGGAGCGCTCGGGACGGATGGGCCGCAAACCGTGGACGCGCTCTTCCCCGGCCGCGCGGGACGCTGGGAAGCGCGCTCGACCCAGTTCCGCCAGGGCGGCCTGCCCCACCGGCTCCTCATGATGACGGACCTGAGCCGCGCGCTGCGGGAGGAGGAGCGCATGGCGTGGCAGCGCCTCGTCCGCGTGCTCGGGCACGAGATCAACAACTCGCTCACGCCGATCATGTCCATCGCCGGAAGCCTGCGGGACCGCGTGAAGCGGGAGGAGCGTTCGGCGGATCTCGAGGCGGACCTCGATCGCGGTCTCGAGGTCATCGTCGGCCGCACGGAAGCGCTCCGCCGGTTCATGAGCGCGCATGCGCGGCTCGCCCGGCTCCCGTCCCCGCGCCTCCAGCCCCTCGACGTGGAGACCTGGATCCGCCGCGTCGTCGCGCTCGAGACGAGGCAGCCGGTCGAGGTCGTGCCCGGACCGTCGATCGCCCTTCAAGCCGACGGCGACCAGCTCGATCAGGTGCTCATCAACCTGGTCCGGAACGCGGTGGAAGCGGCGGCGGAGACGAGCGGCGGCGTGCGTGTGGGATGGAAGCGCGACGGGAGCGTGGTCAGCGTCCGCGTGGAAGACGATGGCCCCGGCCTTCCCCAGTCCGCGAATCTCTTCGTCCCCTTCTTCACGACGAAGCCGAACGGGACCGGCATCGGGCTCGTCCTGAGCCGCCAGATCGCCGAAGCCCACGGCGGGTCCCTCTCGCTCGAAGGACGGGAGGGCGGGGGCTCGGTCGCCGTTCACAGGCTCCCGATCGAAGGCGCGTAAGCCGCTCGACCTGTCGACACGACCCGGCTATTCTCTCCCCGACCGATGGCCACGACCTGTTCTGGAGTCCTCGAAATGCTGCCCCGCGGGGGCGGCTTCCTGCGCGACCCGGCGCACTCGTTCCAGCAGACCCGTGACGACGCCTTCGTCCCGGTCGCGCTGATCCGCCGCTACGGCCTCGTCGCTGGCGCGTTCGTGGGCGGTGTCAGCCAGCCGGGACGCCAGGGCCCGCAGCTCGCGGACGTCGAGCTGGTCTCGGGTCTCGCGCCGGACGCCTTCCGCACGCGCACCCCGTTCGCGAAGCTCGTAGCGACGAGTCCCAACCGCCGCTTCCGCCTCGGCGACTCCGGCATTGCCTCGATGCGCATCATCGATCTCTTCGCCCCCGTCGGACGCGGTACGCGCGGCCTGATCGCGTCGCCTCCGAAGGCGGGCAAGACGCAGCACCTCGAGGATTTCGCGAGGGCGATCCACGCCGATTCGCCGGAGACTCGTATCGTGGTTCTCCTGGTCGACGAGCGCCCCGAGGAAGTGACGCACTTCCGCCGCCAGGTGCCCGTCGAGGTGATCGCGAGCAGCAGCGACCAGGGCACCGCCGAGCACGTGCGCGTGGCCAATCTCTGCATGGCGCAGATCCGCTGCGAGCTCGAGGCCGGCCATCACGTCGTCGTGCTGGTCGACAGCCTCACGAGGATGGGGCGCGCGTTCAACGTGCGCGGCACCGACTCGGGCCGCACCATGAGCGGCGGGATCGATGCGCGCGCTCTCGAGATTCCGCGTCAGTTCTTCGGGATGGCTCGGAACGTGGAGAACGGGGGTTCGGTCACCGTCCTCGCGACCGCCCTCATCGAGACGGGGTCGCGGATGGACGACCTGATCTTCGAGGAATTCAAGGGGACGGGAAACAGCGAGATCGTGCTGGACCGCCAGCTCGCGGACCAGCGCGTGTTCCCCGCGATCAACATCGCGAAGACCGGCACGCGTCGCGACGAGCTTCTCTACTCCGCCGACGAGATCGCCGCCATCAATCGCATGCGCCGCCAGGCGCTCGAGATGCCGCCCAAGCAGGCGATCCTGGACATGCTCAAGGTGCTGGAGACATTCCCCAAGAATGAGGACCTGCTGAAGCGCGTGGGGTGAGACCGTATCGCCTCAGACTACCGGCGTCCCCCACCACCGTAACGGCCACCGCCACCTCCGCCGCCACCGCCGCCGCGATAGCCGCCGCCACCTCCGCCGTACGAGCGACCACCGCCGCCGCCACCGTAGTAGCGACCGCCACCGCCGTACGAACGCTGATTGCCACCGCCGTAGTAGCCTCCGCCGCTGCGATAGCGCTGGCCACCACCGTTGCCGTAGTAAGGCTGCTGGCCGCCGTAGGAGCGCTGCTGGCCGCCATTGCCGTAGTACCGCTGCTGCCCGCCGGCGTCGTAGCGCTGCTGCCCACCACCGCCGTTGTAGCGTTGCTGGCCGCCGTTGCCATAGGAGCGTCCGCCGTACGCTGAGCGGTCGCGGGTGCCGCCACCCGATTGCGGCGCGCGGTATGTGCCGTTTGGCGCGACCGACCGGCCGCCGTCACGCTGGCGGTAGAGGTTCCCGCGCTGAGGATCCAGATTGCCGTTCTGGCGATTGAGCACGCCGCGCTGGCCTCCGTACATGAGATCGCGCTGACGCGAGCCGATGGTGCTCATGCCGTTCGTCATGCCGCGAGGCGCATAGCTTCCCGCGCGCTGGCGATAGCTTCCGCCGTCGGCGAGAATCTGCTGCCTGTTCGTGACCGAGCGCTGGCTCAAGCCGTCCGGCGCGGAGCGGACGCGCGTCGAGCCCATCTGCGAGCTGGTGATCTGACGTCCGGAGATGTCGGCGAACGCCTTCGTGCTCGGCCCCACGGTTGCGCGATACCTGGTGCTTGCATCACCCACCGGATAGTAGCCGCCCGGACCGTAGCGACCGACGTAGGAGCCACCGCCGCAGTACGCGTAGCCGTAGTACGGGTACCCGTAGTAGGGATAGCCATAGCCCCAGCTTCCATAGAAGCCAAAGCCCCAGCCCCCCCAGTAGCTCACGCCGAAGCCCCACGTCCATGGAGACGCGTAATACGCGCCGTACCACGGATAGCAGTAGCCCGTGCCGTAGAAGACCGTGCCGTAGTAGGGATAGCAGCCGTAGTACCCGGGCAGGTAACCGACGTACACCTTGTCGGGCGTGGAGTCGTAGATCACGACGTACTTCGTGTTGTAGTGCGGATTGTCCGCCGCCAGCGCCTCGATGCCCTCGGGCCTCTGGTCGGACACGGCCCACGGGCCGTCGGGGTCCGGCGCCGCATACCAGACGCCGTCCTCGCACGCGTAGTAGGCGCCGTCCACACGGAACACGGCCGACGCGGTGTTCGTGGCGTAGTCGATCTTGGTCCCCTCGATGTGCTTGAACCGGGGCTCACCGTCGTACTGGACGTCGATGGTCCCCTTGTCGCGCGGGACAGCTTCGATCTTCGGGACCTGCGCGCTGAGCGTCTGGTCCTCGGCTTCCGGCGTTCCGGCCACGCTCGCGCGCACGTGCGCGATCTCCGAGCCCGGCGGGATCTGCGTGAAATCGTTGGGCAGCCGGTTGGACGGAACGAAGGACCACGGCCCATCGAAGCTCTTGCTCGCGAACCAGCGGCCGGACAGGAGCACGTAGTACTTCTGGGACTCGACGTCCTTCAGCACGTCCTTGTCGGCGTTGGTCGCGTAAAGGAGATCGAGATTGCCGACCGGGTCGAACTCCGGCTTGCCATCGAACACGATCAGCTCGGCCGGCTTGGACGACGGGATCACGACGGGCGCCTTGTCGGAGCGCTCGTCCTCGCGGTTCAGGGCGCTCTCCGGCGCCACTTCCTCGACATCTCGCGGAGGCTTGTTGATGGGCTTGTACTCGCCGAGCGGGTCCTTGGACTCGTACCAGTAGCCGTTGCTCGCGAGGTAGAACTTCTTCCCGTCCTCATCGTAGAGGACGACCTGCGTCGTGTTCATGACGCGAGACACCTTGGAATCCGAGATGGGTTGGAGCTGAGGGTTGCCATCGATGATGAGGAGCACCGCCGGTCCTTCGGACACATAGATCTCGGGCGGCGCGTTGTTCATCGTGCCCGCGGCAGCCGCCTCCTTCTTGGCGAGGTCCATGCCGAGGTAGATGCGATCGAGCGGCCACGGCTCGTCGATCTTGGGCAGCTCGCGCTCCACGAGCGAGGCGAAGTTCTCTTCCAGGCCCGGCCCCGTGTCCGGGAACTTGGCCTTGTCGACGACGACCTCCTCGATCGTCACCGCATCCTCTTTCTTGTTCATCTTCACTTCGGAGCGGAACCAGAACGCGCCGTAGACCGGCTCCCCGCCTTCGTCGGCCGGAGCGATCGACGCGGCCGCGTGGGCTTCGAGCTCCTTGCCCTTGAAGCTGTCGACGCGAGGTTCGTAGACGGTGACGCGGCGGCCCTTCGAGGTCTTGAGAACCCGAGGCCAGCCGGTCTCCTCGGAGTCGGCGCTTCGGGCAGGCGAGGCGCTGAAGCCTAGGGCGAGGATGCAAAGGAGCGAGGCGAGCGGAAGCAGCAGTCTTGGCCGGTTCATGGTGTCCCTAGCTATAAAGATGCAGCGGTCACCCGGCAGGTGTCAGGGAACCCCTCTATTGTACCGCCGAATAGGCGAGGAGGCCAAGCCTCGCGAAGCAGAGGGCTCGGGGCCGGGGGAAGGACGGCACGCGTTCTGCTAGATTCGTAGCTGTACTCTCGCTTGGGACAACCCAGAAAGGTGGCCCACCATGCCCTCCTTCGCAGCCCTCGTGGACTGGCCCCAGCCCATGCTCGAGCTCGCCGGCTTCCTGGCAAGTTTCGTGGCGACAGGGGCGATCGGCTTCCGGTTCGTCGTCATCCGGCCCTGGCTTCGGCGCGAAGCAGGGGCCACCAGTGACCTCCACGTCCACGCGCGGAGGGCGGCCAGGCAGGCGGCCCTCGTCGGATGCCTGGGCGCGGTGGTCATGCTCGCTCTCCACGTTCTGGA
>DATJGP010000005.1:0-21133 GCA_035494915.1 Candidatus Eiseniibacteriota bacterium | reverse complement strand
CCGGGGATGTCCACCTGACTCGGGCACTCGCTCAGGCAGAGCTTGCAGTTGAAGCAGGAGTCCATCACCTCTTTGAACGGTTTCCCGGTCAACACCTTGGGATCCAGGGCGCCGCGCACCACCTCCAGCAACAGCGCGGCCTTGGCACGCGCGGTGTGCGGCTCCCGACCCGTCGTGCTCCCGACGGGGCAGTAATCACGGCAGGTGCCGCAGCCGTGGCACATCTCGATCATGTCGCGGTAGTCGGGATCGTCGAAGACGGTGCCGGTGTGGACGAACGTGGTCGTATATCGCAAGTGAGACGCGGGGAACGTGGCCTCACTCGAGATCACGACGCCGGGATTCAGCACGCCGTCGGGATCCAGCACGCGCTTCACCGCGGCCATCGTTTCGTAGGACCGAGGATACTGGCGCCTCAAGTAGGGCGCTCGCAGGATTCCGTCGCCGTGCTCCCCGGTGATCGTGCCGCCGAGGCGCCACGTGAGCTCGAACGCCTCCTCGGTCATGGCGGCCATCCGAGGCACGAAGGTCGCGTCGTGCGGGTCCATCAAGGGCGTGACGTGGACGTTCCCGTTCCCCGCATGGCCGAAGATCACGTACGGCGTGCGATGCCTCGCGAAGATCTGGCGAAGTCCCTCGATGTACTGGCCGAGCTTCTCCACCGGGACCGCGGTGTCGTCGATGAAGTTCATCGGCTTTTCCACCGGCGAGGTGCGATACACCAGCGGCAGCGCGGCGCGACGCACCGACCACAGCGCGGCGCGCTCCTCGGCGCTCCGGGCGGCGCGGAAATCCAGGACCATGCCGCGACGGGGCGCGACCCACTCCTCGATCGCGGCCAGGCCGGTCCGCGCTTCCTCGTCGGTCTCCCCTTCGAACTCCACCAGGATCCCGGCGACGAACTTGTCCGGCACGAGATCGCGCAGATCGCCGCGATGCTCCTTCACGAACGCGAGGAAGGTGTGATCCATGGCCTCGACAGCCGAGGCGCCGAGCCGTCGGGCCTCCAGAACCGCCTCGCTCGCATCGGTCCAGCTCAGGAAATACAAGAGCGCGACCGACGTGGCCTGCGGCTTCCGCACCAACCGCATCGTCACCTCGGTCACGACGCCGAGCGACCCTTCCGAGCCCACCATCAAGCGCAGCGGATCGAAACGCGGCGCGATGGAGGACACCGGATCGCCCGGATTCCACGCGCCCCAGAGGTCATAGCCGCAGGAGTTCTTGTTCGCCGCGACGCGCTCCGGCAAGAAGTCGGGCGCGCCCTCGCGCAGCACCGAAACGAGCTCGGCCTCGAGCCGCGACCACATCGCTGACCCTTCGGCGCCGGCCTTCCCCAGCGTGACGATCGAGCCGTCGTACAGCACCACATCCAGCGAGAGCACGTGATCCCGCGTCGAGCCGTGCCGCAGCGTGTGCGCGCCCGAGGCGTTCGTCCCCACATTGCCGCCGATCGTGCAGAAATCGCCGCTCGACGGATCGGGACCCAGGCGCAGCCCGTGCGGCGCGGCCGCGCGCTGCACCCGCGTGTGGATCGCGCCCGGCTCCACGCGCACCAGCCGGCGCTCGAGGTCCACCTCGAGCACGCGGTTCATGTAGGTGGAGAAATCGAGAATGATCCCCTCGCCCACAGCCTGCCCGGCGAGGCTCGATCCGCCACCACGTGGGGTGACCGAGAGCCCCTGCGCCCGCGCGTAGGCGACCACGCGCGCGACGTCCTCGGGGGTCTTGGGCGAGACCACGGCGCGAGGCGACCTGCGGAAGATCGAAGCGTCAGTGGCGAACAGGGATCGCGTGATGGGATCCGTGCGGACGTCCCCCTCGATCAGGGGGGCGAGATCGCGCTGGATGGGATCGGAAGCGGGGGGCTGGGTCATGATGTCATGCTACCGCGCTTGGGTCGCGGCGCGGCGCGCCGCGGGGACCGCGGCGCGCCCGTCGAGCTCAGCTCCGGTTGGGATTCCGTTCGCCGAGCAGATTGTCGTAGACGAGGACGGCGATCGCGCCGCCCAGGAGCGGACCGACCCAGTAGAGCCACTGGTCCTGCCAGTAGCCGGACACGAGGGCCGGGCCGAACGCACGGGCCGGATTGAAGGACGCTCCGGTCAGGGCCCCGCCCGCGAGAATGTTCCCCACCAGGGTCAATCCGATGGCGAGCCCCTGAAACCCTTTGGATGCGCGTAAATCGAAGGCGGAGCCGGCAATCACGATGACCAGCATGAAGGCCATCACGCCTTCCAGGCACATCGCCAATGTGGGGCTGACCCCAGCCGCGACCGTGGGGGTGCCGAGATGGGCCTCCGTTGGGCCGTGCCAGGCCATGAGGAGCACCCAGGCACCCAGGGCGGCGCCAAGGCATTGGGCCACCCAGTACATGAGTCCCATGGCGGGGCTCATGCGGCGCGATACCACCGCCGCGAACGTGACCGCCGGATTGAAGTGCCCGCCGGAGATGTGGCCGAACGCGTAGATCATGACGAGGATGGCGATGCCGTGGGCTACGGCGATTCCCGTCATCCCCACGATCTGATTCGCATTCTGGGTCATGATCGCACCCGCGCCGAAGAACACGAGCGTGAACGTGCCGATCAGCTCCGCCAGGAAGCTCTTCCCGTCGAGTCGCACCCGTTCCCCCTCTCGTTGCGTGCCCGCCCTTTCGGCTCTCTCCCTGAGAGCCGCTCCTTACAAGCTGGCGACCGTCTTCTTGTCCAGCCGCCGCGTGAGCTCGACCAGCAGCTTGACCGCCGCGTCGTAGTCCTTGCGATCCATGATGGTGGAGTGGCTGTGGATGTAGCGCGTGGCGATGAAGATCACGAGCGAGGGGACGCCGGTGTCGTAGATGTGGAAGCGGCCCGCGTCGGTGCCGCCGCGCTCGACCGTGCCCAGATGGTAGGTGATCTTGTTCTTCTCGCAGACGTCGACCGCGAGGTCGCGGAGCTTCCGGTTCGGGATCATGCTCGCGTCGTAAACGAGAATGCCGACGCCCGCGCCCAGCTTCTCGTCCCCGTCGCCGATGGATCCCGGCGTGTCGTGCGCGATGCCCACGTCGACGGCGATCGCGACGTGCGGCTTCACCGAGGCGACGCTGGTGGTGGCGCCGCGGAGGCCGACCTCTTCCATCGTCGAGGCCACGCCGTAAAACGTGTTCGGGTGCGCGACGCTCTTCAGCTTCCGCATCGCATCCACGACCATCGCGCAGCCGACCCGGTTGTCGATCGCCTTCGCGAGGTAGAGGCGGTCATTGCCCATCGTCGTGAACGGAGCGTCCGGCACGATGGGATCGCCCGGCGAGATGCCGAGCTTCTTCCGGACGTCGAAGTAGGTCGTGGCGCCGACGTCGATGAACATGTCCTTCAGATCCATCACCTTCCGGCGCTCTTCGTCCAGGAGCTCGTGCGGCGGCTTGCTGCCGACCACGCCGATCACGTCCCCCTTCTTGGTGCGGATGCGCACCTTCTGCGCGAGGAGCACGTGGCCCCACCAGCCGCCCATCGGGAGGAACTTGATGAAGCCTTCGGGCGTGATGCCTTTGACCATGAACCCGACTTCGTCCATGTGGCCGCCTACCATCACGCGCGGCTCATCGGCGCTCCCGCGCTGCTTGCAGATGATGCTGCCGAGCCCGTCCTGCGAAATCTCGCCGAGGCCCTTCAGCTCCTTGCGCATGAGACCGGCGATCTCACCCTCGTGCCCCGGAGGACCGAAGGCTTCCGTGAGGTTCTTGAGCAGCGTGTAGGTCGCGTCCATCCGCAAGGCTCCTTGGGGTTTGTGATTGTGGGAACGAGAAGGGGCCAGTATCGGCCCCGGTACGGAGGCTGTCAAGGCGAGCCGGGGTGACGCCTTGGGCCGCGAAGCCGGGCCGATGCGGGCACGAGACCGGGGCGCCGCGACGGTGAGATCGTTACTTGCCGGCCTGGGCCTGCGCCTGCGCCGCGACCATGGCCGTGAGCTCGGCCCTCGACATCTCCGCGCGGTTTCCCCGCATGGGCCAGGACTGGACCAGACGGTCCACGTCGAGGTGCTCTTCGTCGAGGGTCGCGAGGAGCTTCGCGGCGCGGCGGGTGGCCCGGAGCGTCCCGTTCACGGTCACCCAGCCGAGCTCCGTCTCGAAGAGCAATCGAGCCTGCGGCAGCCAGAACACGGCGAACTCCGCCGTGTGCTGTGAGCGCTCCCCGATGTTCACGGCGACCAGACGATTCGTCGCGTCCGACAGCTCGAACCTCTGGTCGAAGGTGCGCACCGACAGAGCGCGCGGCGATCGGGCGAGCCGGTCGGGGCGAAGGCGGAACGAATACGCCGCGATCTGACGCACCAGCGCCGCGTTCCCCGGCGTGGTCACGACGGTCGCTCCCTCCGCCATCAACGCCCGGAGCCCGCCGACGTAGTGCGGATGGTGATGGCTCACGAGGGCGTAGCGGATCGGCTTCGACGGCCAGCGCTTCTTCACAGCGTCGACGAGCCTCTCGCCGTTCGCGCTGGAGACCGCCGCTTCGATCACCGCGAGGTAATCGGAAAACTCGACCACCAGCGATCGCGAATCCACGTCCGCCATGTCCACCGGCCAGACGCCCGGCGCGAGCGCGGAACCGATCACGGCTTCCCCGCTCAGGCTGTCGGGATCGACCGAAGCGCGCGTCACCACGCCCGGCGGCAGGAAGAGCGAATCGGACAGCGTGGTCTCGCGCGAGGAGAGGCGAAGCTCCTCGAGCGTCCACGCCTGGTCGCGCTCGTGAATCCGGAGCACGGTCCCGACGGGGGCCGCGGTCTCGCCGTAGCGATACGCGACCGAGTCCACGACGTCGCCCAGCCTCGGATGCGCGTGCCGCCAGCGTCCCGCCATCACGCGGCCGTTCTTCGCGCGCTGGACCTGGATGCCGAGCCGCGCCCCGCTTTCCGCGATCACCGTCGGAAAACCGGAGAGCACCTGGAGCCGCGCGCGCTCCGCCGCGCTCCCGGTGAGCTCGTCCCACGGCCCGCCGGGATGCTCCTGGTCGTACACGCGGCCGCGCGCGAGAAGGATGGTCTCGGGAATGCGCTCGGAGTCGCCTTCGGCCCAGGTGGTCCACTCGAGCCGAAGCGCGCCCTTTCCATCGGCGAGAAAGCGGCGCTTGGACTCGAAGCGCATCACATCGCCGGGACGGGCGTAGTGGCCCTCGAGGCGGACGGCGCCCTGATTCACGATTTCGAGGACCGCCTCTCGCGCCACGCCGCCACGCGACCCGGCCGATGCCTTCACCCCGGGTTCGGGCGCGAGCCTGGCGCTCGGACGAGACGGCATCAGCAAGAGACCGATCGCGACGAGAACGATCACGGACAGAGAAACGCGCACGCGCGCAGTATGGCCCAGGCGCGCGGTCAGTGCTACCCTCTCAGGTTCCATGAGCGCACGAAACCGAAGCATCGAGATCATCGGCGCCCCGGTCGACCTGGGCCAGGGGCGGCGCGGCGTCGACATGGGGCCCTCGGCCATCCGTATCGCCGACCTGGAGCCTCATCTCGAGGCGCTTGGTCACACCGTGGTCGACTGCGGCGACATCGACGTCCGCATTCCCGAGACGCTCGAGATCGGCTCCTCGAATCTCCGATACAAGCCCGCCATCCTCGCGGCGTGCGACACGCTGCGCGCGGAGGTGGAGCGAAGCCTGGGCGCGGGACGCGTTCCCGTCGTTCTCGGCGGCGATCATTCCATCGCGATCGGATCGGTCGCCGGCGTGAGCCAGCACTTCGCGCGGCAGAATCAATCCATCGGGATGATCTGGTTCGACGCGCACGGCGACTCGAACACGCCCGACACCACGCCGTCCGGAAACATCCACGGCATGTCGCTCGCCATCTCGATGGGACTCGGTGATCCCGATCTGGTCCGGCTCGGAGGAAGATCGCCCAAGGTGGACGGGCGCAAGATCGTGCTGATCGGCGTGCGCGATCTGGATCCGGGGGAGCGCGACGTCTTGAAGGGCTCCGGAGCGACGGTGTTCACGATCCGGGACCTGGACGAGCGCGGCATGCGCGACATCGTGACGCAGGCGATCTCCATCGCGGGTGATGGCACGGCCGGCATCCACGTGTCGTTCGACCTCGACGTGGTGGACCCCGAGGACGCGCCGGGTGTGGGCACCGCGATCTGGGGCGGCATCACCTACCGCGAGGCGCACCTCGCGATGGAGATCCTGAGCGAGCGGGCCAACGTGACGTCCCTCGACCTGGTCGAGGTGAACCCCGTGCTCGACGACCGCAATCTCACCGGGATCCTCGCCGTGGAGCTGGCCCAGAGTCTCCTCGGCAAGCGCATCTTCTAGCCGCGGCGGCGTCGTCGTGCGCCGCTACCCGCTCCGCTTCAACCCGCGAATTCGGTGGTGGATCTTCGTCACCGGCGGAGCCTCGTCCTCTCGAAGCACGCTGATCGCGCCATCCACCTCGAGGATCGCGCTCCGCACGAGCTCCGGGTTGTCGATCCCGTGTTCGCGCAGCGCGCGCAGCAGATCCTCGCGCGAGATCCCTTCCTTCACGAGATTCGGCTCGAGCACCTCTCCGTGGCGAATCAGGATCGTGGGCATGCCTTCGAAGATCTTGGCCGCCCCCTTCGTGCGCCAGGAGATCGCCGCCACCACGCCATTCAGCGCCAGGAGCGTGCTTGCCGCCACGAGTCCGCCGATCAGGGACTCGTTGGGGCCCACCATGGCGTTCTGGACGGAATTGGCGAGAAGGAGGAGCAGGAGGAGGTCGAACGGAGTGAACTGCCCCACCTGGCGCTTCCCCGTGATCCTGAGACCCACGAGGAGCGCCAGGTAGACGACGGCGCTGCGCGCCGCCACATCGAGAAGGGCGCGGGTCAATGCCGGCGCCACGATCGTGCTAGCGCGCTACCACCGAAATCGGAGCGTCGACGCGGAGCGAGAGCTTGCTCCCCGCGGGAACGTCCAGCTCGTAGCCCTTGGCCGCCATCACGGCGCCCGTGCCGAGCACGGCGCCGCCGACAGCGCCGATCACGGCCCCCTTCGTGTCCTTGCCCACGACCTTGCCGAGCACCGCGCCGGCGATGGTGCTTCCGCCGATGATGATCGCGTCGCGCTTGGTCGTGGAGCCGGCGATCATGCGCCCCTCGGCGTTCGTCACGGTGGCGGTGAGGGTCTTCTCTCCATCCACCGTCTCGAGCGAGGTGAAGGTCATCTTCACCATGGCCCGATCGTCCTCGGACTTGCCATGGCCCGCGCGCTTCAGCTCCGTGATCTCCCCCTTCATGATCGATCCCGCTTCGGCGATGACCGCGCCACCGCCGTCCGGCGAGGAGAGCTGATCCACGAGCTTGGCCTCGATCTTGTCCCCCACATTCGACGTGCCGGTGTTGATCGGAGTCACCATCTCGGCGATGAACGTGGCCCCGGTCGGGAGCGAGACGGTGCGCTTTTCCGCGGCCGCGGGGGTGGTGTGGGTCTTCGGCTTGGACTTCGGCGGCGTGGTGGGCGTGGCGCTCGGAGGCTCCGGAGTGGTTTCGGTTACGGACACTCCATCGGAAGGAAGCGAGTCGGCGGACGACATCGAGCTCAGGCTGTCCGTGCTGGACGTGCTGGCGGCCTCCTCCTTCTTCGAGCATGCGGAGAGGCACAGAGCCAGCGTGAGGACGAGCAGGAACGCGCCGGCCGGACGAATCGCTTTCATCACGACCTCCTCGGTTTCAGTTCGGGCGCTAGTAGATGAAGTTGTAGGTGAACCCGCCCAGGAGCCGGAACGAGTTCGCATCGGATACGAACGTGTAGCGCGCCTCGCCAAAGAGGCTCAGGTTCGGCATGAACTGATTGCGCAGGCCGCCCTGGATGTTGAGCCCCGCCTTGGTGTCGTCGTTGTTCTCTTCGCCGGGAGCGTTGGTGTCGACGCTCAGGAAGTGGATCCCGAGCCCGCCGCCGAGATACGGCGTCATGCGCTGGCCAGCCATCGGGAAGTCGACGTCGACGTCGAGCGCGACGGTGAAATCGCTGCGGTCGACGTGCACGGTGCCCGCCTCGGCGCCGGTGCTCCAGTACTCGACGTACGGCATGACGTGGACGTTCTTCACGAACGTGCCGGCGTCGACGTGGCCGCCGAGGAGGAGCGTGCCGCTCGCGTCTTCAGGATCGACGAACCCGATGCGGGCGCCGATGCCCTTGAAGCCGAGGCCGACGTTGTTCTGCTGCTGAGCCTGCGTGCCTTGCGCGGTCGTCTCCGACTGAGCCCAAGCCGCCGATGCAACCCCCACCCCAAGGCCGACCGCGACGAGACAAACGAGGAACGGACGCGGATACGATCGAGCCATCACCGAACACCTCCCTGGTTACACCTCACGCCGAGATGCCCCAGTCCCGCCCTCGGGACCGGGGTCTTCTCGGGTGAAGGTAACTCACGAAATCTTTCGGAGACAACTAGAACCGGAAGCGAAGGCCTCCGTGCAGGGCGAGTCCGTCCATGTCCACCGACTCCTTGATCTGCTGATTGAGGGTCGGATCGAAGTAGTCGAAGTCGAGCGTGCTGAAGTTGTAGGTCGCTTCGCCGTAGAGCCCCACCGACTGCGAGGCCATGACGTTCACGCCGCCCATGAGCTGGGCGCCGAAGCCCGCGTAGTCGTTGCTGAACGGAACACCGTTCGAGTCGGTTCCCTGGACCCAGAGCCACTCGTAGCCGGCGCCGCCACCCACGTAGGGCGTGAACTGCGGAGCCACGGGGAACTTGAGGCGAACGATACCCATCACGGGAAGGAGGTCGGTGTCGACGGACTGGGTCTCGACCGACTGCTGCACCACCGTTCCGTTGGGAAGCGTGTACGAGGAAAGAACCTCCTCGCCATTGGAGCTGCGGTGATACCAGGCAACCCGGCCGCCGATGTCGAGCGGCGCGGAGACTTCGCTCCCGATATCGAAGTTGGCGTAGAAGCCGTTCCCGGGCTGTGTCTTGGGATCGAACACTCCGCCGCCAATGCTCATGAAGCCGTACGGATAGGTCCGATCACGGCGGCTGCGCTCCTCTTCGTAGTAGTGATAGGGAGCCCTCCGGCGCATGGGGTGGTTCGAGCTGGAGCTGTACGAGCTGCTGATGGGGAAGAGATCGTTCCGAACCAGCGTGGCGGTCGACCCACCGCTCTCGGACGCTCGGGCCGGAGTGGGCGACAAGGACACGAGGGCCGCCACGACGGCGGCGCCGAGTCCCGCCCCGGCGTTGATGAAGAAACGAAAAACAGAGACCTCTGAGCCTGCGGTGCGCGGTCGCATGATGCCCTCCTAAGATGACACGACGGTTGCCATGAGCAGGGCATCTTGCAGACCACGTGCCACGGCGATGCCTCTTGTCGTTCCATCACTTAGCTGTCATTGTGCCCCCCGTCACGAGCTCGTCCGTGACGCCACGGCAGCACTCTGTAGCTTTCAAGACACACCCCAGAGCGCCGTACGGGTTCGGCAGCCATGCAGGGGTCATGCCCACTTGGCGGGCCCCGAGGGCTCCCTTAGGATCGGCGGCTCATGAAGACGCTCATCATCGCCTTCCTCGGCGCCGTCCTCCTCGCCGCCTTCGCGCGCGCGACCAAGGCGCAGCCGGCTGAGTACCTCCCCGTGGGTCACGCGGCGTACGACGAGGTCGAGTTCCTCGCGGCTCGGGGCTGGCTCGACTCCCTCTCCGTCTACACCCGGCCGCTGGCCCGCGTTGACCTGGCCCGCGCGCTCCTCCGGGCCGAGCGCCTCCACCCCGAGGCTGTGGCGAGCCCGAGCTTCGGAAGGCTCGAGCGCGAGCTGGCGCGCGAGCTCCAGGACCTGGAAGCGCCCGACGCGCCGAGAGAAACGGGACCGCTCGTCGATCTCGGCCCACGCGAGCGGCGCTTCCGCGTGCAGAGCGCGGCGCACGTGCGCGGGGACTACGACGAGTCGCGCGATCCGAAGTACCGACTGCGCGACGAGACCTCCGTGAGCGCGCGCATGGGCCTCCAGATCTGGCCCGCGTTCACGGCGTACGAGGAGCTGGGCATCACGCGGATCCGCGGGCAGCGCGAATGGATCGATCCGCTGGCGGTCAACACGGACGTCGAGTTCGCGATGCTGCACGCGGGGCTCATCGGTCGCGGAGGGCCAATCACCGCCTCGGCCGGATACGACGAAGTGCGCTGGGGACCGGGACGGCGCGGCACGCTGCTCCTCTCGGACGCGGCGTTCCCGATGGGGTACGTCATGCTGCAGGGCTCCGTCGCGGGCCGATTCACCGCGACCGCGTGGAACGGATACGTCTCGCTGGCCGAGGACAAGATGGCCGCGGCGCACCGGCTCGAATTCGCGGCAACGCCGTGGCTCACCCTGGGCCTCGCCGAAGCGGTGCGGTACAAGTCGCACGGAATCGATCTGCTCTACGGGATCGGGCTCCTTCCCTACTCCCTCGTGGAGCGGATCCACGTGCGGGAGGCGCCCACCGACTCCGTGCGTGGCGAGGTGCGCTCGAACGTGATGGCCTCGGGGGACGTCACCGTGCGCGTGTCGCCCGATCTCACCGTCTACGGCGAGCTCCTCGTCGACGATTTCACGACGGAAGACAAGTCGATGCCGGACCGCTTCGGCTGGCAGGTGGGGATGCGGAGCGACCGTCCGTTCGGCGCGGGATCGATCCACCTGCTCGGGGAGTTCACGACCGTGCGGAACTACACCTACAGCGTGTACTACGGCGAGAGCTTCGTGTACCGCAACCGCCCGCTCGGCTACACGCTCGGCCCCGACGTGGCCAACCTCCTCGTCGAGGTCGGTTACGACCTCTCGCGCGACTGGCAGATTCGCTGGACCGGCGACTTCATCAACAAGGGCGAGGGGCGCATCGGCGTGCCCTGGACGCCCGATCTGGGCCCCGTCGACAACTCGGGGCTCACCGGCGTGGTGGAGCGGCGGCGCGAGGTCTGGGGCGACCTGCGCTGGCTTCCGCGCGACAACGTCGACGTTTTCCTCGGCGCGGGCTACCGGAGCCGCGAGAACGCCGACAACGTCGATGGGCGCGATGAAACCGCCTGGCTCGGACGACTCGGCGCCGAGCTTCGCTACTAGCGCTCGACTACTGCCCCATCGCTCCCAACCCGAGAAACGGGGTTCCCGCGAGCGCCGCGATCCAGACCCACAGGAGCAGGTTCACGAACCAGCCGATGACGCACACCAGCACCGCGCGGCCCGTGCTCGTGTAGTCGAGCGCCTGGCGCACCGCGACCACGGTCGCCAGGAGCATCCAGACCTGCGCGGCGAGGACGATGATCCCGCCGAGCACCGGGAGGAATCCGAACGCGCGTAGGATTCCCGGCGATGCCGCGAAGCCGAGCGTGCGCAGCATCTCCCCCATGTCCGCGCGCGTCTGCGGCTCGGGCAGCATCTTCGCGCCGATCACGTACGTGAGGAACGAAGCCGCCACCCATCCCGCGAGCCCGGCGACGAGTCCTCCGAGGAGTCCCCGCTCGCCGGCTGCGAGCCCGCCGATTCCGGCGGCGATCGACGAGAGAACCACGACGCCGAGCGCCTGTCCGTTCGCCGTCTTGTCCGCTTCGACGTCCTCGTACGTCGCGGCGTCCAGCTTCGCCGCACCGATCACCCGCTGAACCCACGACGCCATCGATGTCCCTCGCTCAGGTTTTGGACAGCACCCTCGCCGACACGAGCTCGGACACGACCTTGTCGGCGACCTTCAGGCGAATCTCGTCCCGGGATGCCGGATCGACCGACTCGCTCGTTCCGGTCCAGACGAGCCTGCCGTCTGGGCCCGTACTGTAGACGTCGATCTGGTGGCGCACCACCTGTTCCGTCTCCACGTACCCGGGCTCGTAAATGTGCCGGTAGTAGTTGTAATAAACGCCATACCAGCGGTCATATCCGAGCGCCGGCACCGTCCGGACGTAGCCCGGGACGTAGTGGGTCTCGCTCTCGGTACCGAGGGCATGGACGATCATGACGCCGTCGAACCCTTCCCGCTGCACCCCCGTGATCACCGCATCGGTATCGGGAAGCTCGCCCGGGAACAGTGAATACGACGGCACGGCGTGAACGTGGTGGGTGGCGAGCTCTTCCGACATCCGGTCTTCCCAGTTGCGGCGGGCGGCCGGGTTTCGCATGACGCCCATGACCATCATGCTGCGCATCGGGGCACCGTACTGGGGATCACGCCACATGTTCGTGAGGCTGGTGCTGGGTCCGGCACAGCCGGCGAGAGCTAGGACGGAGAGAAGCGGAACAAGGGCGAGACGACGCGGGAACGCGAGAAGAGGCACTGCCATGGCCAACCTCCCTGCCTTTAAAGCGTGGGCGGCTCCACGCGTTGTGGGGACCTCCGTATCGGTCGGAACACGCCCTCTTCCGGATCGGGCGGCCGCTGCGCCCGCTCCCGCGCTTCCATCCAGAATGCTTCCTGGGCCCTGATGGGCTTCCGCCGGCCTTCCCGCCGGACGAACGTCCCGTCGGGCCGTAGCTCCCTGGCTTTCACGTTGTCTGCAAAAAGTGTGTCCAGAATGCGCCCGAGCCGGGCTCGGTGCTGCGGATCGAGCACCGGAACGATCAGCTCCACGCGGCGGTCGAGATTGCGCGGCATCCAATCGGCGCTCCCGATGAAGACCTCCGCGTCGCTCCCCGTGCCGAACTCGAAGATCCGGCTGTGCTCGAGAAACCGATCCACCAGCGACACCACGCGGATCGTCTCGCTCAATCCCGGCACGCCCGGACGGATGAGACAGGACCCTCGCACATTGAGATCGATCGCGACGCCTGCTTGCGACGCCTCGTAGAGAGCGTCGACCAGTCTCGTATCGATGAGCGCGTTCACCTTCACGCGGATTCGCGCCGGCTCGCCGGAGCGGGCCCGCTCCGCCTCGCGATGGATGAGCGCGAGGAATCGCTGACGCAGCCCGAGCGGCGCCATCGCGATGCGGCGCCAGGGCAAGGGCTCGCTGTAGCCGGTCACCACGTTGAAGAAGGACGTGAGATCCGCGCAGAGATCCTCGTCCGACGTGAGGAGGCTCAGGTCAGAGTAGTCGGACGCGGTCCGCTCGTTGTAATTGCCTGTCCCAACGTGAGCGTAGCGTTCGATGCCCTCGGTGCCGCGGCGCACGACGAGCAGCGCCTTCGCGTGCGTCTTCAGGCCGACCAGGCCGTAGAGCACCTGCGCGCCCGCGTCCTCGAGCCGCTGCGCCCAGTTCACGTTTCGCTCCTCATCGAACCGCGCCTGGAGCTCGATGAGAACCGTGACCTGCTTTCCGTTCGCCGCTGCGAGCTCGAGCGAGCGCACCACCTCGCTGCTCGAGGACGTGCGATAGAGCGTCTGCTTGATCGCGAGCACGGCGGGATCCTCGGCCGCGAGCCGCAGAAGCCGGAGCACGGGCTCGTAGCTCTCGTACGGATGAAAGAGGAGGACGTCGCGCTCCGCGATCTCGGCCCAGAGCCCTTCACCCGGCGCGATGCCCGGCTGCGGCTGAGGCGGCCAGGGGACGGCGCGTGGCGCGGGCAACGACGGAAGGCGGGCGAAATCCATGAGGAACCGAAGATCGATCGGGCGCGGCAGGCGGAACACCGAGTCCTGGTCGAGCTCGAGCGCGCGCATCAGATCCTCGACCAAGGGCTCGCTCGCGGAGTCCTCGATCTCGAGACGCACGGGATCTCCGTGCACGCGGCTCCGGAGCACCTGCTCCACGGCGTCCACGAGATCCTCGGACTCCTGGTCGTCGGGCGAGAAGTCCGCGTCGCGCGTGACGCGGAACGCCGCCGCCTCGACGAGCGTGTGTCCCTCGAAGAGCTCTCCCACGCTCTGGCGGATGGCGTCTTCGAGAAGCACGAAGCGCGGCGCTTTGGTGGAGACCGCGATCCAGCGCGGCGCGGCGCGGGGGAGCTGCACGATGGCGAGTCGCTCGCTACCGTCCGGTCCGAGCACGCGCACGGCGAGATAGAGGACGAGATTCGTGACGTGCGGGAGCGGGAACGCCGGAGTCACCGCGGACGGCGTGAGCGTCGGGAAGATCTCGCGCCGGAACGTGCGCTCGATCCCTTTTCGCTCCCGCTCTTCCAGATCGTCCGGGGCGAGAATGCGAACGCCGGTGTCGCGCAGCGCGGGCTCGATTCCTTCGGACCAGACGGAGGCCGCGCGCACGGCCAGATCGTGCGCGCGCGCGGAGAGGCGCGCGAGCAGCTCCTGCGGGCTCGATCCGTCGGGATAGGCGATCTGCGTTCCCTCGAGAACGAGCTCGCGCACGCCGGCGACTCGGATCATGAAGAACTCGTCCATGTTCGACGCGAAGATGCCGAGGAATCGCGCCCGCTCGAGGACGGAGTTCGACGCGTCCTGCGCCTCCTCGAGGACGCGTTCGTTGAACTCGAGCCACGTGATGAGTCGGTTCAGGTAGCGCGGTTCGAGGGGCTTGCCGTCGACCATGGGACGCGGGCTCCAAGGCATCAGCGGGGGGACGGCGGGTTCCGTCCAATTGTAACAAGCAAATGAGGTTACGCCGAAAGGGGGCCCTCGTTCAAGGGGACCCCCTCCCTACGACCTTCGTCCCACTCACGGATCCCTGGTGGAATGGCCATGTTAAGTATGCTTAAATTCTCCTGGGCGCCAGTCAATCCGCCGTCCACCACCTCGAGAGAACGGTACGTCATGGAAGTTTGGAAGCGATTCAACGAGAAAGAGCTGACCCATTCGATGGCCCATTACCTCATGGCCATTTCCGCGCTGAGCCTGAACGGAGGCGCGTCGGTGAGCGCCATCGCGGAGCGCCTCGGCGTGAGCAAGGCGGGCGTCACCTCGATGCTGCGCACGCTGAAGAGTCGCGGCCTCGTGGATCACGAGCGCTACGGCGATGTGCAGCTCACGAAAGTGGGCCAGCGCCTCGCCGCGCGCACGGAGCGAAGCCGCGACGTGCTCACGCGCTTCTTCGTCGAGACGCTCGGCGTGGAGCCTTCGGCGGCCGAGGAAGACGCGTGCATGATCGAGCACCTGGTCAGCGTGTCGTCCATGGTCGAGCTGCTTCGCATGACGGCGTTCCTCGCTTCCAACGATCCCGCCGCCGAGCGCTTCCGCACCGCGTTCCGGGACTACCAGAGTCACTGCCGCGCCGGCTCCGCGGGCGAAGGCTGCCCCGTGTGCCGCGGCCACTGTCTCCGGAACACCATCGAGGATGTCGAAGCCGCCGTCGATGAGGCGCAGGCTTCGCTCCGCACGGGAGGCCACGCGTGAGATCCCTCGACCGCATCGTTCCAGGCTCGCGCGCTGTGGTGCACGGCATCGAGGCCGAGGATTCCTTCACCCGCTCGCTCCTCGAGCTGGGCCTCGTCCCCGGAACCGAAATCGAAGTGATTCGACGCGCTCCGCTCGGGGATCCCATCGAGCTCGTGGTGCGCGGGTCTCACTTCTCGATCCGGCGTCAGGAGGCGCGTCGCATCCTTGTCAAAGCACT
Source organism: Candidatus Eiseniibacteriota bacterium (assembly GCA_035494915.1). Taxonomy (GTDB): domain Bacteria; phylum Eisenbacteria; class RBG-16-71-46; order SZUA-252; family SZUA-252; genus WS-9. Next base: position 5,718 of record DATJGP010000005.1, on the reverse strand, counting down.
TTGAGCGAATTGCTCTGGTTGGCAGTCCCAATTCGGGCAAATCGTCGCTCTTCAACCGCCTCACCGGACTCAGGCAGAAGGTAGCGAACTACCCCGGCGTCACGGTCGAAAAGCGCGCCGGCACGTGCCACCTTCCCTCGGGACGGCAGGTCGAGATCCTGGATCTCCCGGGCACGTACAGCCTCACGCCGCGCTCCCCCGATGAAGCCCTCGTACGCGACGTGCTCGAAGGGCGCTCCGGCGCCGCCGCGCACGCGGACCGCGTCGTCGCCGTGGTCGACGCCACGCGTCTCGACCGCCAGCTCTACCTCGCGCTCCAGATCCTCCGCACCCGGCGTCCCGCGATGCTCGTCCTCAATCTCATGGACGAGGCGCAGGCGCAGGGCATCGAGATCGACGTCCCCGCGCTCGAGTTGCTCCTCGGCGTCCCGGTCCTCGCGGTCTCCGCGAAGACGGGGATGGGCGTGGACCGGCTGCGACAGACCATCGACGGCGCGAACGGAAACGGCTTAGCGGCCGGCACGAGCAACGGGAACGGCAACGGTGCGGGGAACGGAAACGGCAACGGCCACGCGGTGCTCCCCGAGACGTGGACCGAGCTCGATCCCGCGCGCGGTTACAAGGAAGTCGAGTCGATCGTGCGGCAGGTCGTGCGTCGCCGCCCCACCGAGAAAGCGGTCCGTGGGCGGCTCGACGCGGTCCTCACGCACAGGATCCTCGGCCCTCTCCTCTTCGTGATCCTCATGGCGACCGTGTTCCAGAGCATCTACGCCTGGGCCACCCCGGCGATGGATCTGCTGGACGCCGGCGTGCGCGCGCTCGGAGGATTGGGACGCGCCACGATTCCCGCGGGGCCCATCCAGTCGCTCCTCGTGGACGGGATTCTCGCCGGTGTGGGCACCGTCGCCTCGTTCATCCCGCAGCTCGCGATCCTCTTCTTCTTCATCGCCGTGATGGAAGACACCGGCTACATGGCGCGCGCCGCGTTCCTCATGGATCGCGTCATGGGCTCGGTCGGACTCCCCGGCCGCGCGTTCCTGCCGCTCCTCTCGTCCTTCGCCTGCGCGATCCCCGGAATCATGGCCACGCGGACGCTCCCGTCCCGGAACGACCGCCTCGCCACGATCTTGATCGCGCCGCTCATGTCCTGCAGCGCGCGGCTCCCCGTGTATGCGCTCCTGATCGGCGCGTTCATCCCGGACCGCCACTTTGGGATCCTGAGCCTGCGCGGGCTCACGCTCCTGTCGATGTACTTCCTCGGAATCGTGGCCGCGCTCGGGGTGGCGTGGGTCGCGCGCCGCACGGTCCTCCGGGGGCCGCGCACCGCGCACGTCCTCGAGATGCCCCCCTATCGCGTCCCCTCGGCCCGCTCCGTCTTCCTCGCGATCCGCGAGCGCTGCCTGCTCTTCCTGGGGCAGGCCGGGTCGGTGATCCTCGCGGTGTCGATCGTGCTCTGGTTCCTCGCGTCCTATCCGGGAGGACACCCCGAGACGAAGGCTCTCGAATCGCGGGCGGCCGCCGCGGCGGCCGCGGGCCACCGCGCGGATGCCGCCAAGCTCCGCACCGAGGCCTCCGGCTCGGCGCTCAGGCATTCGTTCGCGGGGGAGATGGGCCACTTGATCGAGCCCGCCATCGCGCCGCTCGGCTTCGACTGGAAGCTGGGCGTGGGGCTCCTCTCCTCGATCGCGGCCCGCGAGGTGATGGTGTCGACGATGGCGACCATGAACAATTTGGACGGCTCGGCCGACCCGTCCGAGTCGCTCCGCCAAGCGTTGCCGCGCGCGGTGAATCCCAAGACGGGGCTTCCGCTCTACACGCCGCTCGTCGCGATCAGCCTCATGGTCTTCTTCGCGCTCGCGCTCCAGTGCATGTCCACCGTGGCGGTCGCGAAGCGGGAGACGAACTCCTGGCGCTGGCCCATCGGGATGCTGGTGATGATGAACGTGATGGCGTGGGTGGCCTCGCTCGCCGTGTATCAGGGCGGGAGGATGCTCGGATGGGGGTGATCCGGTGAGCGCGCCCCTCTGGCAGCACGCCATCGCGATGGCCTGCGTGGCCGTCGCGCTGGGCTGGCTCCTGCGAAAGCAGCTGTTCCGCGGATCGCGCGGCTCGGCGGACGAGGGCGGGTCGGGACCCTGCTCCCACTGTCCGGCGCGCAAGGGCGGGCCGATCGAGCAGACGGTTCAGCTCAGGAAGCGGCAGGCTCCACGAGGACCGGCTTAAGCCCGAACACCTCTTCGAAGAGACCGGCCTTCTCCTCGAGCGAGAGCCGCTCGAGCGCCAGATCCCCAGCCCCCTCTCCCTCGATTCGAAGCTCATCCCCCGACACGGTCACGCGCACGCCGCGCAGGATCTGGTTGTGCCCCTTGTCGAGCGCGTCGGCGACGCGGAGGATGGCGGCCAGGCGGTTCACGGTGACGCGCGCCGGGCGAGGAAGCGCGGCGTACGCGGGATGATCCGCCTGCGGGCCCGCGCGGCGGTGATACCGCGCCACGTTCGCCACGATCTCCATGTCGATCCCCGAGAGACCGAAGATCTCCGAGTTCACGAGCAGGTAGTAGGCGTGCCGATGATGGCCGCGCGCCGCGACGAATCCGCCGATGTCGTGGACGATGGACGCGACCTCGAGCAGAAGCCGCTCGCGATCCCCCATCCGATGCTGCTGCCTCGTCGCCTCGAAGATGGCGGCGGCGATCTCGGCGGTCTTGATCCCGTGTCGCTCGTCGGTCTGATATTTCCGCGCCAGGTTCACCGCGGCCGCGATCGTCTGCTCGGGAAAGAACACGGTCGATCCGCTCTGGATGGACTTCGCCATCTGGAGCACGAGCCCGTCGCGCATGTTCACCCGCGCGACGAGGAGCGGATCGGCCTGCGAAAGCCGCACCAGCTCCACATAGGCGAGCAGCGCCGGCCCCAGGGACTCGGCCTCGTAGACCGGGATCTCGTAGGCGGCGGACACCTGCTCCGGCGTCATCGCCGCGATCTGGTCGGCCAGCTTCTTCAGATCCTTCGCCACGATGGGCGTGACCGGCTGCGGCTCCGCGGCGTGGTGCCCGTTCGTCCCGGCGATGTGGCGCGCGGCGAACCTGGCCTCCGATCCAATCGCGATGAGCTGCGTGATCTTCTCGAACGGGAGAGCGCGCCGGACCGCGTTCATCATGTCGCGCACGTTGTGCTGGATCATGCGCGTGCGCGCCCGGCGCTCGCCTTCCGCGGCGCGCAACAGCTCGCGCATCCGCACCGTCCCCATATCGTGCGTCACCGACGCGACGACCTCGCCGTTCCGCATCAGCGCCCACTCGGTGGCGCCCCCGCCCAGCTCGAAGAGGAGGACGTCTCCGGTCCCCAGCTCCGGGTGTCCTTCGAGCGCGCGCTGCACGGCGGCGAACGTGAGAAGCGTCTCCTGCGATCCCTCGATGACCTCGATCTCGATCCCGGTCGCGAGGAACACGCGGTCGACGAAGGTGTCGCGGTTGAGCGCGCCGCGAACCGCGCTGGTCGCGACCGCGCGCGAGTGGGTCACGCGATAGGTGTCCATCACCGCGCGGTACTGGCGCAGGATCACGACCGCCTTCTGGATGCTGGTCGCGGAGAGCGTGCCCGTGTGGAAGGCCTCGCGTCCCAGCGACAGCGGACGCTGGAGCTCCTCGAGGGTGCGGATCTCGCCGCTCGGGAGGAGCTCGGCGATGAGCATGCGGATCCCGCTCGCGCCGACGTCGATGACCGACATCACCGGCGGGCCCGCCGGCACGACCGGCGGCGTGGACGCCGGAACGGGCGGGATCGGATGCGCTTCAGCCACGGGACACCACCACCGGCTTCAATCCGAACTGGTTCTCGAAGAGGTCCCCCTTGTCCTTCAGGGACCAGGCGTCGAGGCTCACGTCGCCGCGCGTCGTCACACGGAGCTTGAGCTCCGAGCCGCGCTGCTTCGCGCGCACCGTGCTCACGTTCTGCCTGTGATCGTGGTCGAGCGCATCCGCCACGCGAAGGATGGCGGCGAGGGATCGCACGCGCTCCTGATCCTTCTCGCCGAGCGCGGCGTAGGCCTCGTGGCTCGCGTCCGGCGGCGCCTTGCGGTGGTACCGCGCCACGTTGGCCACCACCTGCTGCTCGGTGTCGCTCAGCCCCAGGATGGGCGTCTTCGAGATGAGGTAGAGCGAGTGCCGGTGGTGCCCCGAGGTGCCGATGAAGGTCCCGACCTCGTGGAGAAGCGCGGCCAGCTCGAGGAGCAGCCGGTCCCGCTTGCCGAGCCCGTGCATCGCCTTGAGCTGATCGAACAGCGAAGTCGCGAGCGCGGTGACCCGCTGGGCGTGCTTCGCGTCCACGTCGTACTTCTTGAGCAGGGCGAGCACCGCGTTCCGGGTCTGCGAGACCTCGAGCTCCTTCTTCCCTTCCGTGCTCGCCGCGCGCGCCACGTCCACCAGCACGCCGTCGACCAGCCCCACGAAGGGCACCCAGATCTCCCGCGCGTGCACCCGCTTCGCGACGTACTCGAAGATGGCGCCCGCGGGCACGATCACGTCCGCGCGGTCGGGCCGGAGACCGTATTCCTCCGCGCGCTCCTTGGGATCGAGCTTGGCGAGGTGCGCCAGCGTGCGGCTGAGACGCGTCAAGGTGACCTTCGCGGCCGCGTGCTCGCCGTTCGAGCGGGCGTCCCCATTCGGCGACGCGATCTCGGCGATGGCTTCGATATTCCCGCCGGTGCCGACGAAGCGCGAGAGATGCCGCCGCTTGAAGAAGTCGAGGATGGGAAACCGCGACGACTGGAGCGTCTGGCGCACGATGCCGAGCGTCTTCTCCGGCGATTCGGAGTTGGCGTGGCGGAGGAGGCGCACGCCGCCGACGTCGTGCGACTCCACCACGAGGATCTCCCCGTTCCCGACGATCGCGATCTCGGTCGAGCCGCCTCCCACGTCGAGGATGAGGGAGAGCCCGCGGCTCAGGGAGAGCTTGCTCTTCACCCCCAGCGCGACGAGCCGCGCTTCCTCGGTCCCTTCGATCAGCTCGAGGTCGAGCCCCGTCTCCTGGTGCACGCGCTCGAGGAAGGCGGCGCGGTTCTTGGCCTCGCGTGTCGCGCTCGTGGCCACGGCGCGATGGAGGACCACCTCGTACTCCTCCATCTTCTTCCGGAATTCCCGGAACGCATCGAGCGCCGCGTCCATCGTGGGAGCGTCGATCCGCTGGTCTTTGAATACGGACGCCCCGAGGCGGACCGGCATCCGGACCCGTTCCAGCACCTTGTACTTGTCGGGACTCTTGAACTCAGCGATGACCAGCCGGAACGCGTTCGAGCCGACGTCCATGCCGGCGCAGCGAATGGGGAAGGAAGTCTTTGTAGTCGAAGCCATTGCCCCATCTTGGCGGGCGGGACGCCCGTGCGTCAAGGCGGGGGGTTGGATCGGTCGGTCCGCGGGCGCGTCCGCCGGTCACGTCACGGCAATGCGATCTGCTCCTTGGACGTGGTCATGACGATGCGGATGTCCGGGTAATTGGCGACCGCCGTGGCTCCCACCTTGTCGTACAGGGTCACCTTGACGCCTTGAAATTCCAGATCGACGTAGGTGATCGCCACCGTCTTCGGCGATGGGACGGCAGGGGGAATCAGGTTGTACGGCCCCGCCACCGTGCCAATGCTGCTACCGCATCCGCCGGGCCAGTTGTCGAGCGTCGGGGACAGATCAACGAAATTCGGAAACCCAAGATAACTTCCAAGCG
>DATJGP010000004.1:0-7629 GCA_035494915.1 Candidatus Eiseniibacteriota bacterium | reverse complement strand
GGCATCGCGGCCGGTGTGGCGGCCCGCGCGCGGACGAAGAGTGCGTTCCTCCCGGCGCTCTTCCTCGCGACGATCCTCCCGCACGTCCTCTACGTGGCGACGATCGGAGGAGATCATTTCGAATTCCGTCCGCTCGACTTCTACTGGCCCCTCGTGTTCCTCCTCATCGCGGAGGGGGTGCGGTCCTGGGCCACGACTCCGACGCGAACAACGCTCGCCGTGGGCTACGCCGCGCTCGTCCTCTTCGGCGTCGTGTGGTTTCCGCTCCGGTCGCACCTGCAATACCCCAAGGAGTACTGGCCGGGATTTCCAGGGACCTATCCGGGCCTTCTCGACGAGGCCGATCGGTTCCTCGCGCCGGAGACCGACCCCGTCTTCCGCTTCCCGGTGCTACGCAATGTCGCCGGCGCGTATCGCGATCTCATGCGCGAGCAGACGATGCATTTTGGCGCCGTGCGCCAGGAAGAACACCGCATGTTCCGGGAGAGCGCCGAGGCCGCCGCGAAACGTTTGAACGACGTCTTCGCGCGCGGGGCGCTGCCGCGGGACGTCTACGTGGCCATCGACTGCGTCGGCGTGGTGCCGTATCGCACGGACCTGCGCACGCTGGACCGCCTGGGCCTGACCGACGCTCGCGTGGCGCACAGCGCGTTCCTGCGCGACGTCGTGGCGCACGGGAAGTACGCGACCATGGACTACGCGAGGGAGCGGGGCGTGGACGTGTGGTCGGCGGATCCGGTCTCGCCCGTCCTGCCGGTGGGGCACAGCCGGCTCGAGCGGGGGATTCGAAAGGCGCTCGGCGAAGGGGGCGACTATTACGCCGCGGACCTGGGCTCGGGGCAATTCCTGGACGCGCTCTTCCCGGGCGGAATCGACAGGGCGCGCGCCCGCTTTCCGAATCTGACGATCCGTCCCCTTCAAGACAGCACGATCGTCGCGAGCTACGTGGCGCAGCTCCTGCCCGGCTTCGTAGCCGACCTGGAGCAGCGGCACGTCCATCCGCGGCGCATCCAGCGGGTCGGGGAGATCTGCATCCTCTCGAACGATCTCCGGTCCGCGGCGACCATCTACGACGCCGCGACGCGCGCGTACCCGGACCAGTGGCAATTTCCGTGGATGCTCGCCATTTGCCGCAAGATCCAAGGCGACGACGCCGGAGCCGCCGAACCGCTCCGCCGCGCGGGAGAGATCCTGGCGCAAAGCGGCGATCAGGCCGCGCCCGCTCGGCTGGGAGCGCTCTTCGCCCAGCTCAAGCCAGGCATGTCGCTCCACGGACTCGCGGGCCCAAGCGACGAGCGGGAATGAAGAAGCGCTCCCCGCGAGATCCGCGAGGAGCGCTGTGAAGCTGCGAAGCGGTGTTGGTTAGCGCGCGACGACCGTGATCGGCTGATCCGAGCGCAGCGACACCTTGCTCCCCGCCGGGATGTCGAGCTCGTGCCCCTTCTGCGCCATCACGACGCCCGTGCCGACGACCGCGCCCGCGAGGCCGCCGATCATCGCGTCCTTCGTATCGTGGCCGGCGACCTTGCCCAGAATGGCGCCCGCCGCCGCGCTGCCGGCGATCACCAGAGCGTCGCGCTTGGTGGTGCTGCCCGCCTTGAGCGACTCGACGTTCGTGACCGTCGCGGCCAGCGTCTTCTCGCCGAACACCGTCTCGACCGACGTGAACGCGAGCTTCACCGACGCGCGATCCTCTTCCGCCCGCGACTTGCTCGCGCGCGTGAGCTCCGCGATCTCGCCGTGGATCACGGCGCCCGCCGGAGCGATCGTCGACCCGTCATCGCCCTTCAAAGGGGTGACGAGCTTGGCCTCGATCTTGTCTCCCACATTGCTCTGACCGGTGTTGACGGCCGTCGCGAGCTCGACGTCGAACGTCGAACCGGCCGGCAGCGACACCGTGCGGCTCTCCGACGCCGGCACGGCCGTCGTCGACTTGGTGGTGCTCTTGGTGGACGCCGACTTCCTCGGCGCCGGCTTCACGACCACAGGCTCGAGTCTGGCGACCGGCTGCTCGGGCGTGACCTGGGTTTCGGTGACGGGAGCGGACTCCGGCGTCGGAGTCTGGCTCATGGCCGTGGTTTGATCTTCCGGCGGCATCGTCGACGACACGTCCGACGAAGCCTTCTGGCAGGCCGACAGGGCCAGCGTGAGTGTGAGCGCGGCTACGGTGTTGAGACCCCAGCGACAAGAATTCATGAAACCTCCCCCATGAGTGAATCGCCGCGGTCGACCCGCTGCGAGAGCGACCCAGGAGTTATCGGCAGGTCGGGGCAGGTCCTGAACCCATTTAACCGCCAAGCTCGCATGCGGATGGCACTTCGATGAGGTATCGTGCCGCCATGGCCATCCCGTTCGTGCTCGCTCTCGTCCAGATCGCCCTCCACCTCACGCTGGGGTTGGGCTACGGAATCTTCCGGGACGAGCTCTATTACTGGGACTGCTCGAATCACCTCGCCTGGGGCTACGTCGATCACCCGCCGGTCTCGATCGCGGTCCTGGCGGTGTGGAAAGCGGTCTTCGGGGATTCGATGCTCTCGATGAGGATCCTGCCGGCCCTCGCGGGTGGGGCGCTCATCTGGATGACCGCGCGTCTCGCGGGGCGCCTCGGGGGCGGGAGCTTCGCGCGAGCCCTCGCGGCCGTCATCGCGTTCGCGACGCCCTCCTATCTCGGGATCACCGGCTACTACTCCATGAACTCGTTCGAGCTCCTCTTCTGGGCCGCGCTCGCGTTCGTGGTTCTCGATGTCCTCGAGCACGGCCGGCGGCGCGACTGGATCCTGCTCGGCCTCTGCGTCGGAGTCGGCACACTCAACAAGATCAGCGTGCTCCTCGCTGCCGCTGCGGCCGGGGCGGTGATCCTCGCTGCCACGCGTCTTCGGGTGCTGCGAGGCCCGGGGCCCTACCTGGCGGTGGCGATCGCGGCGCTGATCGTGGCGCCGCACGTCGCCTGGCAGGTTCAGAACGATTGGCCCACGCGCGAGTTCATGGAGAACGCGCAGCGCTTCAAGATGACGGCCCAAGGACCGCTCGGATTCCTGAAGGGCCTGCTGTTGGAGATGGGGCCCCTGATGGCGCCGTGGCTCGTGGCCGGCCTCGTGGGCCTCTTCGCCGCTCCAGCGCTTCGTCGCGGGCGGCCGCTCGCATGGATGACCCTTCTCTCGCTGGCCGTGCTCACGTTCAGCCGCAGCAAGCCCTACTACGCGGTCGCGGCGTTTCCGCCGGTGATCGCCGGTCTCTCGGTGCTCATCGAGAACGCGACCGAGCGACGGTTTCGATGGGCGCGCGCGCTGCCCGTCGCGGCCGCCCTCGGCGACCTCGCGCTCGCAGCTCCGTTCGCGGTTCCGATGCTGCCCGTGCCCTCGTTCATCGCCTACGAGCGGGCGCTGGGCATGCGTCCGCCCTCGGAGGAGCGTCGGGACAGGGGCGAGCTGCCGCAGTTCCTCGCCGACCGGTTCGGGTGGCCCGAGCTGGCGGCGCAGGTGGCCTCGGCCGTTCGCTCGCTACCGTCGGAAGAGCGCGCTCGATGCCTCATCGTGGCCGACAACTACGGCGAGGCGGCGGCGATCAACTACTACGGCCGGCGCTACGGTCTCCCTCGCGCGGTGAGCCAGCACAACAACTACTACCTCTGGGGCTACGGCGCGCGCACTCCCATGGCGTACGTCATCGTCGGGGACAGCCGGGAAAGCCTCGAGCGCGCGTTCACCGAGGTGCGCGAGGTCGCCCGCACCAGCGCACCCCATGCGATGCCGGACGAGACGGGAGTGCCGATCTGGATTTGCCGCGGCCTCGAGATCCCTCTGGATGAAGCGTGGCGGCGGGGAAAGCACTACATCTGACCTGAGCGGCTCAGTACCGGAAGGGATCGACGGCGGGAGCGAAGGCGTTCTGCTCCTTGGCGTCAGCCTCCTCACGATCCGTGCGCGCTCGAAGCGTGTCTCCGAGCGCCTCTCTCGCGTCGGCGCGCGCGCGGAGCGGATAGACGAGCTCCGGCCGGATTCGGAGCGCCTCGTCGTAGGCATCGACCGCCTCGCGCAGACGCGCCAGCCCGGCGAGAGCCACGCCGCGGGCGTAGTGGGTCTCGCCCTGCTGGGGCGCCATCGTGCGCAGACGATCCGCGTCCTCGAGCGCCTCCTCGTAGCGACCCAGGGCCGATCGAGCGAGGGACCGTCCACGATAGAACTGCGCGTTCTTGGGCTGCTCCGCGATGGCCCGGTCGAAGTCGGGAAGCGACGCCTCGTACTCACCCCGCTGGCACGCGACCAGGCCGCGCAGGAATCGAAGGTAGGGCCGATCCGCGAGCTGGATGGCGGTATCGAGGTCGGCCGCCGCGCGCGCGAACTCGCGCACGTCGATCGAGTAGATCGCGTGGGTCTCGCGGTAGGTCGCGCGCCGCGGGTCGAGCGCGATGGCACTCTCGACGAGTGCGAGCTGCTGTCTTCGCGACAGGCCCGTCTCCTCGCCGCGAAGCGCGGCGTCGTAATCACGCTCCGCTGGATCCAGGGAGCACGACGAGACGGGGAGAAGAAGCATCAGCCACACCCAAAGCCGGGGACGCATGGTCAGCCGAGGGGGAACGAGGCCCTGAGCTCGGAGAGGCGATGGATGATCCGATCGGGAGCCGGGTCGAAGCCCGGTGGAAGACCCCGCGCGTGTCGGTCCACCCACACGCACGTCAGCCCGAGCTGCTTCGGAACCGCGACCTCCCACTCGAGATTGTCGCCCACCATCCAGGTATCGGCGGGCTGGACACCGAGCGTGTCCAGGGCGTGGCGGTAGACGCGAGGGTTGGGCTTGCCGAAGCCCAGCTCCCCCTCGATGAGAACGAGATCGAAGAGATCCGCGAGCTGGAACCGCTCGATCTTCTCTCGCTGATCGAGGGCGCTCCCGTTCGTGATCAGCGCGAGCCGGAGCGGCAGCGAACGCAGCCAGCGCACCGTCTCCACCGCTCCATCGAACGGGCGGATCTTTTGACGCCGCAGCTCGCTGTACGTGGATGCGATGCCGGCCGCGACGGCGGGAGCGCACACGCCGAGCTCGGCGAGCGCTCTCTCGACGACTTCGCGTCGCGCTTCGTCGAGCCTGAGCCGGCCCTCGCGGTGGCGATCGGGGTGGCTCCAGTACCAGGCGCGAACGCGCTGGATGGCGTCGTTCACGCGCGACGGCTCGAGCTCGCCGTGCCGGTGCGCCGCGCATGCCTCGACCCAGCAGAGATGGGAATCTCCGCTGTCGTCGAGGATCGTGTCGTCGAGGTCGAGAAACACCGCGCGGGGGAACGTCATCCGCTCAGGGTAGCCGAAATTCTCGCGCGCCGTCGGGGCTAGTGCGTGGCGGGCTCGGCGCCCGCGGCGTCCCCCGGCGCGCGCTCGAGCACGACGGGGAAGTCGATCCCCTTGTATCGAATGAGCCCCACCCAACGATCTCCGGCGAGGCGTGCGCGGAAGGTGGTCTCGCTGCCCTTCGCGCCCCAGTGCGTCGTGAGATTGCCGGCGCTCACCTGGGTGGCGCCGAGCGGCGCGTCGTGCAGATCGGCGTCGGCCATGTCCACGCGACCGCTCCACGTCGAGCCGCTCCGCGCCAGGACGAGGTCGAGGTCCGAGCGTTGGAACTGGATCGCCATGGCGCCCTTCCAGTGGCCCGACGGATCGCCGCGCCCCACGCCCGCGGTGGCGGCTTCGAGCGCGGGATCGCGGTTCGCGCGCCAATCCGCGAAGCTCTCCGTGACCGGGACGTGAGGCACGATCGCATCCCTCGTGTCTTGCGGGCTCGTGAGCTGCCAGTAGAGGCTCGACACGCGAACCGTGAGCCCCGTGTTGGGGAGCACGATCCGCTTGGCGTCGCCCCAGGAATTGGGGTGGCCGCCGGTCGGCTCGCCCACGAGGATCGTCGGCGTTCGCATCTCGAGATCCGCCGCGAGCATCACCGCGGCGGAGAAGGTGCCGCGGTCCACGATCGCCCAGAGTCCGCCGGGGCGATCGAGACGCTCCGCCCGGATGAGATGCTGGAGCAGCGGCTTGTTGAGGAAGCCATTCCCGCCGACGTTGCCGCGCATGTCGAGGATCAGGCGATCGGCGTGGGTCCGATCGACCGCGGCGAAGAGCGAGTCGGCGAACTGCGCCACGCTCTCGTCCTTGTCGTCCATCACCGCGCGATAGCGCGCGTAGACCGTCTTCGCTCCGGGTAGCACGCGGAACCAGTGGCTCCGCTCCGGAAATCGATCGCGAAGCGGCGGCTCGCCGGAGCGCGCTTCGATCCAGGTCAGGGTCGCTCCCTTCGGCGCCGGCTCGAGCACCGCTTCCACCCGCCGTCCCTCGCGCTCCACCACGATGGGCAGGCGCTCCATGTCGGATGCGACGCCGCGCGCTTCGAGAATCTCCGGGCAGACCATCGAGATCGGGAGGAGCCCGCGCACCTGGCTGCCGTTGTCGCGCGACACCGTCGGCTCGACCAGCGCCATGGCCTCGGCCGCCGAGCGGCTGCCGATCCGGACCAGGCGCGCGCCGAGCAGGTCGCGATGGAGGGAATCGGCTCGCGTCACGCACAGGGAGTCGCCGAAGAGGCCGAGACGGATCGGATACTGCCGGAACGCGAGACCATCGACGTTGGACGGAGCCGTGGGGGCATGTCCTGTGAAGAACCCGGCCCCGCTGTCCCAGGGAAGCGTGAGGCGGGTGTGACCGTCGCCGACGAGAGCGACGATCCGCGCCAGCTCCACCACCGCCTGATGCTGGGCCAGGGTCGGGAGGCGCGCGCTCAGCGAGTCGAGGGCGGCGCGATACCGCTCGCGCGAGACCGCGTGGTAGAAGCTGGGGTGCCTGGGCGGCACGCTGTCGGCCATGAAGGCGAGGTCGGAGCGCCACTTGGCGACCCACGACGGGTCCATCGGCGCGGCTTGGGCGGGTGCGGCGGAAAGGGCGGCCGCCAGCGCGAGCGCCAAAGCCAGGACGGCCCAGAATCGATGGATCATCAGTCGGTTGCCTCCTTTGGGAGTTGCTGCGAACGCCGGGTTGGATGGGCTCCGGTCCGGAAGGGTTGGACCGGCCCGTTCCTACGGAGGGGTTCGCGATCGGACTTCAGCACGCCCAGGCGCCTGCCGATGATCCGTCTCGAAGGAGGCTCCATGGCCTACGTCGACACGAATCTTCTGCCGGGTGAAACGGTCGTCCACCGGGGACGCCTCCACTGGATCGTCATGGCTCCCGAGGTCCTCGTGGGGTGCGCCCTCGATATCCTCGCGGGCCTGTTCCTGATCATGGCGTTCGTGTGGCACGGACCGAAGGGGATCTTCACGGTTCCGCTGGCGATCGTGGCCGCCGTGCTCGCGGTCGGGGGATCGGCCTGGGTGGCCCTCGGCGCGCTCAAGCGGAACGCCACCGAGATCGCGGTGACGACCCGGCGCGTGCTGGTGAAGAAGGGCCTCCTGACCCGGAGCACCACCGAGCTCCTGCTCTCGAAGGTGGAGAGCGTGTCTGTGGAAGAGAGCCCTCTGGGCCAGACCCTCGGCTTCGGCAAGGTGACGATCCACGGAACCGGCGGCACGCCGGAGATCTTCGACCCGATCGCCCATCCCAACGAGTTCCGCCGGGAAGTCCAGAGTCAGATCGACGCCAATTCGAGCCAGGGCTTCGA
>DATJGP010000003.1:0-3384 GCA_035494915.1 Candidatus Eiseniibacteriota bacterium | reverse complement strand
GACACCCTCATCGGCTTGCTCCCGGGAACGGCGGATTCGACGCTTCGATACCTCGGACGGCTCCGCGACGGATACACGGCGGACACGCTGAACATCATTCTGTGCGGCGACAATCGCCCGGGCTACCGCCTGTCGCGCCTCCAGCCGCAGCTCGTGACGATCCGTCAAGGATTCTCGCTCAACCCGGTCAAGCTCCTGCACGGCCTGATCACGATTCCCTACGCGATCGGGAAGGGTCTGTATCCCGACCTGGCGCTCATCCGCGAGATCCCCGCCGTGATCAAGCACGAGCCCAAGTGGTCGCGCGAGCACCAGGTCATGAACGCCATGATGGCCAAGATCGATACGCTGCAGGCGTCCGGACACAACGTCGCCGCCGTGATCAATACCGGCGATCTGGTGTACGACGGCCGATATCCGGCACACTGGGAACGCTTCCTGCGCATTACCCAGCCGCTCACCTCGCGCGTGCCCTACTTCCCCGTCGCAGGCAACCACGAGCGCACCGATACCGAGGACGGGGTCGAGAACTGGCGAACCGCTACCGGCCTCCCCGTCGGAGGAGATCGCCTCTACTACTGTTTTGATTCCGCGGACGGGTGGATGCGCTTCATCGCGCTCGACACGAATCCGATCGTCGACGTTCGCGGCCACTGGACGCGTGAGGTCCAGGTCAAGTACTCGGAGGAGGAATTCGCCTGGCTCGTCGCGCGCGTCAAGGAGCACAACGGTCCCGTGATGGTCCTGATGCATCATCCACCGTTCTCGGTCAGCGCTCATCGCATGGAGTGGCAGCGAGACGCGGTGCTGACGGAGCGGCGAGAGCGCATGGTGGCCTCATTGCATGAGGCGGGCATCTCCATCCTCGCGAGCGGACATGAACACTCGTACCAGCGCGCGCTCCTCACGTGGCCGGACGCGGTGCTCATTGCTCTCGTCTCGGGCGGAGGAGGAGCGCCGCTGCACACGATCCCGCCTCCTGCCCAAAGCGCTCAGCTCTACAGCGAATACAAGGTCGCCGGATCGGTCGTGAAACCCGAGAACGTGTTCACCGACCAGGTGTTCAACTTCACTCACTTACGTTTGTGGTTTGGTGGCGGGGATCTCTACACGTACGCCGTCGACAAGGATTCGCACGTGACCGTCATCGACCACGTGCAGATCGACCTGAATCGGTACGGCATACCGAAGATCGATCAACACAAGATGCCTCTTCCACCCGCCAAGGGCCCGGCGGAAGTCATGAAGACCGCTTCGACAATGCCCGGAATGCCGAAAAGCGCCGTGACGGATACGAGCGCCGCGAGCGACCGGCTGCTTTCGAAACCACCTCCAAATCAGTAGGGCGGCTCACGTCTCGGGGGACGGCGGCGGCGGCTCCGGGGATGGTGGCGGCGGTGTCTCCGGAACCGACTTTCCCAGCGCTGCAGCAGAGAGCGCCGCACCTTGCCCGGCCGGGGCGGCGTTTGCCGCCGCATCGGACTCGAACGTCTCGGTCTTCACCATGGCCTCGGGCTTCTCGACCCCTTCTCCTTCCACACGAGCCTCCTCCGGGCGCTCGGACACGAGGGCGCGCAGCCTTCGCGCGAGCGCACGGACGACCTCCTGGAGCACCGTGAGGTCGCCCGCCGCGACGTCGTAGAACTCATCCCGGTGCACCGCCAGAGCGAGGCCGTCCTCGATGCACTCGGCCCTCTGGCCGCGCTCGGCGTCGTCGACGAGGGCCCACGTGCCAAAGGCCTCGCCCGGACCCACCTCCGCGATCACTCGGTCTCCGGCGGAAAGGCGGACACGGCCCTCGACGATCATGTAGAGGGCGTCGGCCGCGTCCTCTTCGCGGTAGATGGTGTCATCCTTCGAGAGCTCGACCTCACGCGCCACCTCCGCCAGTTTGAGCAGGCGTCGCGGGCCCACCTCGCGGAGGAGATCCGCGCCTTTCAGGATCAGAACGCGCTCGACACTCGTCAGCATGACGCCCGTCCCAGAGCGGCGAGCTCGTCGCGAACGATGGGGGCGCCGCCATCTCCCCCGAAGAGACTGCGGTCGAAGTTGACCAGGAACCGCGAAGCTCGGACGGCGCAAGCGCGGAGCCACTCGTCATCCGACTTCCACGCTCCCTCGATCCAGACCGCCAGAGGATCCGCTCCTTTCCCTTGGTCCTCGGGCGGAACGGGTGACTCCTCGAAGATCTTGCGCACCGGCCGGAAGAAGGCCCGAGGCAGCGTGTGCTCGAGAAATTCGAGCGCGGGCGAGACGACCTCACGGTCGCGCGACTTGAGCCGGTCGAATACCCCCACCAGAGGGAGCGGATCGTACCAGCACGAGAGCGCCTGCAGGGCTCGCTCGAGCGCCATTTCCGCGGATTCGCGATAGCTGTCGGCCAGGAGGCGCACCTCGGGTGCGGGATGCGTCTCCAGGGCCGCGGCCGGGTCCAGACACGCGCGATAATCTCGAAGCTCGCGAAGGAAGAGGCGATGCGCGAGGTGGCGAGGGAGAACCGCCTGTCTCCTTCGCATGCGAATGCCGGCCAGTCCCGAAAGGCCCAGATGGCGGAGCCTGAGATCCGTGCTCCGCACGAGCATCATGAGCGCGCCCACGGAACCGCGCGTGTTCATCCGCGCCAGCACGCCCGCGGCGAGCGATTGCGCACGCGGGCCGCGCTCCGCGTCGAGCATGCTCCGAAGAGCGGGGACGGCCGGATCGCCGACCGAGGCCACAGCCTTTCGTGCCGCGTAGTGAAGGTCCCGATCCAGCAGAAGCGGGAGAAGAACGTCCAGGAGCTCAGCCGCCGGCCGGTGGGATGTGGAGAGGAGGGCCGCGCTCCGCACGTCGATGTCGGCGTGCGTGAGGAGCGTGCGCAGCCGCGGAACGACGCCTCCGCCGCTCATCGCGCCGAGCGCACGTGCTGCGAGAACGAGGCTCTCGGGCGTTCCGGTTTGGATTTGCGCGTCGACCCAAGGGAGCGTCAACGCGGCCCGGGCGTCGGAGGGGCGCTCGAAGAGGGCATCGACGACCAGTCTCCGCTGCTCCGCATTCGTGCCATCCAGGGCCCCCCGGGCGAAAGCAACCGGCTTTGGGCCGCGCAGCAGGAGGTAGCTGACCGCCGCCCTCCGGAGTCCCTCGTGCGGGTCGTCGAGGAAGGCCGCGATCCGGTTCTCGCGATCGGGGACGCGCAGGGCCTCCATCGCCGAGGTCGCAGCCGCACGCACGGCGGGCCATTCGTGTTTCAGGCACCCGCGTACTGCCTCGACGATCTCCGGATCGTGAGTCTCACCGCTCAACTGCAGCGCGAGGACGATGCGATCCTCGTCCCGTGCGCGCAGCGCCTCGAGCAGGGCGCGGCGGGCCGCGGGAAGGCGCAGGGCCTCGCCGGTCGTGTCGGGC
>DATJGP010000002.1:0-21534 GCA_035494915.1 Candidatus Eiseniibacteriota bacterium | reverse complement strand
GAAGGACATCTCGAGATCGATCTGCGTGAACTCGGGCTGGCGATCGGCGCGAAGGTCCTCGTCGCGCAGGCAGCGCGCGATCTGGAAATAGCGGTCGAAGCCCGAGACCATGAGGATCTGCTTGTAGAGCTGCGGCGACTGCGGCAGCGCGTAGAACTTCCCTGGATGGAGCCGGCTCGGCACCACGTAGTCGCGCGCGCCTTCCGGAGTCGGCCGCACCAGCATGGGCGTCTCGATCTCCAGAAAGCTCTGATCGGAGAGGTACTCGCGCACGCTCCGCGTCATCCGGTGCCGGAAGATGAGGCTCGACTGGAGCGCTTCGCGCCGCAGATCCAGATAGCGATAGCGGAGGCGAAGGTCCTCGGAGGCGGTGGCGGTCTCGTCGAGCGGGAACGGCGGCGTCTTGCTCGCGTTGAGGATCGCGAGTCCCTCCGCCTCGACCTCGACCCCTCCGGTCGGGAGATCCTCGTTCTCGCTCCCGCGCGGCCGGTTCAGCACCTTCCCTTCGACCATCACGACGTACTCGTTTCCGATGGAGCGCGCGCGCTCCATCGCCTCGTCCCCGAGGTGCTCGGGGCGGAAGACGACCTGCGTGATGCCGTAGCGGTCGCGAAGGTCCATGAACAGGACGCCGCCGTGGTCCCGCGTCCGATGCGCCCAACCGAGCAGGCGCGCCTTCATGCCGGCGTTCTCGGGCCTCAGGTCGCCGCAGGTGTGGGTGCGCTTGCGGGCGCGAAACGGCTCGATCATCGGGTCACGTCCTCCGAAACGGTCGCGGCCTGCTCCATGAGCCAGGCACGAAGGGATGGCACGTCGGTCTGGTGCGGCGCGTCCTTACCCGCGTCCAGGTCGCGCACGGCGTACCCGGCTGCGTCGGACGGAACGAAGACGGCAAACCGGGCCTCGAGCTTCGAAGCCCACTTCATCTGGGCGGATGCGCTCCGGCCGCCGAGGTCGACGAGCACGCGAAGACCCGAGGCGGCGTTCGTGCCGAGGCCGCGGAGCTCGCGCGCGACACGGAGCGCTTCGAGCACGGCGCCGGGCTCGCGCGCGATCACGCAGACATCCGGGCGGAGCGCCGCTCCGGTCTCGAGACTTCCCGTGGCGAGCAGGAGCCGCTCCATGCCGATCGAGAAGCCGATCGCGGGCGTCTGAGGGCCGCCAAAATCCTTCACGAGCTGGTCGTAGCGTCCGCCTCCGCCCACCGCGTTCTGGGCGCCGAGCCCCGCGGCGTGCACTTCGAAGACGGTGCGCGTGTAGTAGTCGAGCCCGCGGACGAGCCGCGGCGCGGTCTCGTGCTCGATCGAGAGCGCGTCGAGCGCCGCCTTCACGCCGTCGAAGTGCTCGCGGCAAGGATCGCAGAGCGAGTCGAGCACACTCGGCGCGGACGCGATCGCCGGCTGGCATGTGGGAACCTTGCAATCCAGGATGCGGAGCGGATTCGTGCGGAGTCGCTCCTTGCAGTCGCCGCAGAGCTCCGCCTCGCGCGACTCGAAATGCTCGCGGATGCGCTCGCGATACACGGGGCGGCAGACCGAATCGCCCAGCGAGTTCACGAGCACGCGCACGTCCTTGAGCCCGATGCCCCGGAGGATCGCGACGAAGAGGTCGATCATCTCCGCGTCCGCGGCGGGGGCCGCCGGGCCCAGGAGCTCGGCGCCGATCTGCCAGAACTGGCGGTAGCGCCCCGCCTGCGGCCGCTCGTACCGGAACATTGGCCCGATGTAGTAGAGCCGCGTGACGGGATCGCCGTGGCCGAGCGCGTGCTCGAGGTACGCGCGGACGAGAGGCGCGGTTCCCTCCGGGCGGAGCGTGAGCGAGCGCCCCTTTCGGTCCTCGAAGGTGTAGAGCTCCTTCCGAACGATGTCGGTGGATTCGCCCACGCTCCGGATGAAGAGGTCGGTGGACTCGAAGAGCGGCGTGCGGACCTCGCGATAGCCATAGCGGCTCAGGATCTCGCGCGTGGTCCCCTCGAGCGCGATCCAGCGCTCGCTCTCGCCCGGCAGGATGTCCCGCGTTCCCCGCGGCACCTGGAACTTACTCGCCACTCTGCTCCTTCGTCCTGGACTGGGAACCCGCGCGGGGGCTCAGCGTTCCGGCGCCGCGCGCCGGTCGAGCGGACGCGCGCTGATGACTTGCGTGATCACGACCGCGAGGGTCACCGCCGTCAGGTCGGTGAGCCAATCGAAGATGTCGCAGCTCCGCCCGGGCACGAAGCTCTGGTAGAGCTCATCGCACATTCCGACGAAGCCGCCGAACGCGATCGCCGCGATCGACATGGCCACGCGGTTCGAGCCCGACATGGTGAAGCGGATGGCCCGTCCCACCAGGAGCCCGAACAGCGAATACTCCATCAAGTGCGCGACCTTGTCCATGAACGGGAACGGGCCCGGCACTTTCAGGCTCTGGATCGAGGACATCCCGAAAATGAGGCCGATGTAGAGGGCCACGGGGACCCAGTGGAATAGAAAGAGGGCCCGGCCGCGTTTCGGTCCGGGCCCTCGATCGGCAGCCTCAGGGGCGGTCAAATCGCGTGACGCTCCAGATGTTGTAGCCGCGGCGCTCGGTTGGATAGACGCCGTTCAGCCCGTAATCGCTGGCGCGATTCGAGATGAAGTAGATGGTGTTCCCGTCTTCCGAGAAACGCGGGTGCGAGTCGTCCGCCGGACCGCTCGTGATCCGGATCGCATTGCTCCGGACGTTCGTGTCCGCGCGAATGATCCAAATGTCCCGCTCGCCGCCATGCGTGTTCGGGTCCGCGAACACGATGTACTGGCCGTCGGCCGACCAGTCGGGATCCGTCGCGCTCGAGTCCGCCAGCCATTGGAATGGCGTCCCCGGCGGATTCACGCCGCACTTGTAGAGCCCGTTCGCCGTCTGGTTGGTGGCACGGAAGAAGCGGAAGGCACTGGTCACGATCGAGTCCGGCAGGCCGTCGGCGTCCACGTCGGGACCCCAGTTCGGCATCCAGAACGTGCGCGACGCGAGCGACTGGTCCACGATGGCGCGCTGCGGCGCCGGAAGCACGGCAGGCGGTACCGCCGGGATGTCGCGGTAGAGCACGCGCGGAACGAAGGCCGTGGCCTGGCCGCTGTCCGAGTTGTACATGAGCCACCCGTGGGTGCGTGAGAACCGCGGGTTGCCGAACAGATGGGATTGGGTCGAGATCGACGTGAGCTGCTGGCTCACGGCCGGGTCGGGAGTGGCCCCAGCCGCAGCGGCGGCATAAACGTGCTGACTGTCCACGTCCGTCGCGCGAGCGGCGAACGCGAGCACCGACCCGTCGGCCTTCATGGTCGGCGAGTTCGCGGTGAAGAAGCCGGACGTTTTCTGCTCCGGCGAGAGGCCCGCCCCGGGGATGTACCAGACGTCGGCCTGCCCGTTGGAGATGTTCGAGTATTGCGCGAACACGATCCCCCCCGTCGGCGACGGGACGGGAGCCGGATCGAACTGCACCTCGGGGCTATTCGTCCAGCGGACGAATTCATTGTCCACGAAGATGTGGAAGGTGGTCGTCTTGAAGTAGTGCGTCTCGCCGTCGACGGCCTGAATGGACGCCGTGACATCGTACGTCCCGATCGAATCGGGTGCGTTCCAGTTCACGGTGGCCGAGGTCGAGTCGAGCAGCGTGCCCTGCGCGGCGCTCCAGTGGTACGTGAGCGGGAGGCCGTTGACGTTGGTCACGAGAACGGTCAGCTGGTTGGTGACTCCGCGAATCGCGGGCTCATGATCCGCGCTGATGCCGATGATGAGCGGCGAATAGTTGCCGGGCTTGTCGTTCGTACCGGGCTCGCTGCCGCAACCCGCCAGGACCAGGGCAAGGCATACTCCCGCCCCGAAACCTCGCAAAGACTTCATAAAAGGGGAAAGCTCCTTTCTGGGGGACACGGCGATGTGTGGCCGAAAAGCTACCCAAGGAGCGGGGGGTCCGTCAAGCCCGGCCCGGAGGACGGGGTCCTAACTATAGCGCGACTCGGCCTCCCGGAGCACCCCCAGAAATGCCTCGGGGGTGGCGCTCGTCCGGAGGGCGTTCCGAACCGACTCCTCCTTCAGGAGCCGGGAGACGTTGGCCAGGGCCTTCACGTGGGGACCCCGGAGACTCTCCGGGGAAACGAGGAGGATGAAGAGGGTCGCCGGCTCTCCGTCCATCGAGTCGAACTCGATGCCGGCGGGAGCCACCCCGCAGGCCGCGA
Organism: Candidatus Eiseniibacteriota bacterium; assembly: GCA_035494915.1. Classification (GTDB taxonomy): domain Bacteria; phylum Eisenbacteria; class RBG-16-71-46; order SZUA-252; family SZUA-252; genus WS-9. The sequence continues at coordinate 17,341 of DATJGP010000002.1, read as the reverse complement.
CCAGGTGATCGAGCAGCCGGGTCTTCCCGTGCGGGATGGCGACGCCGTTCCCGATGCCGGTCGACATCATCGACTCGCGCTGGAGAACCTTGCTCAGGATCTCGCCCTTGGTGTTCACGCCATGCGCGGATTCGAGGAGCTGCACCAGCTCCTTGATGCACGATTCCTTGTCGTGGGCCGCGAGGTGGAGGCGGACCGCGTTCTCGTTGATCAGCTCGGACAGTTGCATGGATGCCCCGGGTGGCCGAGGGCGGCGCTCGAGGGTGGGTTGCGCCGCAACGCGACGCGCGACGCTACGGCCGCGGGCACGGGAGCGTCAAGCGGAAAGCGAAGGGAACACGGAACCTATCGCTCTTTTGAGCCGCCCCGGCTCCGCCTTCGGTTGCGGCGGGCGCTCAGCGGCCGGCTCCGACGGCTTCCTGCTTTTCCGCGCGCTCGAACCGAAACGGAGCGTCGTCGTCCGCTCCGATCGTGACGCGCACGTGGTCCCCTGGCTGGAACTCGCCCCGCAGGATGGACTGCGCGAGCGGGTTCTGAACGCGGCGCTCGATCACTCGCCGGAGCGGCCGCGCGCCGAACACCGGGTCGTAGCCCTCGATCGCAAGCCGGTCGAGCACCGGCGTGTCCACGTCGAGCGAAAGCTCGCGATCGCGAAGCCGGCGCTCCACCTTGGCGAGCTCCAGCCGCACGATCTCGCGCAGCTCCTCGCGCCCGAGCGGCTCGAAGATCAGGATCTCATCGATCCGGTTGATCAGCTCCGGACGGAAGTGCGAGCGAAGCGCGCCCATCAAGGGCTGCCGCAGCTCCTCCGCGCTCGCCCCCTCGGCTTCGAGGATGAGATCGCTCCCGATGTTGCTCGTCATGATGACGAGCGTGTTCTTGAAGTCCACCGAGCGTCCCTGGCCGTCCGTGAGCCGGCCGTCCTCGAACATTTGTAGGAGTACATTCGTCACGTCGGCGTGGGCCTTCTCGATCTCGTCGAGCAGGATCACGGCGTACGGGCGGCGGCGCACCGCCTCGGTGAGCTGTCCTCCCTCCTCGTACCCGACGTAGCCCGGTGGCGACCCGATCAGGCGGGCGACGGTGTGCTTCTCCTGATACTCCGACATGTCGACGCGCACCATCGCGCGCTCGTCGTCGAAGAGGAACTCCGCGAGCGCGCGGGCCAGCTCGGTCTTGCCCACGCCGGTCGGACCGAGGAAGAGGAACGAGCCGAGCGGGCGGTTGGGGTCTTGAAGCCCCGCGCGAGCGCGGCGCACCGCGTCCGAGACCGCGCGCACCGCCCGATCCTGCCCCACCACGCGCTCGCTCAGGCGCTCCTCCATGTGGAGCAGCTTGGCGAGCTCGCTCTCGAGGAGCCGCTGCACGGGGATGCCGCTCCAGCGAGCGACGACCTCGGCGATGTCCTCCTCGTCCACCTCCTCCTTGAGGAGCTTCAGATCCTTCTGGATGGAGGCGAGCGACGCCGTGTCGTCGTCGAGCTGCTTCTTGACCTTGGGCACGTCGCCGTGACGGATGCGCGCGACGCGCTCGAGATCCCCCGCGCGCTCCGCCTGCTGCTCCTCGTTCTTCAGCGCCTCCAAACGCGCGCGTCCTTCGTTGATCTTCTGGACCGCGGCCTTCTCGCGCCCCCAGTGCTCGGTGAGCCGTTTCAGCTCCGTCTCGGTCTCCGAGATCTCCTCTTCGATGAGCGCGCGGCGCGTCTTCGCGCCGTCGTCCTTCTCCCGCTTCAGCGCGAGGCGCTCGATCTCGAGCTGCTTCCTGCGGCGCTCGAGCACGTCGATCTCGCCCGGCATGCTGTCCATCTCGATCCGCAGCCGTGACGCCGCCTCGTCCACGAGATCGATCGCCTTGTCGGGAAGCTGCCGGTCGGTGAGGTAGCGGTTCGAGAGGATCGCGGCCGCGACGAGCGCCGCGTCCTGGATCTTCACCTTGTGGAAGTTCTCGTAGCGCTCGCGGAGCCCGCGAAGGATCGCGATCGTCTGCTCCACGGTCGGCTCCGACACGAACACAGGCTGGAAGCGCCGCTCGAGCGCTGCGTCCTTCTCGATTCGCTTCCGGTACTCGTCGAGCGTCGTCGCGCCGATGCAGTGGAGCTCGCCCCGCGCGAGCGCGGGCTTCAGGAGGTTCGACGCGTCGAGCGCGCCCTCGGCCGCACCCGCGCCCACGAGGGTGTGGAGCTCGTCGATGAACAGGATCACCTGTCCTTCGGACCGCTGCACTTCCTTGAGCACCGACTTGAGCCGCTCCTCGAACTGCCCGCGGTACTGCGCGCCGGCGAGGAGCGCCCCCAGATCGAGGGCCAGCACGCGCCGCGACTTGAGCCCCTCCGGCACGTCGCCGCTCACGACGCGCTGCGCGAGCCCTTCGGCGATGGCGGTCTTCCCCACGCCAGGCTCGCCGATCAGGACAGGGTTGTTCTTCGTGCGCCGCGAGAGCACCTGGATCACGCGGCGGATCTCGTCGTCGCGGCCGATGACCGGATCGAGCGAGCCCTTGCGCGCGGCTTCGGTCAGGTCGCGCGCGTACTTGGTGAGGGCCTGATAGGTCTCTTCGGGATCGGGAGTCGACACCTGTTCTCCTCCGCGCACGCTCAGGAGCGCGTGATAGACGTTTTCACGGGTCGCCCCCGCCTCGCGCAGGATGCGTCCCATCTCGGACGTGACGGCGGGATCGAGCGCGCCGAGCAGGAAGTGCTCGGTGCTCACGTACTCGTCGCGTAGCCGCTCCGCCTCGACTTCGGCATGCTCGAGCATCGACGCCACGCTCGGAGAGAGAACCGTCTGCCGCCCGCCGGAGACCTTGGGGAGGGACTGGAAGCGCTGCTCGAGCGCGCGCCGGAGGCTGTCGATGGGCACCCGCGCGGCCTCGAGCACCGGCACGACCGCGCCCCCCTTCTGGTCGATGAGCGCCTGGAGCACGTGCTCCGTGCCCACCTCGGGGTGGCCCGCCCGCTCCGCGAGGCGCTGCGCCTCGGCGAGGGCTTCCTGGCTCTTGGTGGTGAACTTGTCGAATCGCACGCCATCCTCCCGGTGACGCTACCGAGTATACGCTCGGATGCGATCGGGAGGATGGGTGGGCTGGGAGGGCTTGAGGGCGGAGTGGCGCTACGACTTCTGGCCCAGACGCTCCCTGGCGAGCCCGGCCTCGGGGCTCTTCGGATATTTCTGGATGAGTGCCTTGTAGGTCTTCTGCGACTCTGCCGCCTGCTTGAGCCGCGACTGGGAGAGCCCGATCTTGAACATCGCGGCCGGTACCTTGTCTCCCTTGGAATAGTTGTCGATCACCTTCTGGAACTCGACGATCGCGTTCGCGAAATCGCCCGTCCCGTAGTACGACTCGCCGATCCAGTACTGCGCGTTGTCGGCCACGTCGGTGTCGGGAAAGGTCTTGAGATACGTCTGGAACGCCTGCCGCCCGAGCTCGTAGCGCCCCGCCGCGATGTCGGAATAGGCGGCCTGGTACATCGTCTCGGGATCCGAGGAGCCGGACGGCGCCGCGGCGCGCGTCGAGTCCGACGTGCTGATCTTCTGCTTCACCGTGTCGACCTTGAGGCTGAGCTGGGAGACGCGCGCGCTCGAGGCCTCGAGCTTCCCGTCCAGGACGTCGAGCCGCTGGCTGATTTCGAGGAGGTGCGTGTCGGTGGTCGCCCGGCTGCTGGCGACGCCCTCCCGCGTGGCGTCGAGCTTCTTCTCCATCGCGTCGATCCGCTTCGCGAGCGCGGCCTGGCTCGTCAGCAGGCTATCGAGCGCCGACTGGCTCGTGTTGTAGTAGCCGCCCGGCGCGCAGCTCGACCCGGCCAGTGCGAGGGCCAGGCCGAGCGTGAGCGCCAGGAAAGCGCGGCGAATCGTCATTTCGAGACGAAATGCGCCCTGCGGTTCTTCGCCCAGGCGCTCTCGTCGTGCCCGGCATCGAAGGGGCGCTCCTTACCGTAGGAGATGGTCGTGAGCCGGGTCGCGGGGACGCCGTAGCTCACCAGGAAGTCCTTCGCGGCCCGCGCGCGGCGCTCGCCGAGGGCGAGGTTGTACTCCACCGAGCCGCGCTCATCGCAGTGACCTTCGATCACGATGTTGGAGCTGCCGTGCGAGGACAGGTACTTGCCGTTGTTGGTCAGGGCATCCTTGGCGTCGTTCCGGATATCCGCTGCGTCATAATCGAAGAACGCGTCCTCGAGTCCCGTGGCCGTGTTGGTCTCGGCCGTGGTCTCCGAAGGAGGCTCCGAGGGCGGAGGCGGAGGCGTGGTGGTCTCCGTCGGCGGCGGTGGTGGCGGCGTGGTGTCCGCGGTGGTCACCTGCTTGCGCGAGGAACAGCCCAGCCCCGCCAGCATCCCGAAAAGGAGCGCGGCGAGGGCCAGCGTCGCAATCCTTGGCATACGGCGCATCTAGGTCCTCCTTGATTCATTGTGTTGGCGCGCAACAACTTCCACACTGTCTCAACCTACCATACGTGCCCCGGAGGGTCAACCCGAACCGGCCGCCTGGAGCCTCTTCTTGGCCCTCGGACCAGCCGCCGGATTGAAGCTCTCTCCCCCCTTCGTGAGCTGGACGACGTCGCTCCCGTCCGGGTTCATCATGTAGATCTGCCGCTGTCCCGACCGCGACGAGCTGAAGTAGATCTTCCGCCCATCCGCCGACCAGCGGGGATTCTCGTTGTGACCCGCCTGAAAGGTGATCTGGACCGGGTTCTGCCCGTTCGCGTCCATCACGATCACGTCGAAGATGGCGTCGTGCCGCGAGGCGTACACGATCCGATCTCCCTTCGGGGACCACTGCGGAGAGTCGTTGTACTTCCCTTCCAGCGTGATGAGCCTCTGGTTCGAGCCCTCCGTGTCCATGACGTAGACCTGTGGCGATCCGGAGCGGTCGGACGTGAACGCGATCTGGTTGCCCGTCGGGCTGAAGGAGGGCGAGGAATCGATCCGCCCATTCCGGGTGAGGCGCCGCGCGGTCTGCGCGTCGCGGCTCACGAGATAGACCTCGGCGTTTCCATCGCGCGAGAGCGTGCACGCGATCCACTTCCCATCGGGGGAGTAGCAGGGCGCCGTGTTGAGCCCGGGACGCGTGGAGAACGGATACGAGGCGCCGCGCACGAGGTCGAACAGGTAGAGATCGGGGTTCCCGCGCTTGAACGTGGTGAAGGCGATCTCCGAGCCCCACGGCGCCCAGGCCGGCGAGAGCGCGATCGAATTGTCGTGCGTGAGGGCGCGCCCGTTCTCTCCGTCGTAGTCGGCGACCCAGATCTCCTTCACCCGCCCCGTGGTGCGCACGAACGCGATCTTGGTTTCCGCGATGCCCCGCTCCCCGGTCAGGGCTTCGATCACGTCGTCGTTGAACTTGTGCATGGTGCGTCTGAGGTCGCCGCGGGTGGTCGGATACGACCGCTTGAAGACCGACTCCCCACTACCGATATCGAGCACTTCACCAGAAAACTGAAGCCCCGCTCCCGCGTTTTCGACGATTCCTTGCACGCGCACGGTGCCCTGCTCGGCCGGATTCGGCGTGAGCTTTTCCATGAGCGGGTCGACGTCGGCCACCGCGAACACGCCGGAGAGATCGAAGTCATGACGCACGACGTCGTGCGCATTGCGAGCGTCGCTCTCCGCACCCGCACCCGCGCGGAAGCGCTCGAGCAACATCGGGGACTTGAGCGTGCCCGACGCCTTGACGCCGATGCGCACGTCGGTCTGCGTCGTGGCCCGTCCGGGCCAGACGAAGAGCAGCGCCACTGCGAAAAGCAGCGCGAGCGCGGAGCGGCTACTGCTGGTATTCGAACCCAAAATGGACCCCCAGGTAGTCGTCCGTGTATCCCGCCGGAAGCGGCGGGAGCGGTGTGGCGGCGAGCAGCGCGCGCATCGCCGTCTGGTCGAAAAAAGCGTAACCCGACGAGGTCTCGACGGACGTGAGCGAAATCTGGCCGTCTTTGTGAATGCGGAAGTAGACCGTGGCCTTCACCAGCTTCCCCTCCATCCCCGGGGGAGGTACCCACCGCGAGCCGATCTTGTTCCGGATCGCGGCCAGGTAATAGGCCCAGCGGAAGTCGCCGTCGGTCGCGACGCTCGTGCTCTTCGTTGAATCGGCCGAGTACCAGCGCGGACTCGTGTCCGCCTGCGGCGCGGCCGCCACGGTCTTGGGCGGCGACTTGGTCTCGTCCGCGGCGCTCTTCTTCGCGGCGCCGCGCTCGGGACGCACCACGACCTTCGCTCCCGGCGTGTAGCGCTTGATGAGCGCCGGCTTGGGGCGCTCGCGCTCCGGCTCGGCCGCGGGGGCGGATGCCTCGGCGTTGGGGAAAGAGCGGAGCGGAGTCAGTCGGACGAGCTGGGCGTGGGTTTTCGGTGACGGACCGCCGGACGCCGGGAGCGCGATGTCCTGGATCCGGCTCGCCTTCGTCACGAAGAACGCGAGCAGGGCGGCATGGAGCAGGCACGACACGGCGATGAAGATCGCCGACGTGCGCTGATCCGGCGGAGCCGCGCCGCGCCGGAGCACCGAAGGCTTCTCGGTCCACCCCATGGGGAATCTCCCATCCTTGGGTCCTAGACTTCCTGCTCCAGCTTGAGCGCGGCGTGGAGCGCCTTGACGGCGCGGTCCAGGTCTTCCTTCCGCACGATGCAGGTGATCGTGATGGACGACGTGCTGATGATGTCGATGTTCACCTTCTCCGCCGCGAGCGCCGCGAAGACCTCGCCGGCCGTGCCGGGGGACGTGGCGAGGCCCTCTCCGACCACGGAGAGGATGGCCACGTCGGGGTCGTACACGAACGCGCGCGCTCCCATCCGCTTTCGCAGGTCTTCGACCAGCGGGAGGACGCCGCGCACCTCATGAGATCCTACGGCGAAGGTCACGTCGTTCTTCCCGTCCGATCCGCTCGCCTGGACGATCATCCGGACGTTGACCCCCTGGCCTCCGATCGCGCGGAAGATCTCCGCCGCCACGCCGGGCCGGTCGGGAACGCCGAGGAGCGCCACCTTCGCCACGTCCGGATCGTGGGCGATGCCCCGGATCACCACCTGTTCCATCGAGCCACCCTTTCCGATGAACGTCCCATTCCCATCGTGAAAGCTCGAGCGCACGTGGACCGGCACACGGAACCGCCGCGCGATCTCGACCGAGCGGGGATGCAGGACCTTGGCCCCGAGCGAGGCCAGCTCCAGCATCTCATCGTACGTGAGTCCGTCCAGCTTGCGCGCGTCCGGCACGATGCGGGGGTCGGCCGTGAAGACCCCGTCGACATCGGTGTAGATCTCGCAGGCCTCAGCCCGAAGCGCCGCGGCCAGGGCCACGGCCGTCGTGTCCGAGCCTCCCCGGCCGAGCGTGGTCACTTCCCGGTCCTTGCTCACCCCTTGGAACCCCGCGACGATGACGACTCGCCCGCGGGACACCTCCTCGCGGATCCGGTCCCCCTTCACCTCGAGGATCTTGGCCCGCGTGTGCGAGGTGTCCGTGACGATGCCGCTCTGGGATCCGGTGAACGAGACGGCCTCTTGCCCCCGGTCGTTCACGGCCATGGAGACGAGGGCCATCGAGATCCGCTCCCCGGCGGTCAGGAGCATGTCCATCTCGCGGGGATGCGACTTGTCCGAGACCTTGTGGGCGAGATCGAGGAGGTCGTCCGTGGTGTCTCCCATCGCGGAGACCACGACGACGAGGTCGGTGCCGGCGCGGCGCGTCTTGACGATCCTGTCCGCGACCTTCTGGATGCGCTCGGGCGAACCGACCGAGGTTCCACCGTATTTCTGGACGAGAAGCGGCAGCGGCGGCCCCCTAGCCGAGGGTGCGGGTCACCGCGCCGCGCGACGCGATGGACCCCGGAATCGCCCGCGCGTGCACTCCGGCACGCGCGAAAGCGCGGATCATGGCCACGCCCACCCGCGTCCCCGCGATCGTCCCCGGAGCATGAAACGCGAGCAGTGTGGGACCGCTTCCGCTGATGGTGACCCCGAACGCGCCGGCGCGCGCTCCCGCTTCCACCGCGCGCTCGTAGCCCGGGATGAGCCGAGCGCGATGCGGCACATGGTACACGTCATGGAGCGCGTCGGCCAAGAGATCCACGCGTCCGGTCGCGAGCGAGCGGAGGAGCCCGAGCGCGCGCGCGGTGTTCGCGGCCGCGTCCTTGAGCGCGATCTCGCGCGGCAGGAGCGCGCGCGCCTCCTTGGTGCTCACCTGGACGTCGGGGACCACGAGCGTGAGCGCGATCCCGCGCGGCGATGGCAGTCGGAGCGGCTCGATGCCGCCGTCCGAGCGCGGCATGGAGAGCACGAACCCGCCGTAGAGCGCGGGGGCCACGTTGTCGGGATGCCCTTCCAGGCGAACGGCCTCGCGGAAGAGATCCTCGGGGGCGAAGCGATCCCCCAGCCAGTGATTCGCGAGCGCGAGCCCCGCCACGATCGCCGCCGCGCTCGACCCAAGCCCGCGCGCGACCGGGATCTTGGAACGGATCGTGAGCGCCACGGTTGGCACAGGTTGCTTCGCGAGACGGCAGATCTCGCGGAAGGCGTTCAGGATGGGATCGCGGTGGGGGTCGAGGACGAGATCGGATCCCTCGCCGCGGCGCTCGATCGAGAATCCGTCGGGAATGCGCCGCGCCGTCGCAACCAGGTGCACGCGGAGCGCCAGGCCGAGACAGTCGAAGCCTGGGCCCAGGTTCGACGTGGACGCGGGGACCATCACACCCCAGTGGCTGAATCCCGCGGGGCGCCGCTTCCTTGAAACGCCCGGGCTCACTGGAGCAGCGCCTTTCGAAGGTCCGTCACGTCGTCGTTCACGGTCTCGACCTTGGGCGAGACCTGAACGGCCCGCTCCGGATCTTTGAGTCCGTGGCCCGTGAGGGTGCACACGGCGACTGTCGCGTCGCCGAGCGCGCCCGTCGGGCCGATCTTGAGGAGCCCCGCGACGCCGGAAGCGGACGCGGGCTCGACGAAGACACCCTCGAGATCGGCGAGCGCCCGGTACGCCGCCACGATCTCGTCGTCGCTCACCATCGCGATGAGACCTTTCGATCGGTCGCGCGCGTCGATCGCCCCCTGCCACGAGGCGGGGTTCCCGATCTTGATCGCGGTCGCGAGCGTCTTCGGCTCGAGCACGCGCGCGCCGCGAACGATGGGGGCGGCCCCTTCGGCCTGGAAGCCCATCATCCGCGGCGCGCCGCCGCCTTCCTTCGCACTCCGCTCGGTGTAGCCCTTCCACGTCGCGGTGATGTTGCCGGCGTTCCCCACCGGAAGCGCATGGATGTCGGGCACGCGCCCGCCGAGCTGGCGCACGATCTCGTAGGCGATCGTCTTCTGCCCTTCGATCCGATCGGGATTGATCGAGTTCACGACCACCGCCGCCCCTTCGTCGCCCAGCTCGCGCACCAGCTCGAGCGCGCGGTCGAAATTCCCGCGCACGGCAAGCACGCGGGCGCCGTGCACCATCGCCTGGGCCAGCTTGCCGAGCGCGATCTGCCCGTCCGGGATGACGACCGCGCAGCGAAGCCCCGCCCGGGCGGCGTACGCGGCGGCCGACGCCGACGTGTTCCCGGTCGAAGCGCAGAGGACCACCTGGGCGCCCGCGGCCTTGGCGCGCGAGACCGCCACCGTCATGCCCCGGTCCTTGAACGAGCCGGTCGGGTTCAGCCCCTCGAACTTGAGATACAGCTCGAGCCCCGGCTTGATGCGCTTCGCGAGCGCGGGCGCCGGGATCAAGGGCGTGTTCCCCTCGAGAAGCGTCACCACCGATCCCTCGGGGACGGCGGGCAGGATGTCCTCGAACTCGCGGAGGAGCCCGCGCCAGGCGCTCAAATGTCGAAGATCCGGACGGCGCGCGGCTTCTTGCGGATGGCGGGGAGCGCGGCGATCGCCTGGACGGCGTCCCGCGCGTCCTTGTCGCGCGCCTCGTGGGTGAGCATGGTGATGGAGGACTCGCCGCGAACGCCGGGCTCCTGGAACATCTGCGCGACGCTCACCCCCGCTCCGCCCAGCCGGTGCGCGACCTGCGCGAGCACGCCGGGGCGGTCCTCGACGATGAGCCGGACGTAGTACTTCGTGCGTACGTCGTCCGGGGAGAGCCGCATGAGCTCTTCGTCGCGGGCCGGGCGGCGTCCCGCGCGGGCCTTCGGAGCGGCAGCCGGACGTCCGTGCTCCCGCGCGAGGGCGAGCACATCGCCGAGGACCGCCTGCGCCGTCGGGAAGGCGCCCGCCCCCTTTCCGTAGAGCATCATCGAGCCCGAGGCCTCGCCGCGCAGGTAGATCCCATTGAACTCGTCCCGCACCGCCGCGAGGAGATAGCGCTTCGGGATGAACGCGGGATGGACCCGCACGTCGAGGCCCCCCGGCGTGCGCATCGCGATTCCGAGGAGCTTCGCCACGTAGCCGAAGCGGTCGGCCTGGCGGAGATCCTCGAGCTCCATCCCCACGATCCCCTCGGTCGGGATCGTGGAGGGGTCGATGGACGCCGGGAACGCGCGCCGCACGAGGATCGTCAGCTTCTGCGCGGTGTCGGCGCCGGAGAGATCGAGCGACGGATCGGACTCCGCGAAGCCGAGCTTCCGCGCCGCTTCGAGCGCCTCGGCGAAGTCGCGTCCTTCCCGCTCCATGGTCGAGAGGATGTAGTTGGTGGTGCCGTTCAGGATTCCGACGAGGAGCTGAAACCGCTCGGTGCGAAGGCCGTGATCGAGGCTCTGGAGCACCGGGATCACACCGGCGACCGACGCCTCGTAGCGGAACATCGCCCCCGTGCGGGCCGCGACCGCCTCGAGCTCGGCGCCGTGGTTCGCCACGAGCAGCTTGTTCGCGGTGACCACGGGCAGGCCGCGCTCCAGCGCGCGCGTCACCGGCGGGAGCGCGCGGTCGGCGCCGCCCATGACTTCGACGAGGAGATCGATGTCGTCGGCTTCCGCGACGGCCATCGCGTCGCCACCCAGGGTTGCGCCATCGAGCGCGGCCTCACGCGGCTTTTTCGGATCAGCCACGGCGACACGCGTCACCTTGACCTGTGCGCCCACCGCCTGCTCGATCTCGGAGGCGCGATCGCGCAGTAAATGGAGAAGCCCGGTGCCCACCACGCCGCAGCCGAGCATGCCGATTTTGAGAGGAGAATTCATGAGCTGGTCCAAGCTACTGGACCGCGCGGGGGGTGTCAAACAAAGCGGCCGCCGTGGCGGCCGCGTCAGGCATTCATTGGAAGGGAATGTGGCCTATGCGCGCCGGGGAGGGCCCCACTTCTCGCGAAAGACGCGGAGCGAGAACTCGGGATCGATGCGCTTGAGCTCCCGCGCGGCGCGCATGAGCCGTCGCCGCGCTTCCTTGGCGTGCGTCTTCTGCCATTCCACGTAGCTGTCGAGGAGCGCGTCCCAGCTCGCGCGCTTGTGCTCGCCCTCGAACGACTCCTGCGCCGAGCGCTCCATATGAAAGACCTCGCCCGCGCTCATCCGGCGTACGAGATTCAGGTACTCGCCGCTCATCCAGGTCATGACCTTGGTGTAGGCCTCGAAGTTGCGCGAGAGCTTGTCCATGACCTCGGTGATGCCCGCCTTGGATCCATAGAGCCGCTCGGCGTACGCGGAGGCGAACTGGTAGTAGGACTTGCCGCGCCCCGCGAGGCGGTCCGAATCGTCGCCCGTGGCGCGCGTGGGATCCACCCCCGCCATGCCCTCGCTGAAGATGCCGAGCGAGACGTACAGGAAGTCCGCGTTGGCCTTGTACACACGGTAGCGGTAGCGCTGGTCCTTGCTCTCCTGGACCCGCGCGAACACATCCGCGTCGCGTGCGGAGACGAGATCGTTCCGGAGCAGATCCTCGCGTCCCGAGACGACCCCCGAGAGGAGTGAGGCCGTGTAGATGTTCACGTCCTCGTCGAACTCGGCGAGGTCGGACGGCAAGTCGGAGTCGATGCGCGAGAGGAGGAAGTTGTTGATGAAGAAGTAACCGACGTCCTCGTGCGCGGACGGCGACCTGAGGTCAGGCTGGAGCGCTAGCTTGAGATACTGTGGACCGCCCATCGGACACCCCCTGTCCAGGCGCACGGTTTCGACGCGCCGGAGGGGGGAAATGCACGTGTCATGCCATTGGAAATTGCACCGCGGGCCGGCCCATTCGGCAGCGGTACCATTCCTCTGAACTATCGATTTTTCAGGAAGTTCCGGCTGCGAGGGCCTCGGCGGCCGGCGCTGGGCGTTTGCGCCCACGCAGCCACGGTGATGCGAAAAGCCACCCAGTGGAAGATTGCACGACCGGCGAAAAACGAGGGGCGATCAGGCGTGAGGCGTGGTCTGGTGTCCGGCGGGGGCGTGGTCAGACTCGAGGCGTAGTCAGACGTGAGGCGCGATCGGCAGGACCATGTAGAGGGCGCTTCGGATCACGACCGTGAGATAGACCGCGAAGACGGTGAGAACCGCGCCGTACAACCAGCGGACCTTCTTCCGGTAGCGCCAGAGGAGAACGCAGCCGAGCGTGGGCACGAGCGTCTTGTACATCCAGAACACGTAGGGGGAGTGGTCGAGGAGGAACGCCATGATGCGGTTCGCTTCGATCATCATCTTCGCGTTGAGCAGGTACACCGTCTGCGCGGCGTCCGTGTAGTTGAGAATCCCGACGCCCCAGAGGAGATAGAGCATCTGCTGCTCCATCCGCCCCTCGGCACGCCTGTCGGACCGCCTCCGTTGCCCGTTCCTTCGCTCCATGACGACGTTGTCGGCCAAGCCCATCCTCCCTGGGAGCGGGTGCATCCCTGCGCGGGTCTCCCGCTATTATCGGCAAGCCGGGATGGAACTTGCGCCGGATTTGGGGACACGGCCGGCGGTTTGACACCCCGCTCAATCGGATGCTAAAGTGCGGCGGGCCAACGGGAGAGCCGCCTCGCCATGGAAGTGCTGATCGGAACGGCTGATATCCACCGCCGGATCGGGGAGCTGGGCAAGCAGATCGCCCGGGACCACCCCCGCGGCACCCCCCTTCTCGTCGGCGTCCTCAACGGCTGCATCTTCTTCGTCGCGGATCTCATGCGCGCCATCCCCATCCCGCACGAGGTCGACTTCGTCAGCGTCACGTCCTACGGCGCCTCCAGCGAGTCGAGCCGCGCTCCGCGCCTCGTGAAGGATCTCGAGCGCGAGATCGGCGGCCGCGACGTGATCCTCGTCGAGGACATCGTGGACAGCGGCCACACGCTCTCGTTCCTCCGGGACACGCTTCTCGCGCGCGGTCCGCGATCGCTCAAGATCGCGACCCTGCTCGACAAGCGCGAGCGCCGCGAGCGCGAGGTGCCGCTCGACTACGTCGGCTTCACGGTTCCCGACCGCTTCCTCGTCGGCTACGGCCTCGATTTCGCCGAGCGCTTCCGCCACCTCCCCTACATCGCCGCGATCCAGCCGATGGAGCTCGATCCCGATCCCGTTCCGGAGACAGCTCGGTGACGCCGGGATCGAACCGGCGCGGCATCCTCATCGGCATCGCGGGCGGCACGGGGGCGGGCAAGACGCTCGTGGCGCAATCCATCTCCGAGGACATCGGCTCGGAGAAGGTCCTCATCCTGGAGCAGGACTCGTACTACAAGGACCTCACCAACATCCCGCTCGGCGAGCGCGAGAGCCGGAACTTCGACCACCCCGAGGCCTTCGACCGCGACCTCCTCCGCAGCCACCTGGAGACCCTCTTGGCGGGCGGCGAGGCGGACATCCCGGTCTACGAGATGCGAACGCACACGCGGAATCCCCAGCCGATGAAGGCGAAGGGACGCCGCATCATCATCCTCGACGGCATCCTCATCCTCGACGATCCGGCCATCCGCCAGCTCATGGACATCAAGCTCTACGTCGACGCGGATCCCGACATCCGGTTCATCCGGAGATTGAAGCGAGACCTCACCGAGCGGGGACGGACCCTCGACCAGGTGATCCGCCAGTACGAATCGAGCGTGCGTCCGATGCACCTCCAGTTCGTCGAGCCCTCCAAGCGCTATGCCGATCTCGTGATCCCCGAAGGCGGCTACAACGCGGTCGCGATCGATCTCTTGAAGACGAAGGTCCGCTCCCTGTTGCGCGACGCGGGCTGAGGGCGGGCGTGGACGCTTCGCTCTACCTGGGTCCGCTGGTCCAGCTCCCCATCGAGTGGCTCGCGCTCGCGCTCCTCGCCCTGGGGTGTCTTTTCTGGGAGCGCGCCGGCCTCTCCGGCCTCGGCATCGAGGGATGCGTCGCGAGCGCGTGGCTCGGGCTCTTCTTCGGCTACGAGGCGACGGGACACCTCGCGGTCGCGGTGCTCGCCTGTCTGGGTGCGGCGCTCGTCTTCGCGGCGGCCACGGGATCGCTCGTCCAGCTCTCGCGCGTCGATCCGGCGCTCGGCACCTTCGTCGCGAGCCTGGTGCCCTGGAGCGCGCTCGTTCTGCTCTTGCGCTCGCACGCGCCGCTGCTCGCAACCGGATCGCCGGACGCGTGGCTCATCCATGGAACAGGGGTCGACGACACCTACGCGGCCGTGCTCCTCTTGAATCCGGCCGTCTGGGTCGCCCCCTTGTTGATCGTTCTCGGCGCCGCGATTCTGGCTCAGACGCCGTTCGGTCTCCGTCTTCGCGCGTTCGGCGAGAATCCGGGATGGTGGGTGCCCGGCGCGCCGCCGACCGCGTACCGGATCGGCGCCGTGGCCGTGGGCGGCCTGTTCGCCGCTCCGGCGGTCGTCCTCCTCGCGCGGTCGCACGCGGCCGCCCCTCCGGCGGCCCTCGGAATCCTGGCGCTCGCCTGCGTCATCGCCGCGCGCTGGTCGCTGGTGCCGGCCATCCTCCTCGCCGGCGGCCCCGCGCTCGTGCGTGCCGCGCGGCCCCTCGGCGGCACGAAGCCGGAATGGGGTATCGCGCTCGACCTGGCGCCCTATCTCGTCGCCCTCGTCTACCTGATGTTCCTCTCGAGGCGCGCGCTCCGCCTCTCGCTGTCGCCGCAGACCGGCACCGACCCGGACGTCCTCTAATGGCGGCGCGTGCCCCGCGCGCCGGCTCCACGCTGGAGCCCTTCGACCTCGGCGAAGCGCTGCGCGTCGTTCGCCGCCGCACGCAGGCCTCGCCGCGCGTGGGGCTCATCCTGGGAAGCGGGCTCGGCGTGCTCGCCGAGGGAGTAGCCTGGGAAGCGAGCATTCCGACGGCGGACATTCCCGGGCTTCCGCGCTCGACGGTGGTGGGGCATTCGGGACGGTTGTTGCTCGGCCGCTGGGCGGGACGCGCGGTCGCCGTCCTCCAGGGCCGGTCGCATCTGTACGAGGGCTATTCCGCGGAGGAAGTGACGCGGACGGTACGGCTCCTCGCCGGGCTCGGCGCCAAGGCGCTCGTGGTCACGAACGCGGCGGGTGGGATCACGCCCCGAATGACCCCCGGCTCGCTCATGCTGATCGAGGACCAGGTGAATCTGCAGGCGCGGTCGCCGCTCCGCGGTGAGCCGGTGCAGGGCCCGCGCGGGCTCACGACGCGCCCGCTCTACTCGCGGGACCTGCTGGCGAAAGCGATGCGCGCGGCCACGGTCGCCGGGGTGCGCGCGGAGCGCGGCGTGCTCGGCGTGGCGCTCGGGCCGTCGTACGAGACACCGGCCGAGGTCCGGATGCTGGAGCAGATGGGGGCGGACGCGGTCTGCATGTCGACCGCGGTGGAGGTCGCGCTGGCCTCGTCCCTCGGAGTGCCGGTCGCGGGCATCTCGTGCGTGACCAACTGGGCGGCGGGCAAGAGTCCCAGGAAGCTGAGCCACGAGGAAGTGACCGGCGCCGTGCAGGCCGTCGCGCCGGCGCTCAAGCAGCTTCTGGAACGGTTGATTCTCGCGCTGGCGTAGCGCGCCCGCCCCGGAACGCTCCGGATCAGTGGATCGTGATCTTGAGGATCCGATCCCCCGGCATGATCCGCTCCACCACGTCCATCCCCGTCGTCACCCTGCCGAATGCCGTGTACTTGCCGTCGAGCCGCGGCTGCGGTGAGAGCGTGATGAACCACTGGCTCCCTCCCGTGTCCTTGCCCGACAGCGCCATGCCCACCGTACCGGTCTCGTAGGGGATCTGGTTGTACTCGCACGGGATCGCGTAGCCGGGACTGCCCCACCCATCGCCGCGCGGACAGCCGTCCTGGACGACGAAGTTGGGCACCACGCGATGCACGTTGAGCCCGTCGAAGTAGCCCGACCGCGCGAGCCGCGCGAAGTTCTCCACGGTGCGCGGCGCGGTCTTCGCGTCGAGCGCGAGATGGATCGCTCCGCGCGTGGTTTCGACCGTGGCCGTGAGGGCCGGCTTGTTCGGGATCGGCTCGACACGGAGATCGGGCGCGGGCACCGCCGCGACGGAATCGGGCGGAAGGCCGAGGGCGGTGGTCGCGATCTCGCGCACGCGACGCTCGCGATCCGAGCGCGCTCCGCGGAGCGCGTCGAGCGCCTCGGTCGTCTTCAACGACGCGAGCGCGGTGGCGGCCGAGCTCCGGATGTCCGCCGCTTCGGGCGTGCCGGTACGCTGGAGCAGCTGCGCGATCGCGGGCACCGAAGCGCTGTCCCCCAGCGTGCCGAGCGCCTCCTCGGCGGAGCAGACCACGGTGAAGTCCTTCGACCCGAGGAGACCGCGCAGGATCGGGACCGACACCGCCGCATCGCCCGGGCGCTTGGCGAGGCCCGAGGCCGCGCCGGCCTGCTCCTGCACGTCGGTCGAGTCGCGCGCGCGCGCGAGGAGCGTCTCGAGCGCGAGCGGCCCGTTCACGGAGCCGAGCGATTCGACGAGCATCGAGCGGAGATAGCCGGGCAGGAGATCGATCGCGGGCGCGATGGCCGGGACCGCCCGCTCCCCCTGGATCTGGAGCATCGAGGTCGCCGCGGCGTGGATCACGCCGGTCGAGCTGTCGTCGAGCACCGCCTGGAGTCTCGGGATCGCGGTGGAATCGCCGACGATGCCGAGGGACGCGGCGGCCTCCCAGCGCACGTGCGCGTTGGGATCAGCGAGGAGCGGCAGGAGCGAGCGAGCGTCCTTGCGCGCCTTGAGCACGCCCATCGCGTGCGCCGCGTTCACGCGCACGCGCCACGCGGGATCGCCCAGCATGGATACGAGCCTCGCGCCCGCGGTCGAATCGCCGACGTCGCCGATCGCGCGCGCGGCCATGGCGCGCACGAGATCGACCTTGTCGGTCGAGAGCGTGCGGAGCGCGGGAGCGCCCGCGCGGTCCCCGATCCGCCCGAGCGCGTACGCCACGCGCCAGCGGACGTCGGGAGAGACGTCCCGGGCCGCGGTCGAGAGCGGCGTGACGAGCGTCGAATCCTTGAGCCGCGCCGCCGCGAGCGCCGCGGCGCCGCGCTCCGCGACGCGCTTGGACTGCATGGAGCGGGCGAGCGAAGGCCCGGCCGCCTTGCCGCCCGCCAGGCCGAGTCCCGC
>DATJGP010000001.1:0-20797 GCA_035494915.1 Candidatus Eiseniibacteriota bacterium | reverse complement strand
GACGCCGGAACCGAATAGAGACCGAGGAGCGCGAGCGCAAACGCCAGTCGCAAGATCACCTTCATGCTTCCCCTCCCTGTCACCGGGCAGCGAGGTGACGTGTGTGGGCTGCTGCGTCAAAAACGTGCGGACCAGGCCGGCCCAAGAAGGTTGTGGGTCCGGCGTTCTGCGGCCGGGCATAAAGCGTGCCTTGGAATTAGGCCTCTGTTGGGAGCGGCGGGAGGTGTTCGGAGGGGGACGAAGCGGTACGCTTTGTAAAGGCGGGTTGTAGGCCCTACACAGTCCTTTTCATCTCGGCGCTGATGCTGCTCCTACCGGGCGGTCTTCCCGACCGGCGACCGGGCACCGCGCTTCATCCCTTCGCGCACGAGATCTCCCTGCCTGGTCGTGGAGACGCCACTGTCCGTCCCGGTGGAGCGGAGCGCCCCGCTCTGGAACAGTCCTTCCACGGCCGAGCCGACCAGGAGCGCCGCATCCGGCTCGCCCACGTGGTCGAGCAGCATTTGACCCGCGAGAATCGCTCCGATCGGCGACGCCACGTTCCTGCCGGCGTGCTTGGGGGCGGAGCCGTGGATGGGCTCGAACATCGAGACCTTGCCCGGGTGGATGTTGCCCGACGCCGCGACCCCCATTCCTCCCTGGATCGCGGCCCCGAGGTCGGTGAGGATGTCGCCAAACATGTTCGAGACCACGACCGTGTCGAAGGACTCCGGGTTCTTCACCATCCACATACACGCCGCGTCGATGTAGGCATGATCGCGCTCGATGTCGGGATAGGCCGCGCCGACCTCGGCGAAGACGCGCGTCCAGAGATCCATCGCTCCCACCGCGTTCGCCTTGTCGACCATCGTCAGCTTCTTCCGCCGGTTGCGCTTCCGGCAGAGGTCGAAGGCGTAGCGCGTCACGCGCTCCACGCCCTTCCGCGTGAAGATCATCTCCTGCATCGCGACCTCGTCCGGCGTTCCCTTCTTGAGGAAGCCTCCGATCCCGGCGTACACGTCCTCGGTGTTCTCGCGGACCACGATCATGTCGACGTCGTCGGGACGCTTGTCCTTGAGCGGGCACATCGCCTCGGCGTGCAGCTTGATCGGGCGGAGGTTGACGTACAGGTCGAGCCCGAAACGGATGCCCGAGATGATCGCGCGCTCCAGCATGCCGACCGGGATCCGGGGATCGCCGATGGCTCCGAGGAGGATCGCGTCGAAATCCTTGAGCTCGTCGAGCGCCGATGGCGGGAACGCTTCCTTCGTGCGGAGGTAGTGCTCGGCGCCGAACGGAAAGTCGCGAAGCTCGAGCCCGAATCCGTGGATCTCGGACGCCAGCTTCAACGTGGCGACGGCCTCGCGCGTCACTTCGGGGCCGATGCCGTCTCCGGGGAGCACCGCGATCTTGTGGGTCCTAGCCACGCGCCACCGCCTTTCCCGAGCCGCGGTACGCGCGGATCGCTTCCTGAAGCTCCGCCTCGCTCAGCACCGTTTCGCCCTGCTTGGCGAGGCGGAAGAGGTGCTCGACCAGACCGCGCTCGGGTTCGAAGCCGCGAGTGGTCAGCCAGTAGATGACGTTCGATTCGCCGCACATGGGTCCGATCTCGATCTCCTGGCGCAGTCCGAGAAGTCCGGCCGGCACGCTCGAGTAAACGCGATCCGCCAGCCAGTCGTCCCCCTTCTTCAGCGCCTTGATCACGGCCGCGGCGTGCACACCGGTGCCGGTGCGGAACGCGTCCCGGCCGAGGGCCGGATAGTTGTACGGGATCGGCACGTGGCACGACTCCGACACGAGCGTCGCGTACTCGGGGAGGGCCGAGAGATCGCAGTCGAGCCAGCCGAGGAGCTTCAGGTTGATGAGGATGAGATCGAGCGGCGCGTTTCCCACGCGCTCTCCCACGCCGAGGATCGTCCCGTGCACGCGGTCCGCGCCGGCCATGAGCGCCGAGAGCGCGCAGGCGACGCCGAGGTCCCGGTCGCGATGGCCGTGCCAGTCGACCCCCACGGTCTCGCCGGTCGCGTCGACCACGCCGCGGATGAAGCGGATCACGCGCGCGGCCCCCTCCGGCGTCGCGTGTCCCACCGTGTCGGACACGCAGACCCGCCGCGCGCCGTGCTCGACCGCGCACGTGTAGAGCGCCTTCAAGATTTCGGGACGTGCGCGGGTCGTGTCCTCGGTCACGTACATGACCGGGACGCCGTGCTCGGTGGAATAGCGGACCGCCTCCTCCGTGTGCTTGAGGAGCCGGTCCACGTCCCAGTCTTCCGCGTACTGACGGATGGGGCTCGAACCGATGAACGTGGCCGCCTCGATCCGGAGTCCCGTCTTCTGCGTGATGTCGATGATGGGATCGATGTCGTTCTTGTGCGTTCGCGCCGCGCAGTAGGGCTCGATCGGGAGCTTGGCGGTCGCGATCTCGCGCGCCAAGGCGAGCGTCGCCTCGTGCGCGCGTGGGCCGGCGCCCGGGAGACCGATGTCGTTCCCGTGCACGCCGAGCGACGCCTGTAGGTGGAGCGCGCGGATCTTCCGGTCGATGGGAGGGTCGGTGACCGAGGGGGACTGGAGCCCGTCCCTCAGGGTCTCGTCCACGACCTGCACGCGGCGGGGCGGCTTGGGAGCCGGATCCTCCCCCACGTTCCAGTCGTAGATGAGATCGCGCTCGCTGAGTCCGCTCATGCGAACGATTCCACCACCATCGAGATGCCCTGCCCTCCGCCGATGCACGCGGCGGCGACGCCGGTCCGCTTCTTCCGCCGGCGAAGCTCGTAGAGGAGCGTGAGGAGGAGCCGCGTGCCGGTCGCTGCGAGCGGGTGCCCGAGCGCGATCGCGCCGCCGTTCACGTTCGTCTTCTCGCGCGGGTTGCCGAGCTCCTTCTCCACCGCGAGGTACTGACCCGCGAAGGCCTCGTTGATCTCGAACAGGTCCACGTCGTCCACGGTGAGCCCCGCCTGCTTGAGCGCGGCGCGGGTGGCCGGCACGGGACCGATCCCCATCGTCTCGGGATCCACCCCGGTGACGGACCAGGACACGACGCGCCCGATCGGCGCGAGGTCGCGCTTCTCCGCGTGCCGCGCGGTGGTCACGACGAGCGCGGCCGCGGCGTCCACGATGCCGCTCGCGTTCCCCGCGGTCACGAAGCTGTCCTTGCCGAACGCGGGCGGCAGCTTGGCGAGCCCTTCCTTCGTCGCTCCCTCGAAGCAGTGGTCGTCCTTCTCCACCAGCTTCCCGTCCTTACCCACGGGGACGGGAACGATCTCTTCGCTCAGGATGCAGGAGTCGATGGCACGTCGTCCTTCGGTATTGCTGCGGAGCGCGTAGGCGTCCTGCTCCTCGCGCGAGATGTTGTACCGGCGCGCGAGATTGTCGGAGGTCTGCGCCATGAAGAGCCCGCAGTAGGAGTCGCGGAGTCCCGTCATGAGCGAGTCCTCGAGCATGCCTTGCCCGAACTTGATGCCCGAGCGCGCCCCTCGGACCACGAACGGCGCCTGGCTCAGGTTCTCCATTCCGCCCGCGAGCACGAACGAAGCCTCGCCGAGCTGGAGGAGCTGCGCCGCGTTGATGACCGACTGGATCCCGGAGCCGCAGAGGCGATTGACCGTGAGCGCGGGGACCGGCACGGGAATCCCCGCCTTCAGTCCGACGTGGCGCGCGCCATAGATGGCGTCGCCGCTCGTCTGCAGCACGTTCCCCATGATCACGTGGTCGATCGTATCGGCGGGAACCTTGGAGCGCTCGAGCGCGGCCTTGGTCGCGATCACGCCGAGGTCGATCGCGGAGACGTCCTTCAGCGCTCCACCCGGCTTGCCGTTGCCCGCGCGCCCGCCGACCCACTCGGTCATCGGGGTGCGCGCTCCGTTCACGATGACGATCTCGTCCTTCGCCATGATTCCTTCCTAGCTCTTGGAGTAGTCGTAGAAGCCGCGCCCCGACTTCCGCCCCAGATAGCCGGCGAGCACCATGCGCTTGAGGAGGGGAGGCGCCGCGTACTGCGGCAGCTTGAACTCCTCGAACATGATGGTGGCGATCGAAAGGGTGGTGTCAAGGCCGACGAAGTCGAGGAGCGTCAAAGGACCCATCGGGTAGCCGCACCCCAGCTTCATCCCGTTGTCGATATCCTCTTTGGACGCCACGCCGGACTCGTAGATCCGTGCCGCGTCGAGGAGGTACGGGACGAGGAGGCGGTTCACGACGAACCCGGGCGTGTCCTTGGCGACGACCGCGGTCTTCCCGAGCCTCTCCACGAAGCCCTTGGCCTGCTCGAAGGCGGCGTCGGTGGTCGGGAGGGCGCGGATCACCTCGACCAGCTTCATGAGCGGCACGGGGTTGAAGAAGTGGAGCCCCACCACCCGCTCCGGACGCGACGCCGTCGCCGCGATCTCGGTGATGCTGAGGGATGAGGTGTTGCTCGCGAGCACCGTCGCTGCGGGGACGATCTTGTCGAGCGTGGAGAAGACCTGGCGCTTGGCGTCGAGGCTCTCCACGACCGCTTCGATGACGAGGTCGCACGTGGCGAGATCTTGAAGCTCGGTGGTTCCCTTGATCCGGCCGAGCGTCTCGTCGCGCGCCTCGGCGGTGAGCTTCCCTTTCGCGACGCCGTCCTCGAGGAACTTCCGGATGCGGCCGAGCCCTTTCTCGAGCGCCGGCTTGTCCACCTCGCGCACCCACGTCGTGAGGCCGGCCTGCGCGCTCACCTGCGCGATGCCCGAGCCCATGAGACCGCAGCCGACGACTCCCACCGTCTTCATGCCCGTCACTCCTTCCCGTCCCGGATGAATTCCGCGGCCAGGCCGAGTCCGCCGCTCACGCAGAGCGTGGCGAGTCCGAGCCGCGCGTCGCGTCGCCCCATTTCGTGAAGGAGCGTCGTCACGATGCGCGCGCCGGTCGCGCCGATCGGATGGCCGAGCGCGATCGCGCCGCCGTTCACATTGAGCTTCGCCTTGTCGAGCCCGAGATCGCGGTCGCACGCGATCACCTGCGCGGCGAAGGCCTCGTTGAGCTCGATCAGCTCGTAGTCGGAGAGCGCGCGTCCCGTCGTGGCAAGGAGCTGCTTCGTCGCCGGCACCGGGCCGATCCCCATGATCGAGGGATCCACGCCGACCGTGACGCTCTCGCCGAGCCAGGCCTGCGGCGTCCAGCCCCGCTCCTTCACCACCGACTCCGAGGCGAGCACGAGCGAGGCGGCGCCGTCGGTGATGCCGGAGGCGTTCCCCGCGTGCACCGTGCCGTCCTTCCGGAACACGGGCGGCAGCTTGGCGATCTCCGTCAGGGTCGTGTCCGGGCGCGGATGCTCGTCCGCGGCGATGGTGCGCGTCTCGCCCTTCTTCCCCGCGATCTCCACGGGGACGATCTCGGGAGCGAGCCGGCCGGCCTGGATCGCCTCGCCCGCCTTGCGCTGGCTCTCGAGCGCGAACGCGTCCTGCTCCTCGCGCGAGATGGAATAGAGGTCCGCCAGCTTCTCCGCCGTCTCCCCCATCAACATGCCGCAGATGGGATCGAGGAAACCGTCCTGGTACATGCCGTCGATGACCTTCGCGTTCCCGAGCCGGTAGCCGAGCCGCGCTCGATCCAGGAAGTAGGGAACGCGCGTCATCGACTCGCCGCCTCCCGCGAGCACGATCCGGGCGCGGCCCAGAACGATTCGCTCCGCGCCGAGCAGGATGGCCTGGAGGCCCGAGCCGCACGCCTGATTCACGGTGAAGGCCGGCTTCTCCTTGGGGATGCCGGCCTTCATCGCGACCTGGCGCGCCATGTTGGGACCGCCCCCCGCCTGCCGTGCGCAGCCGTAGATGAGCTCGTCCACAGAGGCGGGATCGACGCCCGCGCGCGCGAGGACGCCGCGCGTGGCGACCGCGCCCAGATCCGACGCCGTGAGGTCGGCGAAGGAGCCGAGGAACTTTCCGATCGGAGTGCGCGCGGAGGCGACGACGGCGACGCGTTCGGCCATGCGGGCTAAGCGCCCGTGAACGCGGGCTTCCGCTTCTCGAGGAACGCGGTCAGCCCCTCGCGCATGTCGCCGGTCGCGGAGAGGAGCCCGAAGTAAGCCGACTCGAGCTCGAGGCCGCGCTCGATCCCGGCTTCCGCGCCACGGATGGCCGCTTCCATCGCGTACCGCACCGCCAAGGGGCCGCGCCCGAGGATCTCGCGCGCCACCTTCTCGCAGTGCGGGATGAGATCCGCCGCGGGCGTGACCGCGTTGACGAGCCCAATGCGGAACGCGTCCGCCGCGTCGATCATGCGCGCGGTGGTGATCAGCTCGATCGCCCGGCCGAGACCGATGAGGCGCGTGAGCCTTTGGGTGCCGCCGTAGCCCGGCATGATGCCGAGCCCGACTTCGGGAAGCCCCAGCTTGGCGTTGTCCGACGCGAAGCGCATGTGGCACGCGAGCGCGAGCTCGCAGCCGCCGCCGAGCGCGAAGCCGTTCACCGCGGCGATCACGGGCTTGCCGAGATTCTCGATGACGTTGAAGGCGGCCTGCCCGAGCCGGGACGAGGCTTCGCCCTGGAGCGGCGTCATCACCGCGAGCTCGTTGATGTCGGCCCCCGCGACGAAGGCCTTCTCCCCCGCGCCGGTCACGATGACCGCGCCGACGGCCGGGTCGTCCTTCAGGGCGCAGAAGGCGATGTGGAGCTCCTTGATGGTTGCTTCGTTGAGCGCGTTCAGGACTTTGGGCCGGTTCATGGTGACGCGGGCGAGCCGGTTCTCGATCGCGACGGTCAGGTTTTCGTAACCCATTGGCTTTCTGTGGATTGAGTTGGAGGGACGGGCTCCGCGGGCACCATCGGAGCGAAGGTCACAGACAGGGATCAAATCACCCCGGCCCGTCGGCTGTCAAAGGCTTTACGCCCCGTCGGCTCTCCCGGAACCAGGGTTCGATTCGGAGCGTAGAGCAAGGCAGCATGCTCCGCCTCCCGATCCTCGCCCTCATCGCCAGCGCGCTCGTCGGCGCCCCATCCTCGGGACTCGCCGCGCCCAGGACCACGGCCATGGCCGTGCCGTTCGACTCGGGGAGCGTGCGGGTCACGCTGATCACCGACGAAGCCGAGGCGGTGCTGCGCCTGGTCGGGGCCAAGCAGCCGACCGCGGCGGACTGGGAGCGCCTCTGGTCGAGCGACGGGTACAGGCGCCTCCAGAGGCGGGAGGCGGCCATGGGGCGGGCGTTCACGGACTCGTCCTTCGAGGCCTTCGTGCGCGCGGACTCGACGCGCGCCCGCGCCGATGCGTTCGCGCGAACGCTGAAGGCCTGGAGCGCGGCCGACCTCGCGGGCGCCGGCCGGCGCGCTCTCGCGTACCTGCCGCCCCGGTCCATCATCCGGGCCAAGGTCTACCTGCTCGTCAAGCCGCGGACGAACAGCTTCGTCTTCGACACCAACACCGACCCGGCGATCCTGCTCTACCTCGACCCGGCCGTGACGCCGGCCAAGCTCGAGAACACGGTCGCGCACGAGCTGCACCACATCGGCTACGCGGCCAACTGCAAGGCGCCCGAGGACACCACGCTCACCCAGGGAGCGCGCGCGGCGCGGGTCTGGGTGAGCGCGTTCGGCGAAGGACTCGCGATGCTCGCCGCGGCCGGGGGGCCGGACCACCATCCGCACGAGGTCAGCCCTCCCGAGGAGCGCGCGCGATGGGATCGCGACATCGCGCACGCGGGGGAGGATTTGAAGACCGTCGACCGCTTCCTCACCGACGTCGCGACCGGGCGGCTCAGCGATCCCGATTCGATCCGCGTGCGCGGCATGTCGTTCTTCGGCGTGCAGGGACCCTGGTACACGGTCGGCTACATGATGGCGCAATCGATCGAGCAGATGATGGGACGGGACGCGCTGATCGCCACGATCTGCGATCCGGTCTCGCTCCTCGAGACCTACAACCGCGCGTTCGCCTCCGGCGTGACCTGCCGCCTCGCTCCGCCCATCTGGTCGCCGGAGCTCCTCGCGGCACTCCGCGCCAAGGCTAAAGGCTCGCCGTGAGTCCCAGCGCGAACGCGCGTCCCCGCGCCGGAAACCCCTTCACCTCCGAGTAGTCGCGGTCGAGCGCGTTCGAGAGGCGCGCGTGCACCTCGAGGGGGGCCCATCGCCGGAGCGACGCCGATGCGCCGAGATCGAGCGCGGCGTAGCCCGGATTGTCGCCCACCAGGAGCTCACCGTTCACATCGGTGAAGTCGAACGGATCGCGCACGGGATCCACCCACCGCCACGCGCCGGTCAGGGTCACGTCGGAGTGCAGCCGCACCTCGCCCGAGGCGGTGAAGCGCCACTCGGGGCGCTTCGCGAGTCGCCGGTCCGGATCGGGATCGCTCTCCGTGAGCTTCTTCGCGATCAGGTGCGCGGCGGCGGCACGAAGGCGAACGCCCGCGCGCGGCGCGACGCCGATCGCGTACTCCTCCCCCTCGATGCGCGCGCTTCCGATGTTGTCCGGAGCGAAGAACGAGTTGGACTGGATGAGATCCTCGAACTCGGTGTGGTGATACGTCGCCTGCGCGGTGAGCCGGCCGTTCATCCAGAAGCCGTCCGCGCCCGCCTCCCACGTGGTCGACCGCTCGGGATTCAGCGTCGTGTCGCTGTAGCCGGGATAATAGAGATCGCTCAGCGTCGGCGCGGTGAATGCGCGGCCGTAGCCGCCCCGCAGCTTCACGCCCCCGCCCACCAGCACGGCCGCGGCGACGCGCGGCAGCCCGTAGGCGCCGTAGACCGAGTGATCGTCGACGCGGATTCCGGCGTCGAGGAGCAGCCTGCGCCTCACCTCGGCGTGTCCATCCGCGTAGAGCGAGCGCGAGTGGATGCCCCGGTCCACGCGTGTCTTGGCGGGAAATCCGAAGAAGACCGACTCGTCGGTCCGGTCCACCTGATCGCCGCGGTACTCGCCGCCCACGACCACGCGCGTGCCGACTGCCGGCGACGCAGCGAGGCGAAGCGCGGCCATGTCGCGCGTGTTCTTGAGGTGCGTGTCCTGCCGGTCTCCGCCGGGCTGGTTCTCACCGTTCACGTAATGGATGTGCCCGTAGAGGATCGACCCTTCTCCCTCGAGCGCCACGGCCGAACGGAACGCATGGCGCCACGTTGCGGCGCCAACCGCGAGGCGATCGTTCTCGTCGATGTTGGGATCGTGGATCTGCGTGGGGCCGGGATTGAAGACGAAGTCGTACGGGAGCTGCTTGTCGCCGTCGGTTCCCATCGCGCTCAGACGAAGCCGATCGTTCGCGGAGACGGGGACATCGGCGCGGCCGGTGCCGCTCCATCCCGTGTACTCGTCGCGCGGCCCCACGCCGTCCGAGCTCAGGCGCGTGGCCGCGATTCCGGCGGGAGCGGACCCGAGCGCACCGGTCAACGAAGCTCCGACCCGCACGGTGGCGTCCTCGCCATACTCCATCGACGCGCGCGTCCGGGACGCCGCGGGCGCTCCCTCGACGCGCGGCAGGAGCTGGATCACACCGCCGACCGCGGCGGTGCCGTAGAGCGAGGAGGCCGGGCCCCCGAGCACTTCCACCTGCTCGATCCCGGCGTCGCTCGCGTCGGCGAAGTCGAACGTGCCGGCCCACGGACCGTTCAAGGGAATGCCGTCGAAGAGCACGAGCGTGTGGCGCGGGTCGGCGCCGCGCAGCCGGACGTCGGTCAGCTTGCCGAGCGTGCCCGAGCGCTGCACGTCGATGGCGGGCACCTGGCGAAGAATCTCGGACAGCAGAATGGGCTTCTGCGCGTCGAGCCGCTCCTTGTCGATGACGTTCACCTCGAGGGGAACCTTGTCGAGCGGCAAAGGGCTCCGCTCGGCCGTCACGACCGTGGGGGGAAGCGTGTAGCGGGCCGTCTCGGTCGAGTCGGGCGAGGAGTCATCAGCGAGCGCGTGGGTGGAAGCGAGAAGCGCGACGAAGAGAAGCGAGCGGAACAACGAAGACGGGCGGTGAGGTCCCATGGTCCTCCCTCTCGAAGGATGGGTGCCTACGATGAGAGAGGGCCGGTCTCCTGACTCGCGGGTCGTCCTCCGGCGGCGCCTTCCCGGGTCGTGCCCAGTGGCATGAGGCCGCCTTCGTCACCGCTCACAGTGGCGGGGCCGTGTCGGATTCGCACCGACTTCCCGGGCCTCGAAGCGAGGCCCTTCCCCCTCCCGCCGCGGGATCACCGCGGCGGGAGGACCCTAGCCGAGGGAGGGCTTGCAGGTCAACGCAAGGCTAGAACTTCACCTGCGGCGCGGCCTTGGCCGAGGCGGGCGCCTCGAACAGCGGCGCGGGCTGGAAGTTGAAGCTCGACGCGACCAGGTTGGCGGGGAACTGGCGGATCCGGATGTTGTACGTCCGCACCGCATCGTTGTACCGCATGCGCTCGGTCGCGATCCGGTTCTCGGTGCCCGCGAGCTCGTCCTGGAGCTGCTGGAAGTTCTCGCTCGAGCGGAGCTGCGGGTAGTTCTCGACGACCACGAGGAGCCGCGAGAGCGCGTTCGACATCTCGTTGCTCGCCGCCATCTGATCCTGCGGGGTCCTGGCGCCGCCCATGCGCGCGCGCGCGTCCGCGATCGCGGTGAAGATCGTGGTCTCCTGCTTGGCGTAGCCCTTCACCGTCTCCACGTAGTTCGGGATGAGGTCGTTCCGGCGCTGGAGTTGGTTCTCCACCTGGGACCAGGCCGTCTTGTTCTGCTCCTGGAGCGTCACCAGGTTGTTGTACGTGCCCCGGATGTAGTTCGCCACGCCGAGCGCGATCAGAACCAGGACGCCCAGCACCACGAGGACGGTGATCATCGGTCGTGCACGCGAAGCCATGGCTACCCTCCCGATACGGTGGATGACCGGCGGTCGAGCCCTTCGACCACCGCGATCAGACGGCTCAAGATCGACTGTGCGGACATCAAGAGCTTCACGGCGTCGACTTTCTCCCGCTCGCCCGGACGGCACGCCACGAGCAGCCGGAGCGATTCCGCGTCGACCCCGAAGCGGGACGCACACCGCTCGGCCGTAAGGGCCCGCTTCGCGGGGACGGGCTCCCCGGCGAGATGGAGGAGCCCCGACGCCGACGCGGCGATCGCGGTTCCCGAGCGCGCGGCCCAGTGGCTCGCACCCGACGGCGTTTTCGCCACCGCGAGGTACGTCCAGGCAAGCCCCATCTCCTGCGCGCGCAGCGTGCGCTCGATCTGGTCCCGCAGCTCCCCCGTGTCGATGGCGAGGCCCCGGAAGAGATCCTCGCCCGAGAGGGTCTCGTGGCACTCGCGGATCAGCAGATACTCGAGCGGGAACACGTCGAGCGAGCGGTCGAGGCTCTCCTTCGAGAGGAGGAGCGGCCGCGTGATGCGCCGCTTCGCCCAGGAGTCGTGGAGCGGACGAAGCGCCTCGAGCTCCGACGCGCCCAGCATCGAGAGCACGAAGGCCACGTTCACGTCCGAATGGTCGGCGTTGAAGTCGCCCGCCGCCGCGCTGCCATAGAGCGCCGCGCCGAGAAGCCGGTCGCCGAGGGCCTGCTTCGTCGCCTCGACCGCCTCCACCGCCGCCGCGCGGGCATCGAAGGACTTGCTGAACATCGCCGTCACCGAACCTCCGTTCTCCGCTAGAAGCCGCCGCTCGCGCCGCCACCGCCGCTCGAGCCGCCGCCAAAGCCGCCGAAGCCACCGCCTCCGCCTCCGCCGCCGCCCCCCATGCCGCCGAAGCCACCGAGGCCGCCGAGCCCGCCGCCGAATCCGCCCCACGGATCGTACCAGCCGCGCCGCCGCCTGGTGCGCCAGTCCGTGGGCCTGAGCCGCGAGCGGACGATGCTCGACATCACGAAGAAGATGATGAAGATGATGAGGAACGCGGTCCGCACGTCGGACCCTCGGCTGGTCCGCGGCACGACCATGGGGCCGCCCCGGTCGAGCGTCACGCCACGATCCTCCGCGACGATCGCGGCGATCGCCTGGACCCCGCGCCAGAGCCCGGGTCCGAAGCGATCGGCCCGGAGGTCCGGCCCCATCACGTTCCGGATGATGGAGCCCGCGCGGCCGTCCGGGATGATCCCCTCGAGTCCGTAACCCACCTCGATCCGCACGCGCCGCTCGTCGCGCGCGAGGAGGATGAGCGCCCCTTCGTCCTTCTCCTTCGAGCCGATCCCCCAGGCCTTGTAGAGCTCCTCGGCCGCGGGGTCGATCACCTCTCCCTCGAGGCTCGGGATCGTGACCACCGCGACGTCGACCTGGGTCTTGGCGTGGAGCTCCGCGATCAACGCGTTCATCGAGTCCGCCGAGGCGGCGTCGATGATGCCGGCGAAGTCGTTGACGTACCCCGTCGGCTTCGGCCACGCGCGCGCGTCCGCGCGACCCGGCACGAAGAGCGCCGAGACCAAGGCGACGGCGAGGAGGAGCCTAGTTGGAGCGATAGTTCGTGAACTGGAGGTCAAGGCCGAAGTCCTGCCCTTTCACCGCCTGGATCACGGCTTGGAGATCGTCCCGCTTCTTCCCCACCACCCGCACCTGGTCCTCCTGGATCTGGGCCTGGACCCGGATGCCGCTCCCCTTGATGAACTTCACGATCTCCTTCGCCTTCTCGGACGGAATTCCCTTCTTCACCGTGACCACCTGCCGCACCGAACCCTTGGTGGCGGGCTGGATCGCCCCGTAGTCGAGCGCCTTGAGCGACACCCCGCGCTTCACGAGCTTGGTCGTGAGAATGTCGATCACGGCCTTGAGGCGCGACTCGTCGTCCGAGTCCAGGGTGAGCGTCTCTTTCTCGAGCTTGATGTCGCTGACCGACCCCTTGAAGTCGAACCGCTGCCGGATCTCCTTCAGGGCCTGCTGCACCGCGTTCGACACCTCCATCAGATCCACGTCGGAGACGATGTCGAACGAATTGTCGCCTGCTGCCATCCACGCTCCTTGGCCGCCCGCCGGACAGCGGGTGGCAAAAAGGAGGGAAGCGGAGCGCCGCGCGCCCGCTTCCCTCCCGTGAGACTCGCTACTTTATGCGTGCTGCCTCTTAAGCTCGTTTCGCGTAGCGGAAAACCTGGATCGAGACGCGACCCCGCTTAGTGGGTCGTCGTGGACCCCGCCGCCGTCGTATCCGTCATCATAGGCGTCGCCATCGTATCGGCAGGGGCCGGCTGCTCCATCTGCTGATCCATGGTCGAGGTGCCCTCGGTCGAGGTCTGCTCCTTCTTCGCACAGCCGACCGCGAGAACCAGCGCGATGGCGAACACGAACACCAGCGTGATGGTCAGAAACTTCTTCATTCCGCAATCACCTCCCTTCGATTGAAGCCATCGACTATCGATTGCGGTAACGCACCGGGTCCACCCCATAAAGCAAAACACCACTGGGATGAGCGGTGCCGGGGCGAACAGGTGCCATTTTCGAACAGCAGCGGGTACAATTTCGACCCGTTTCGCCGCCGGGACCCCCCGCGGCAAGAACGGCGCGGACACTACGGAGCCCCCGAAATCCTGTCAAGTCCCTCTTTGTGGGGTCAGAGGATCGCGAGCGCGTGATCGAGGTCCCGGAGCAGGTCGTCCAGGTCCTCGATGCCGACGGAAATTCTTATCAATCCGTCGGTTAGGCCGACCTTCTCCCGCTCCTCGCGCGGCACTGAGGCGTGGGTCATGGTGGCGGGATGGCTGATCAGGCTCTCGACCCCGCCGAGGCTCTCGGCCAGCGAAAAGACCTTCGTCCGGGGAAGGACCGCGGCCCCCTTCTCGATCGATCCGACGTCGAACGCGATCATGCCGCCGAAGCCGGTGGCCTGGCTCTCGTGGAGCGCGCGCCCCGGGTGGTCGGGCAATCCGGGATAGAGCACGCGCTCGAGCTTCTTGTGCTTGGCGAGCCACGCCGCGATCGCGCGCGCATTCGACTCGTGACGATCCATGCGGACCGCGAGCGTCTTGATGCCGCGCAGCACGAGCCAGCAATCGAACGGACCGGGCACCGCGCCGGCCGCGTTCTGGAGGAACCGCAGCCGCTCGCTCGCCGCGGCGTCGTTCGAGGCGATGACGCCGCCCACCATGTCGCTGTGTCCGTTCAGGTACTTGGTCGCGCTGTGCACGACGAGATGGGCGCCGAGCTCGATGGGCCGCTGGAAGTACGGCGTCATGAACGTGTTGTCGACGACGAGGAGCGCGCCGCGAGCCCGCGCCATCTCCGCAAGCTTCCGTAGATCGGAGATGATCATCGAGGGATTGGTCGGCGTCTCGACGAAGACCATCTTGGTGGAGGGCCGGAACGCCGCCTCGACCAGGTTCAGGCACGACGTATCGACATAGGTGAAGTCGAGACCGTAGGGACGCACCACCCGCTCGAAGAGCCGGTAGGTGCCGCCGTACATGTTGTTGGAGGCGATCACGTGATCCCCCGACTTCAAGAGCTGGGTGATCGTGGTGATGGCCGCCATTCCCGACCCGAACGCGAATCCCTCCGCCCCCTTCTCCAGCACGGCCACGTTCTTCTCGAGCGCGATCCGGGTCGGATTCTGGGTGCGGGCGTACTCGAAGCCCTTGTGCTTCCCGAGCCCCTGCTGGACGTAGGTCGAGGTCTGGTAGATGGGAACCGTGACGGCCCCGGTGGTGGGGTCGGGCTCCTGCCCCGCGTGGATCGCGTCGGTCGAGAAGCCCATCAGGCGGTGATGTATTCGATGAGGTCGAAGCGCGTGATCACGCCGGTGGGGTGGCCCCCTTCGTCCACCGCGACCGCGGCGTTCCGCTCCGCGAGGAGCTTCATCACGCGCGGCAGCCGCTCGTGGAGCGACACCGTCGGGAGCGACTTCTCGATCAAGTACTCGAGGCGCGACTCGGGGTTCGCGGTGCCGTCCAGGACCTTCGACATCAGGGCCCCCTCGGTGACCGCACCGACCACCTTGCCGTCCTTCAAGACCGGGAGCTGCGAGATGTTGAACTCGCGGATCAGGGCGAGCGCCCGCGACGCGGGCTCGTCGTAGCTCACCGTGACGATGGCGGGCACGTGGTTCCCCTTGGCCCGGATGATCTCGCCCACCGTGACGGCGTTGGAGTCGAGCAGGTGGTTGTCCCGCATCCACTCGTCCGAGTGCACCTTGCTGAGATAGCGCTCGCCCGTGTCCGGGATGATGACCACCACGAGGTCGTCCGGGCTGGCGCGCTTCGCCACCTGGAGCGCCGCGTAGAGCGCGGTGCCGGCCGACCCTCCGGCCAGGATCCCCTCCTCGCGCGCCAGGCGGCGGGCCAGGTTGAGCGACTGGGTGTCGTTGACCTCGAAGATCTCGTCGATCATCGAGAAGTCGAGCGTGCCCGGGAAGAAGTCCTCACCGATCCCTTCCACCTTGTAGGGCTTCGGCTGGATCACCTTCTTCGTGTCGAAGTAGGCCTTGAGGATGGAGCCGATCGGGTCGGCGCCGATCGTCTTGATCTTGGGATTCTGCTCCTTGAGATAGCGCGAGGTGCCGCTGATGGTGCCCCCCGTGCCGAGGCTGGCGACGTAGTGCGTGATCTTCCCCGCCGTCTGCTCCCAGATCTCAGGGCCCGTGGTGCGGTAGTGGGCCTCGGGATTCTTGGGGTTGTAGTACTGGTTCGCGAGATAGGCGCCCGGGGTCTCCCGCACGATGCGCTTGGCCACTTCGTAGTAGGACTCGGGCGAATCGGGCGGGACCGACGTCGGCGTGATCACGACCTCGGCTCCGAAGGACTTGAGGAGATTGATCTTCTCCTTGCTCACCTTGTCCGGCATGACGAGCACCGAGCGGTAGCCCTTCACCGCGGCCACCATCGCGAGCCCCGTGCCGGTGTTGCCGGACGTGGCCTCGACGATCGTTCCGCCCGGCTTCAGGAGCCCCTTGGCCTCGGCGTCGGCCATGATCGTGATCGCGATCCGGTCCTTCACGGAGCCGCCTGGATTGAAGGCCTCGATCTTGGCGACGATCGGCGCGCGGCAATCCTTGGCGATCGAGTGAAGGCGGACGAGCGGCGTCCGGCCGACGGTCTCGAGGATGCTGTCGTAAATGCGTGGCTCGGCGGGCGTGCGAGCGCCCGTCTGCTCGGGCATGCGTTCGGTTTGGCCTTTCATGAGGTCTCGGATCGACGGAAGGAAACGCGACGGAACCGAGCGAAAAGGCTACGGTTCCGGCACGCGCGGGGTCAAGCGCGGATTTGGCCCGCCGCCGGTGGCGGCGATGCGTGGATCAGGGGCGGACGGTCGGTGACTTGAGCAGCGTCTCGATGTACCCGAGGATCTCCGTGAAGTCGTAGGGCTTCGTGACGAAACGGTTCGCCCCCATCTCGAGCGCGAGGGTCTGATCCCCTTCCTGCGTGCGCGCCGAGAGGATGATGATCGGGATGTGCTTGAACCGGTCGTCGAACTTGAGCAGGCGGCACACCTTGTAACCGTCCAGCTTGGGCAGCATGAGGTCGAGGAGGATCACGTCCGGCTTGATCTCGCGCGCCTTCTTCAAGCCCTCCTGTCCGTCCGCCGCCACCTCGACGGCGTAGCCCGACGCCTTGAGCCCGAACTCGAGCACGCGGATGAGATCCGGCTCGTCGTCGACGACGAGGATGCGGCCTCGCGGAGATTCCTGATCCGTCACGACGTCACCTCCCGTTTCCGTTCATGTCCTGGGACACGGCGCGGGGATCGAACGGATCCCTTCCCCAGCCGGCCGGCGTCGGCTCCGCGAGCGGAGCCGACATCGGCGTCCTCACGGCCGCCGCCGCCATCGAGGGCGTGTGATGCCGCGGCCGCCCCTTCTCCGAGACAGCCCAGGCGAGCGCCAGTACGAGCACACCGAGCAGCGCGTACGTCCTCGGATTCACCGACCGCTTGACCGCCTTCCATTCCATCGGACCCTCAAGGCACTCCGTAGAGGTCGAACCGGACCTCGGCCTGAAGCGCCGGATAGCTCGCCCCGTCGTACCGGAGCGCCACCGTTCGCGTCGTCACGAACGCGCTCATTCCATCCACCTCGCGCACGTACTCCGCGACATCGCGATACGCGCCCCGGAGCCGGAACCGAAGGCTCTGCCGCACGAGGCGGACCGGCGCGCCGGCCAAGCCCGGCACCGTCTCGTCGGTCGGCGGGCCCATGGGATCGATGGTCTCCGTCACGATCCCGTGCCGTGCGGCGATCGGCTCGAGCGACGTCAAGAATGCGGGCACCAGCTCGCGCATCGGCGGAGCCTTCCGGCCGCGCGCCGCTTCGGCGCTCGCCGCGGGGTGCGCGTTCGACCAGGCGGCGAGATCGCCGACGCCCCGCTCCAGGTCGTCCACCTTGGCGGCGAGCGCCCCGTAGCGGGCCTTGAGCTCCACCGCTTCCCGCTCGCGCGGTCCGACGTAAACCGCCCGCACCGCCCCCGTCGACAGGACGAGCACGAGGACGAGGAGCGCGAGCCTCACGACCGGGTGCCGCACGCTCCTCGTCATGGCGTCCCTCCGCTCGTGAGCCGGGCCTCGAGCACGAAGCTGCTCTGCGCCGCGCCCACGGCCTGGCAGGTCACGAGCGCGACCTGATCCACGTACGGCGACTGCTCGAGCGACGCCATGAGCGTTCCGAGCGGGGCTTCCGGTCGAAGCCGCTCGCGACGCACGAGCCCTTCGATCCGGATCGTGGCCACGCCCGGCACCGTTGCCGCCGCGGCATCCGCGTCGTCCGGCTTCGGCTCGACCAGGGCGACCGACATGAGCCGCGCGTCCGTTCCCACGCGATGGCTCAGATCGCGGAGCACCTCCGACCACGGAGGCGTCGATCCGCGAAGCGACGCCATCACCGCATCGGAGGACGCCTCCTCGCTCCGCGCTTCCCGGAACCGCACGACCTGGTCCGCGTACGGTGCCACGGTCGCGAGCTTGTGCTCGAGATCCGTGACGCGGGCGCGCTCCCGCTGCACGCTCATCTCCGCCGGCAGCGACACCGAGAGGAGGAGGACCGCGGTCGCCGCGATCGCGACCTTCGGCTGGACCACCTCCGCCACGCGCGAGAGCGGACCCAGGTGGGACGGCTCGAGGAAGTCGATCGCGCCAGGGTCGAGGTGGCCCAAGCCGGCCACTGCCCCCCAGGCGAGCGCCCCCTCGGATTCGAAATCGACCGTTTCGACCGGCATCTTGAGGACGCCGGCCAGGTAGGCGGCAAGGCCGGGCACCCGGGCCGTCTCCCCGAGGAGGGCGATCTTGGAGACCGTCTGCCCGTGGAATTGCTCGTGCACGTAATCGACCGAATTCCAGAGCTCGCGCGTGAGGCGCTCGAGGCTCGGGCGGAGCATGACCAGCACGGCGGAGGCCGGGATCTCCGACGATGGAGATTCCTCCCCTCCGCCCGCGACGCCGTGGGAGAGGAGGAGCGCCTCCGCTTCGGGCGCCTCGAGGAGGCGAACGCCCTGACCGGGCACCACGATCGACCGTAGCGCGTCGATGAACGAGGCCACGCCCACGCCGCATTCGCGCGTGAACCGGATCTCGTCCCCGCGGACGATGGTGATGTGGCTCTCGCGGGGACCCAGGTCGAGATAGGCCACCTCGTCCTCGCGGTCGAGCGATCGCTGCGAACGGAGGAGCGAGCGGAGCGCCACCGCGCGGATCGTGAGGCGCCGCGGGACGAGCCCCGCCGCTTCGAGCGCCCGGGTCGTCTCTTCCACGGCGCGCCTGGGCGCCACGGCGACGAGGACATCGATGCCCGTCCCGAGAACCGAGGGGCCCAGCACCTCGTGGCGGATCACCGCCTCCTCGATGGGGTCGTTGATCAGGTTGCGGCATTCGAGTGCGAGCGCGGCCCTGAGGTCGGCCCCCTTGATCGGCGGCAGCGTGAGGCGGCGCACGACGACCTCGCTCCCCTCGAGCATCGCGACGGCGGCGCGTCCGCTCAAGCCCAGCGCTTCGACGAGCTCCCGGAGCGACGCGCCCGCGTGCGGCGATTCGCCGGGTGCGAGCACGCGCGCCCACGCCTGGCCCCGCTCGACGCCGACCACCGCGCGGCTCGAATCGCCGAAGAGCGCGCCCAGGCGGCGCGTGAGCGCGCTCACGGCCGGGACTCCGACCAGGCGACGACCGAGAGGACGCCGGTCACCTTGCGCACGCGGCCGTTGAGACGGCAGCCGACGTAGAACTCACCCGACGGCGTGAACGCGAGCCCGACGGGCGCATGCAGACGCGCCTGGCTCGACGGTCCCCCATCCCCCTGGAATCCGGGCTCACCCGTGCCCGCGACGGTGGTGATGGCGGCGGTCGCGATCTCGATCCGGCGGATGCGCTCGTTTCCCGTGTCCGCGATGTAGACGTCGCCGCCGGAGCTGACCTCGAGCGCGCGCGGTCCCGAGAGCGAGGCAAGCGCGGCCGCGCTTCCATCGCCGCCGAAGCCCGGCGCCCCGGTGCCCGCGACCGTCGTGATGATTCCGGTCGCGCGCGCGACGCGGCGGACGGCGTGGTTCCCCGTGTCGGCCACGTAGAGATCTCCGTTCGGTCCGAGCGCCACGTCCTCGGGCGCGCGGAGCCGGGCCGAGGAAGCGGGACCGCTGTCGCCGCCGAAGCCGGCCGCGCCGCTGCCCGCGACGGTGGAGATGAGCCCGTCCGCCGAGACCAGGCGGACGCGGTTCCCTCCGCGCTCCGCGATCACGAGGTCGCCCGCGTCGGTGACCGAGATGCCGCACGGAGCGGAGAGCCGGGCGGAGGTCGCAGGACCACCGTCGCCTGACGATCCGGGATCGCCGTTCCCCGCGACCCGCGTGATCGCGCCCGACGCCGCGGAGACCTTGCGCACCACGTTCGCCCCCATGTCCGCGATGTAGAGATCGCCCCCCGGACCGAAGCAGACGCCGCGCGGCGCCTTGAGCCGCGCGTTCTCGGCGCGGCCGCCGTCTCCCGTCGAGCCGGGCACGCCGGTCCCGGCCACGATGGAGACCACGCCGGTCACCACGTCGACGCGACGCACGAGATGGGCCGCGGGATCGGCGACGACCAGATCGCCGCTCGGAGCCACCGCGAGTCCCTCGGGATCCCACGCCGCGCTGTCGCCGCCCGCGATGGTGCTGATGGTTCCGGGCGCGACCTGGATCTCGAGCACGCGCGTGGCCCCGCCCACCTTGCCGACGGCGACGATACGCTTCCGCCCGTGCGCGAGCGGCCGCTTGGCCGGATCGAGCGTGTCGGGCGCCTGGATCCAGAACGAGCCGGCGCCCACGGTCTTGCCGGGCGACGGAAGCCCGTTCCAGGTCGGGGACGAGGCCGCCTTCTCCACGGCGTACTCGAGTCCGGCCTGCGCCACGTAGAAGGCCT
This sequence comes from Candidatus Eiseniibacteriota bacterium, assembly GCA_035494915.1. Lineage (GTDB taxonomy): Bacteria > Eisenbacteria > RBG-16-71-46 > SZUA-252 > SZUA-252 > WS-9. The sequence goes on along the minus strand of DATJGP010000001.1, from coordinate 646 downwards.
GGTCGGACGCAACCTGCGTACCGGAGAGATCGGAGTCCTCGGTGACAAGCGTGACGACGCCCAGCCCGAGCACGATGAGCACGAGGATCGTCGAGACCACGAGCACGATCGAGAAGCCGGCGTCGGCCGCCACGGCGCGCGGCGCGATGGTCGTGGCGCGCGCGCTCATGTGGAGGACCTCAGGAACGCGCTCCCCACCCCGGAGACCTCGTGACCATCGCGGGCGAGGCGGAGGAAGATCGAGACGCGGCGAAGGCTCCTCGGATCCGCCGACCGAAGCGGCCGGCCGGAGCCGTCGAAGTACGCGAAGGCGAGCGAGTCGACGTTCGACGCGAGCGGCGCGCGCGAGCCGTCCCGCACGCAGACGAGGTCGCTCCCCCGGACTCCGTCCCACGCGAAGGTCACCACGGCTGAGTCGGCGTCGACCACGGTGATCGACCGCGCCCCCGCCGCGCGAATGCCTCCGCGCGCCGCCATGACCTCGCGGGTCATGCGCTCCTTGGCGTAGCGCGATTCCTGGACGAGCTCCTTTTCCACGTCCACGAACGCATACGTGCGCGCGGCCTCGTTCAGCACGCCCGAGAGGACGAGCCCGGCGATCGAGACCACCACGATCACGATGAGGAGCTCCACGAGCGTGAATCCC